>JAGWXJ010000001.1 GCA_018969935.1 Alphaproteobacteria bacterium | reverse complement strand
AAGTAGCTCAGTTGGTAGAGCACGACCTTGCCAAGGTCGGGGTCGCGAGTTCGAGCCTCGTCACCCGCTCCAGCCTCGCTTCTCTTCCTCACTATGCGGGTGTAACTCAGGGGTAGAGTGTTTGCTTCCCAAGCAAAATGTCGCGGGTTCAAATCCCGTCGCCCGCTCCATATCTCCCCTACGCAATGTTTAGTCTAAAGATCGCTCCCCATAGAGAATGCGATTTTTGTTCCTAACCAAATCAACAGTAGAACCCATATGCAAATTATGAAGCCTGCGGCTGCACGGCTAACTGGTTTTGCGGCAACGTTTCGGGCTGCAGCTCTGTGCTCAGACATTATTTGAGGTGGAATTAGCCTAATGGCCATCCATATACCGAGGGGCACTAAAACCAGATCATCCAGATAACCGATGAGTGGTATGAAGTCAGGTATCAAGTCTATCGGTGAAAGCGCATAAGATGCGACAAAGATTGCCAATGCTTTTGCGTACCATGGCACACGCGGGTCATGTGCAGCCAAGTAAAGCGCATATGTATCCAATTTGATTTGGTATGCCCAAATCCTGATTTTTTTAAGCATTTTCTCTTCTGTCCTTTAAAGACTAAGCCCAATCTAATGGAAAAGTTCTTCCTGTCTTCTTTTTATAGGTGCTGACGGGAATTAATGCTGCCTGCGGTGCGTATGGGCTGTGCATCAACAGTTTTATCCCCCCTTTTCAGGAGAACAATCATGAAGAAAACCATCGTCAGCCTGTTTTTATGTATGGCCATTACACCTGCGGCCCAAGCGCAAGACAAATATGCCAACACCTACAATTCCCAACAGAGCAGTCCGACACGTTCGCAAGCTGCCCCATCGCAAACGGGCACTTACGGAAGCACAAGCAGTACCACCATGTATGATGATAGCTCTTCCTCGCCTCTTACAGGGGCCTATCTCGGCGCCTATGGCGGATACGGTTGGACGGATGCCGATACTACTGCAGGTAACCTTGAAGTAGACGGTGCCGATTACGGGGTATTCCTTGGCTACAAACTGGATGAATACCTGCAGGATAAAATCGGTATTACAGGTGCGGTGGAAGCGCACTTGGGTTGGTCGGGCGCAGACGATTCAATAGCCGGCACTTCCGTTGAAAAAGAACATGAATGGGGCGTGGATTTCAGGCCCGGCATATCCATATCCAAGATGCTGAATCCGTATGCGATTATCGGTTACCGTCGTGCATCGTTTGATTCACCTACTTTGGGTGATCAGGATTTCGACGGCTTTGACCTTGGTATAGGTACGGAGCTGGTGACGTGGGACCGCGTCGGTATGCGCCTTGATTACGTACATACATGGTATGGCGAAGAAAACGGAATCGACCCCGATGAAAACGATATCCGTCTTGGTTTAAGCTATCACTGGTAATAATCGCGATACCACTCAATGAAGGCAGGAATTCCCTTATCGAGTGTGGTTTTAGGCTCGAATCCCAGCGTGTTTTGCGATTCCGTTATATCGGCGCAGGTTTCGTAAACATCGCCCGCGGCCATTGGTGACATTTCCATGATGGCTTTGTGGTTCGATGCGCGTTCGATGGTTGCGATAAAGTCCAGCAACTGGACGGGACGGTGGTTGCCGAGGTTAAAGACGCGATGCGGGACTGCATTTGGCGAAGGTTTGTCGAGCGCAGAAACAATGCCTGCCACGATGTCATCTATATAAGTGAAGTCGCGGCGCAAATCGCCATTGTTGAAGACCTTGATGGGTTTGCCTTCGAAGATGTTTTTGGTGAAGCTGAAATAAGCCATATCTGGCCTGCCCCATGGGCCATAGACTGTAAAGAAGCGCAAGCCCGTTGCGGGAAACTTATAAAGCGATGCGTAGGAATGCGCGAGCATTTCGCCAGAGCGTTTTGTTGCGGCATAGAGCGATACGGGCTCGTCGCAACGTTCATCGAGGCCAAAGGGTGCCTTTGCCGAGTTACCGTAAACTGATGACGAACTGGCGTACACAAAGTGCTTCAGATTTTTAAGGTGCCTTGCCATTTCCAGCATCACTAGCTGGCCCATGAGATTGCTTTCGGCGTAGGCGTAGGGATTTTCGAGACTGTAGCGGACGCCGGCCTGCGCTGCCAGATGCACGATGTGTGTGGCGCTCGCGTATTGTGCTGCAATTTTTTCCATTGCGGGGGCATCGGCGATATTGGCTTCGCAGAAGGTGAAGCCCTTGTGCGATTTCAGTTTTTCAAGGCGGGCGCGCTTGAGTGCCGGGTTGTAATAACTGTTCAGGTTGTCGATACCAATAACGCTATGGCCTGCGGCAAGCAGGGCCTGTGCCGTATGGAAACCTATAAAACCGGCTGCGCCTGTCAGGATAATCATGGCCCGATTATACCAGCCCTTTCAAAGGAGGCGATGGGCATTTGCCCATGCAGCCAGAGTGAGGTAAGCCCAGAGTTTGCGGGCGGAATTGTTGTCGCCGGCCAGAAATTTTTGTACGGTTTCAGGCAGGTCGGGCAGGCCCAGTATATTGTGGGCGCGCACCGCGTTTTGAAGGCGTATGCGCAAGGGGCCGCGCAACCAGTTTGCTATATCGCCTTCGGGCGGGATGGGGGCTGGCAATGCGTATTCAAGCAAGCGGCGGTCTGCCCATGGCAGGCGCAGCTCGTTGCCTTTGGCGCTTGCGATGGCATCCAGCATCGGTACGTCACGCCCAATGAAGGCGTGGCAGAAATTATAATAGGCTGTGCGCGCATTTTCGGACATCGGGATGCGCGGGGTAGACCAGTCAGGGATAAAGCCCGTATCCCATAGGGTGTGCTGGTTTTTGTAGGCGTCACGCGCATCGGCATTTGCAAAATAACGCGGTAGTAGCGCTGTTGCCATGCGGCGCAGTGGGCGCGGCATGGCCATGCCTGTCCCCTGATTTGATTGCGCGGCCGATTCTGTTGCGGCCAGAAGAACGCATGGGTCTTTATTCGTTCGCGCCCAGATGTGAAGCGCTGCGGGGTTGGAGTGCGGCAGGCCCAGCTGCATGATGCTATCAAAGGCTGTTTGTACCGTTACGGCATCGGGTGCCTGAGAGGCGGTGGGAGCATCAACATTCACGAGGGATTGCAGGCGGCGTGATTCGGCTGCCGATATATCCAGCATTGCCAGATGTATATCCGTGCGGGCGGATTCGGACGCCAGTGTCTTGTAGAGTTGGTCAATCCGCGATGCGTTATCATTTGCAACGGCATCGCGTAGTGCGCTTTCCTCAAGTGCTGCTGCGGGGGACCACCATGCCTCGGGTGTTTTGAGGCCTGTGTCTGCCGCATTCAGCATGATGCGGTGGCCGGGGGCTACGCACGTCACATCCTTCAAAACTGTTGCGGGTGCCGTGACGAGGCCATGGGCCAGATATTCCTTCACGGATTCTGTATCAAGGGCAGGTTTGTAAGCGGATAGGGCCTTGAATGCGACAGGGTCGGATGCAAAAGCAGTGCTGTGTTTGAAGCGGTAAACATATAGCGGTTTGATGCCCATGCGGTCGCGTACCAGATGCAGGGCGCCCGTATTGCCGTCCCATAAAGCGAAGGCGAATGCGCCTTCCAGTTTTTGCAGGAGGCGGTTTAGGCCATATTCAGCGGCACAGGCAGCCAGTAATTCGGCATCGCCGTGGCCTTTGAGTTTTATATTTTTTTCTTCAAGTTCGCGGCGGAGGGTAGGGGCATTTGCAATATATCCATCCAGCACGGCCACGATTTTATGGCTACCAAGGATAGCGGGTTGAACGCCGTCGGGGGTAAGGTCGATCGTCGATAGGGCGTGGATGCCCAGTGCCAGCGGCGCATCATCACATACCCAGCCTGAAAATGCCTCGTTACCACGATATCTGATAAGGGCGGCCATGGCCGAAAGCGTCTTTTGGCGCGATTCGGGTTCCAGATCGGGTGCGATGAGGCCGACGATAGCGGACATTTTAGTCTTCTGGTCAAATTTGCGCGGATACGCTAGAATATCAGAGTATAAAAAACCAGAGAACATTCATGCAGATTGACCTTCTGGCCTCACGCGGCGGTGAAGTCGGGCTCCTTGCAAGTAGCGCCTTTTCCTCGGATGTATCGGGCGTCATTTTCGATGTTGCCGAACGCTCGCTGACACTCGAATTCGGGGCATCCATGGATTCGATGAAGCTGAATTGCCCCGTGGGCGAGGATATGGTGCCGTTTTTGAAGGCGCGCGAGCAAATCCACGCCTGCTGCATTGAAAAGGGCCGCATGATTTTTGCCAAACAGGTGCCGCTGGTAACAGTTTCCCACGATGAAGACGATGTGGCAGGTACGGGTAGTGGCCTACCCCCCGGTGTATCGGGTGTTATGGCATGGCTTAAGAAAGTGACATCCGGCCAGACCATCCACCGCGACAATCTTGGCGATACCAGCAGCAACGGCGGTATCATCCACCGCGAGGGGCTTTCAGCGGCAACGCTACAGGCTGCCCCGCAGCTGGCGAAGGTGCTTGTGCAGGAACAGGCCATGGTCCAGAAAAGCCAACTCCAGAACCAGCCACGCATGGCCCCGCCGTCACTTGGGCCGGGGGCCACATCGCCCATGCCCGGCCTCGGCAACCTGATGCCACGTACACCGCGTGGCGGTAGCACCAGTGGCGGCGAAGGCGACGAGTAGCGCCATGGGCGAGCTTACGCCCGAAGATATCCTTGATGCATACCAGATGGGCCTATTCCCCATGGCGGAGCACGCCACGGATGAGGATGTCTACTGGGTCAGCCCTGTTATGCGTGGTGTTATCCCGCTTGACGGGTTTCATGTATCCCATTCTTTACGTAAATTTCTGAAAAGACGACCATTCAGGGTAACTATCAATCGTGCCTTTGGTGCTGTGATGGCAGGCTGCGCTGCCCAATCCGAGGGGCGGGATGAAACATGGATCAATTCACAAATATTACAAGTTTATAATACACTTCATAATATGGGATACACACATAGTATAGAGTGCTGGGATGAGGAAAACGCCCTTGTGGGCGGGCTTTACGGGGTGGCTATCAACGGGGCGTTTTTCGGGGAAAGCATGTTTTCCCGTGTGCCCAATGCCAGCAAGGTTGCTTTGGTGCACCTAGTGACACGGCTAAAGTTGCGTGGGTACAGGCTGTTGGACTGCCAGTTTTTGAACGAGCATCTCAAGCAATTCGGGTGTATCGAGATCCCGCGGGAGGAATATCACTCGCTACTGGCGGGGGCGCTGTCGGCGGAAGGGGTTTCTTTTGTATCAGCGTCAGATTCGGAGGCTGGTTCATCTGCGATGTATTCGTCCAGCGCGGCATCTGTGGCTGAAGGCGCATCGGCAGCGGGCGCTTCTTCGGTAGGGCCAGATTCCGTGCCGGATTCGGGGGTAGGTGCCGTTTTATCCTGCGATTCGGACTGGGATGTGGCTTTGGGGTCCCTGCAATCGAGTACCGTTACGTCGTAAACGGCGTGGTCCATGGCCGAGATAGCGGGGGAGGACGAAAACATCCAGCCCGAGAAGACCCAATCGCTGCGGCCATCGGGCTTCACTTCCCAGATTTGCAGGAACGATGCGTTTTCGGGGTCATCCAGCGGTGATGATTTGCGGCAGGCGCGCGGGCGGATGCGGATATTGGCGTAGGCCACTGTGTGATTCACATCGAGATCATAGGTGCGGCTTTCGGCGCGGACTTTATCGAGGATGCGGAGCCTGACCTGCGGCATATCCGTAAATTCCCGCTTTTTGGGAAGGGCGGGCTCCTCGGGTGCGGATGTTTCGCCTTCTGCACCTTCTGCGGGTGCCGGTGCGTTCTCGGTGGATTCCGTGATGATGGATGTTTCCTGATCCGTAGTGGAACCCACAGCAGGGGTGCCATCAATCACGGGTTCATCTTGCGCGGATACGCCTGAAGCCCAGATACATGCCAGAAGGAAGAAGGAAAGGGCGAGCGCGCGCATCACATTTGCGGCAATGCGCCTTGCGGGGCCGCGGGTGCAGCCGCGGCGGGCGGTGTTGCGCCAGTGTCATCCGCGTCCTTGTTTTTCTCGGCCTGCGAGAAAATGAATTTGCCGAGCAGTTGCTCGAGGTTCTGGGCGTCCTGGGCGTATTTGATGGAGCCGCCGGGGCGGATGTTTTGCTCATCACCGCCGACATCAAGGGCTACGTAGGCACCGCCCATCAGCGATTCGCTGGATACGCGGGCGGCAGTGTCCTCGGGGATTTTGACGTCATCTTTAATGGAGAGGGTGACTTTTGCGCGGTAATCATCACCGAGATCAATGGATTTAACAGAGCCTATTTTGACGCCGCCAATACGGACATCGTTGCCTTGTTTCAGGCCGCCGATTTCGTTGAAGCGTACGGTGATTTCATAGCCGCTAACGGCGCCTGCCTTGGTGGCTGTTGTGCTGTAAAGCAAAAAGACGCCTGCAACGAGCAGGACGACAGCGCCCAAAACCGTTTCGATGATGTTGCGCTTCATGTGGGGTCCTTTATTCGGGGGTCCAGGCCTGATAGTCGCCGGTAGCCTTGGCGCGGCGGCCGCCCATAAGCTGGTGGCCGGGCGGGCGGTAGGCCAGTTCGGTGCCTGTCAGGTTGGGGCGATGCGGCAGTTGCCACGGTTTGCGGAAGGAGAGGGATGCGGCCGTGGGCACGACATCGGTTTGGTGGTGCAGCCAGCCATGCCATTCGGGCGGGACGGTTGATGCCTCAGGCTCACCTTTGTACAGGACCCAGCGTTGTTCGCGGCGGTAGCCCTTGCGGGGGGCGGCGCGGAAATAACGGTTGCCTACCTGATCCTCGCCCACGAATTCACCGCGGCGCCATACCATCAGAAGGAATGACACCGGCGAGAGAACCGAGAGAAGGTGTTTGAGAAGTTTCATGACCTTCAAAATGGCGGAAGAACGTGACCAAATCAAGGCCGTATTTAGGGAATTTGCGGCCCTTACCGGCTTTAGCCAACCATACGCATGACGGCGGCTGCCGCGGATTCGCCGCCACGGTTGAAATGTGGGCTGGCCGAGGCCTCGGGCCCGTAGCCGCACAACACGAGGTTGGAATACGGGATGGTGGCGCCAAGGCCGTGGTGGCCAAACAGGCCGCCAAAAAGCTGGGTTAGGGGATGGCCGCCGCCCAGCGATTCGCGGTTGATGGGGCCTACCGTGCGGGTCATGTTGTCGCCCATGTACACGGCTGCGGTATCAACAAGTTTGGAAAAACCGGGGGCAACCGTTTCGAGGGCGCCGTACACGGAGTCGGCAATAGCCCCCCAGTTATCGGCATCGTTTGGCAAATTGGGTTCATAGTACTGGGCGATGATGGAGGCTACGTGTTTGCCTTTGGGTGCCAGCTCATCCGAAGAAAGAGAGGGGATAATCATGGAAATGACAGGGCGGTGGGAGCCACCTTCCGATTTTGCATCGAGCCTTGCCGTGCTTATGTATTCAGGTGTCGGGGCTACCAGTATTTCGCCTGCCAGATAGCTTTCGTGCGTGCCTTCATCGATAGACGTGAATTTGGGCAGGCCCGAGAGTGCTACCTTCATGCGGACAAAGCCGCCCCCCTGACGTAAGGGCATCAGGCGATTGTTGAGATCGGTCGGCAATTTTTTCTGGCCGATCATCTGGTCAAATAGTGTAAGCGGATTGAGGTCACCGATGATGATGCTGGCCTCGATGGTATCGCCGTCAGCCAAATTGATGGCTGTGATGCGGTCATCGGACACCGTTAGAGAGGCTGCAACCTGCCCTGGGAAAAACGCAACATCGCGGTCAATAGCACCTTGGGTCAGCGCACGTAAGTAATGGTGCAAGCTGCCGCGCAAGGGTTGCCAGTCACCACGATAGGGGCGGTGGCCGCCAAGGCCGAGCATATACTGGATGAGTGATGCGGCAGAGCCTTTGCGGTTTGGTACCGTCATGGAAGCCATGGTGGCTTGGACCGTAATAAAGGCCCTTACGGCAGGGCTTTCAAACATTTCGGCGACGGCCTGCTCAAGCGAGCCGTTCATCAGGCGGGCGAACATCAGTTGTGCGGCCTCGCCACCCTCGGCCAGCAAACGCCCCGTTTCAAAAACGCCCCATAAATCCTTCCAGCCGTCCTGCGTGTAGGGCGGCAAGGATGCGCCAACCTGATCAAGGATGGCGGCAAGGGTATGGACTTCATCGGAGAAGGCCATGAAGGTTTCGGAATCCTTTTGGGAGAACTTTGCAATCTCGCGCTGGGTTGCGGCGCGGGAGGATGTTGCAAAAAGGTATTTGCCGCCATCAAGGGAGGACGGCGCGAAGCTTGAGGTTTGTTCCGGCTTCATGGTGAAGCCGCGTTCCTCAAGGCCCAGCCTATCGGCCAAATTCTGATCTACGGGAACGGGTGCGTGGGCACATGGGCCGGTGCGATAGCCCTCCGCAAACAAATCGTAGGAGAGGCCGCCCGGCACGGGCGATGCGATATCGATGACGGCAACGGACAGACCTTCCTGCGCAAGCAAGTTGGCCGCAATCAGGCCCTGATGGCCCATACCCAGAATTGCTGCGTCATAACGGTCGGTCATTGGGGGCCATTCTGTTTTGTTTTGCGCCATGCGGCAAGGGCTTCCTGCCATGGCTGGCCATCAATACGCAGGTTACGCACCATCGCGTTTTTACCTGTAAGGGCAGCGTTGGCCATAAACACATGGCCCTCGTTACGCTGGATCATGGTTTGCAAATCCATCGCATCCCACTCGGGTACATAAAAGCGCCCTGATGTGGGCAGGCTTGCCATATCGACATCAGCAGGTTTGCTGCTTTGGGGGTTTTGCCAGTCAAAGGTGAACATGAGGTATTTGCCGTACACAATGTCGCGCGGGTCGTAGCCGGTTATCACAACATCATAAGCAGGGGCGTGGTTATAACGCCATGTGAGGCAGCCGACCCAGCCGAGCAGCACAATGGTTGGAAGCAGTAATGCGAGCAGCGAGAGTTTGCGTGTCATGATACACCGCCCTTCAGACGTGCCTGCACCTTGCGGGTGGCCCAGCCTATGCCCATTAACAGCAAGCCGATACCGATGAAACCGAAACCCGAAAGCATGAGCCCGCCGAATATTTCAAGGAAGCCGATGAAGATACGCAGGCTGATAAGTGTTACGGCATGACTGACATATTTTGCATGCCCCTGTTGCTGCCAGATTGCAGCAGCTAGGCCCCACAGTGCGATGAAGTGCAGCATGGCCCACAAGTCGCTGAGGGCATAAGACAGGAAGGGAAGTGTGCAATAAAGACCACACAGGCAAAGTAGGTCTATGGTCAGTTTATCATCGGCGGTAAATTGCGTCTGCCTGTTCAAGGCAAAACGCAAAGCGATGGAAAGCACAGCAAAAGCCAGCGGCACGAATACAGAATAGCTGTAGTAGAAGTTATCGTAGAATTCGAGTGTTGCGACAGATGCCGCAGCAAGCGCCGTGAATACGGCCAAGCGCCGCAGTGTTGCGGCCACTTCCTGCCTTGCCGATGCAAAACGCTGCCAGCGCCCCAAAAACCAGATGCCAAGCGGTAACAAAAGCGCTGTGCCCAACAGGACGGATTTACGGATGTTCCAGCTTTCCGTTGCGTCCCACGTGGTGCTTAGAATATCGAACGGTACATAAATGATAAACGCAACAGCCCAGAGGCGCGCCATGTAGCGCCCTTGCGCGAATAGCAGCACCATCGGCGTTGTTATCCAGAACCAGAGTCGTATGGCTTCGTAGACGTGGCCGCTTAGCTGGAATATCTGCCCGATGAGGGCGATGAACGTGAGGGTGAGGCCCCAGAGTAAAAACAAAGCGACTTCTGCGTGTGTTTTGCGGGCGGGGTTGCCGTGCCATTTCCAGACAAGCACGCTAAGGGCCAGGTTGATGATGATGTGGCCAACCAGTTTTATATCGGACGATATGAATTGCCAGTTGGCTGCAACGATAAGTGACAGGCCCAATACAACCGACAAGAGGCCGCTTGAAGCCATGCCCGCTTTCCAGCGCGAACCTGCAAATTTGCGTTCGTGTTCCTGAATGGCGTCACGCTGGGCTGCGGTTATCAGCCCTGCATCCACCCATTTGCCGAGTTTTCCGTTCAGGCTCATGCGTCTTGCGACTCACGGGCTTTGGGCAGGGCTTTTGGTGCCGCATCGGGGAAGGTGAAGACGATTTTCTCGCCGTCGTAATCCACGCGGGCAGCGCCACCGTTTACCAGTTTGCCGAAGAGGAGTTCATCGGCCAGCGGTTTTTTGATTTTGTCCTGTATCAGGCGGGCCAGCGGCCTTGCACCCATGGCTGCATCGTAGCCCTTGTCGGCCAGATAGGCGCGAGCGGCGTCGGTCAGGACAATCGTGACATCGCGGTCACCCAACTGGGTTTCCAGCTGGATTACGAATTTGTCGACCACGCGGGCCACGATATCGGGCGTCAGGTTTTTGAACGGCACGATGGCATCAAGGCGGTTGCGGAATTCAGGCGTGAACATGGTGTTAATCGCCTCCACATCCTCGTCCGTACGGTAGGGCCTTTCAAAGCCCATCGGGGCCTTGGCCATGGCGGCGGCGCCCGCGTTGGTCGTCATGATGAGGATGACGTTGCGGAAGTCGACCGTTTTGCCGTTGTTGTCGGTCAGGCGGCCGTAATCCATCACCTGCAACAGGATGTTGTAGATATCGGGGTGTGCTTTCTCGATTTCATCGAGCAGCAGGACGCAGTGCGGATTCTGGTCAATCGCGTCGGTCAGAAGGCCGCCCTGATCGTAACCGACATAGCCCGGAGGGGCACCGATAAGGCGGCTGACCGCGTGGCGTTCCATGTATTCGGACATATCGAAGCGTTTGAGGTCTACGCCCAATGTTTTGGCCAGTTGCTTTGCCACTTCCGTTTTACCGACGCCCGTGGGGCCGGAGAACAGGTAGCAACCAATCGGCTTGCCTTCATCGCGCAGGCCAGCGCGGGACATTTTAATCGCGTCGGCCAGAACCGTGATTGCCTGATCCTGCCCGAAGACAAGGGTGCGCAAATCGCGCTCGAGGTTGCGTATGACCTCGCGGTCATCCTTGCTGACGGATTTGGGCGGGATGCGGGCGATCGAGGCAACGACCATTTCGACTTCCTCGACGCCGATTACATCCTTGCGATCGGCTTCCGCCAGCAGCATCTGGGATGCGCCAGCTTCATCGATAACATCGATGGCTTTATCGGGCAGTTTGCGGTCGTTGATGTATTTGGCCGACAGCTCGACTGCGGCGCGGACCGCGTCATCCGAGAATTTGAGGTTGTGATGTTTCTCGTAGGTTTCCTTGAGGCCCATGAGGATTTTCACGGCGTCCTCGATTGTGGGTTCCACGACATCGATTTTCTGGAAGCGGCGGACGAGCGCGCGGTCCTTTTCGAAGTGCTGGCGGTATTCCTTATAGGTGGTCGAGCCGATGCAACGGATGGAGCCGTTGGAAAGAGCCGGTTTAAGCAGGTTCGAAGCATCCATTGCGCCGCCCGATGTTGCGCCAGCGCCGATGACGGTGTGGATTTCATCGATGAAAAGCACCGCGCCATCGGTCTTTTCGATTTGGGTGATGACGGCCTTTAAACGTTCCTCGAAATCGCCGCGGTAGCGGGTGCCCGCCAATAACGTGCCCATATCGAGGGAGTAAATGACGCTGCGCTTGAGGACGGCGGGTACCTTGCCTTCCACGATGCGGCGGGCAAGGCCTTCGGCAATTGCGGTTTTGCCGACGCCGGGGTCGCCTACATAAAGCGGGTTGTTTTTGGAGCGGCGGCAGAGAATCTGGATCGTGCGTTCGACTTCCTTCTCGCGGCCGATGAGCGGGTCGATTTTGCCGGCCTTCGATTTTTCGTTGAGGTTGATGCAGTAGGCCTTGAGGGCGTCGGCACCTTTTTTGATGTCCTCGTTTTCCTCGTCAACCGAGCTGCCTGTGGCGCGCGGGGTTTTGGGCGCATCCACGCCCGCTACCTTTGCAATGCCGTGGCTGATGTAGTTGACGGCGTCAAAGCGCGTCATGTCCTGTTCTGTCAGGAAGAAGACGGCATGCGATTCACGTTCCGAGAACAGGGCCACAAGCACGTTTGCGCCCGTCACTTCCTCGCGGCCAGAGGACTGGACGTGGATGGCTGCACGCTGGAGGACGCGCTGGAAGCCGGTTGTGGGCTTTGCTTCCTCGATGGAAGGGTTGATGAGGTTCATCAACTCGGTATCGAGGTAGCGGGTCAGACCCTCGCGCAAATCATCAAGGTTGGCGCCGCAAGCGCGCATGACGGCCAGCGCATCGGGGTCATCGGTGAGGGCCATGAGCAGGTGTTCGAGCGTTGCGTATTCGTGGCGGCGCGCGGTCGCAAGATCGAGGGCACGATGGAGGGTGTTTTCGAGGTTTTTAGAGAGCATTGGCGTGTTACTCCTTTTCCATCGTGCATTGAAGCGGTTGTTCGCGGGCGCGGGCGTAATCCATGACCTGCGTTACTTTTGTTTCGGCAATCTCGTAGGTGTATATCCCGCAGATGCCGACACCACGGCGGTGGACGTGGAGCATGATGTCCGTCGCCTCCGCGCGTGTTTTGCCGAAGAATTTTTCGAGGATGTGGACCACGAAATCCATCGGCGTGAAATCATCATTTAGGAGCAGAACCTTGTACATGGAAGGGCGGCGCGTTTTCGGGCGTGCCTTGAGCATGACGCCGGCACCGGATTCGCGGCCTTCACGGCCACCGTCGGGGCCGGAGGGAGTGTTCGGGATATCCTGATCCATAGAGATTCAATATATGCCTAAATGGCCGTTTTTCCTAGACGGATTAAGGGCAGTTTGATGCCCGACGCGCCTGCGCCGTGCCCAAACCTTCCCATAGTGTCCGGATGGTTACTGATATGCGTAATCGGGCGAGAAGAACGTATAGCCCGATGTGCCCTTGTTGCTGATCATCGCCATGACATCGGCTGTTTTGGGCAGCTCGTAATCGTAGCCGGTGATGACATTGCCCGAGCGGATGTCGATGAGGCGGAGGTTGACCAGAACCTTGCTGGCGCCAACCGAGTAGGTACCGGTGATGGCTGCTGCTGCTTTATGTTCGGCCGAAATGTTGCGGACATCGCGGCTGAGGAGGAATTCACCCGAGGCTGCCGGTGTTACGCCGCCTTGCTGGACGTTGATGCCCTGACGGAGTTTGAGTTCGGCCACTTTGTAGCCTTTTTGGGCCAGACGGCCGCTAACCTGTTCGGTAATCGTGCGGCCAAGGGTTGAAGACGATTCGACGTCGTTTACATCGCCCACCGTGCCAACAAGCATTGGCGTTGTTTTTGTGATGTTTTTACCCGCGCGGTCCAGAAGTGCGTCTACGGCATCGTAGTTATAGGTCTTGAAGCTCCGCATGGAGGAAGGGGGTGGGGATTCCAGCGAGCTGCAGGCAGAAAGGCCAATCGTGGCAACAAGGGAAAGGGCAAGGAGGAGCAGGCGGCTCATGGGGCCTCTTGGTGTGGTGTTTTTTTATGATGATAAAGATGCGCCCAATCCGCGCAAGGGGGATTAGCAATGTGGGGCAATGCTATTCGGCGTCTGCCAGTTTACGGCCTTTTTCGGTGAGCCAGCAGATGCAGCGCTCACGCCCGTCACGGAAGGGCAGGCGGCGGTGTTCGAGGATCCCGTCGTCGATGGCGCCCCAGATAGTATCCTGCCCGTGGGCTTCTATGAGGTCCGATTCGAACATCACGGCGTTTTCGGGCTCGAAATACTCCTCCATAAGGCGAAGTTCGCGAATGGCTGAAAGCGGTAATGTTGTCATGAAGCCCCCTGTTGTTGAGAACAATTTTCAGGTGATTCTGATAGAGGCGTCAATATCTAGTATGTGAAAAGTCGTTGGCCTACGAGATATGGTTATTTTCTGATGTCAGACCATGCACCATAGCGGCAAATCGGGTTTCCGGTGCGGTATTACCACCCCACACGGGTATTGAGCCTGCCATACGAGGCGCCCCCGATTTTCGTAATGCAACATGCATCACGGTATCTGGTGATATATCCGCCGTTGATGTATTTTCCTTATCGCTGCTGACCAGATTCAAAATTTTTTCGCCGACTGTGCTCCCTGTTTCCATTTTGATGGCGGTGTCTGCCAGCGCCAAAGCCCCGCCAATCGGGCCGCCAAAGATGGCGCCGCCGATAACGCGAGCCACTGGACTTATTTCATCGCCGCTAGCTTTTCGGTAAAAAGTGCTGACAACAGGAATGTGTTGAAGCGGGTTTATGACATCTAGAACATCCTTGAACGATGTTGTATCGGATGATGCCGATGCCAGTGATGTTGATGCCTCCGGCGTCGCAAATGATGACGGTGTGACTGACGGTGTATAGACAGGCATCGACCCTGCCGTGCGCGATACGGAAAAACGGTTTTTATGAGCCGTCATTACCTCGGTATTCGAGGGTGTGGGCAAAGGGGATGATGCGATCAGCTTCATGGCCTTTACCAAGGTGCAAGGCCCGTGCCAGACTACGGATATGCTTCTATCACGCATCCCTGTCCGTGTTATTGCTGAAAATGTCCATGAATATCAGGCTTTTGCCGATATTTTGGGCAACGGCAGCGCGGGGGCGCTGACGCTCGCGCTCGAGTCGGAGGTACCGTATGTCACCCTTGTGTGCCCATCGGGCATGGGCCAATACGACCCGGCCGGCGGGCCAGCCGTTATATTAGGTGGGCGAAGGGATGATGATGCCGAGGATGAGCAAAGGCGAAACATGCCAATTCCCGCGGCTTTGGCGGATGTTTTGACGGCCCTTGAGGGGGTTGCGCAAGACGCTGTTGATACCGCCGAGCCACGCCAGCATAACGGCTGGACGCTCGAGCCTGTAAGGCTGACATTACGTAGCCCCGATGGGCGTGTGATTACGCTGACGGATACCGAAGTGCGATTGCTTGCCATTTTGTTTGATGTGCAGGGCGAGGAACTGGACAAAGATACCTTGCTGCAACGGGTGTGGGGGTACCGCCCAGGGCTTGATACGCACACTCTGGAAACCCATGTTTACAGATTGCGGCAAAAAATCGAAACCAACCCGACCAGCCCAACGTTTCTTATGACTACGGAAGCCGGATATCGGCTTCAATAGTGCTTTTGTGCCTTAGCGGCACCATCAAAACTTGCTATAAAAAGCGGGCATGAGCGTTCTCGACATCCTGATGAATTATTATCCCGCTTTTTTAAGCGGGCTTTGGGTGACGATGCAGCTTTCACTTATTATCTGGGGCTCTGGCATCGTTGTCGGTGGCGGGCTTGGCATATTGGGCGCGCGTTACCGTATTTATATCGGCTTGCCTTCACGTACCGTATCTTTCTTGCTGTCGGGGGTGCCGATATTGGTATTCCTGTTCTGGCTGCATTATCCCGCGCAGGCGATGTTCGATGTGGTTATCGACCCATTTTACACGGGGGCTTTTACGCTCTCGGTTATCAATATCTTTTCGGTTGCCGATATCGTGCGCGGGGCGCTGGTTGATTTTCCGCAACAATACCTGACTGCCGCCAAGGTGACCGGCCTTACGCGCGAGCAGACGATTTTTAAAATCCAGATACCGCTTATTTTACGTGAAATATTGCCGCCCTTACTTTTGCTGCAGGTCATGATGCTGCACACCACACTGTTTACGAGCCTTATTTCAGTTGAAGAAATTTTCAGGGCGGCGCAGCGCATCAATGCCCAGATATACCGCCCTGTCGAGATTTATACGGCCCTTGGCGTTTTCTTTTTGGCTGTCTGCCTGCCCGTCAATGGCTTCGCCCTGTGGCTCAAGGGCCGCTATACCCGTGATTTATCTGAAAGGTAACCCCATGAAAAAACTATTCGCGATTGTCTTGATGTTGCTGGTTGCCATGCCAGCCTTTGCCGAGGATGCCAAGGAAAGCACCTATGACCGCGTGCTGCGTACCAAAACCATCCGTTGCGGGTACATACCGTACGCGCCAGCCGTGATGATTGACCCCAACACCAAGGCATTCTCAGGCATCATACCCGAAGTGATGGAGGAGGCTGCGCGCCTTCTTGACCTTAAAATCGAGTGGGCCGAGGAAGTTGGCTGGGGTACGACTGTCGATTCCATCCGTACCGGCCGTGTTGATGCCATTTGTGTGGGTTTCTGGGAAAACCCTGCAGAAGGGAAATATCTGTTTTTCTCCCGCCCGCTCTATTACTCGCCCATGAATGCGTATGTGCGCGTGGATGATACGCGCTTTGATATGGATATTACGCTGCTGGATAACGAGAGCATGACCATTGTGAGTGGTGATGGGGAGATGTCGGGTATCATTGCGCGGCAGGATTTTCCGAAGGCGAAGGTGCTTTCATTGCCGAATATGGGCGATACAACCGAGCAGCTTCTGGCTATCTCAACCAAAAAGGCGGATGCGAGCTTTTTTGAAACATGGACGGCGGAAGACTTTATAGCCAAGAACCCCAATACCCTTAAAAACGTGACCCGCCTTGCACCCATGCGCGTATTTGCCGATACGATTGCCTTGCCGATGGACGACGTGAAATTCAAAGCCATGCTGGATAACGCGTTCAACCAGATCATCAATAGCGGGCACATGGACAAGATTATTGCGAAGTACGAGAAATACCCTGGTAGCCTGCTCCGCGTGGCTAAGCCTTACGAGGCACCGAAATAATGCTTACGACGCGCGGGCTGGGGAAATCATTTGGCGGCAAGACCGTCTTACGTGATGTGAATGTCGACATCGCGCCCGGCACCATTACGTGCGTTATTGGCCCATCAGGCACCGGCAAGACGACATTGCTGCGCGCGCTGTCGTTGCTTGATTTGCCTGATAGCGGTGTCATATCGCTGGATGGGCAGGATTACAGTTTCCCGCTTCAGCAGGGGGCTGCCATCACCCCTGCGCCATGGCCTAAACTAACGGCTGTTTTCCAATCACTATTCCTGTGGCCGCATCTGACTTTACGCGAAAACATACTGCTGCCTGCCCGCAATATTGATGCTGCCAAGGCCGAGAAGGATATTGAAGGCCTTATAGCGTTTTTTGAAATGCAGGGGTTTATCGACAGTTACCCCAATCAGGCGTCTATCGGGCAGCGGCAGCGTGTGGCCATGGCCCGCGCGCTTATCCTTAACCCACGGTATTTGCTGCTGGATGAAATAACATCGGCCCTGGATGTGGAGCAGACAGTCAAGATCCTGACGAAACTGGGACACCTTAAGGAGCGTAATATAGGGGTGTTCCTGATAACCCACCAAATTGGCTTTGCCCGCAAAAGCGCCGACCAGATCGTTTTCATGGATGGCGGCACCGTGGCCGAGCGGGGCGGGCCTGACATACTGGACGCCCCCAAAACAGCGCGGTTGCAGCAATTTTTATCAGCCGTGCATGAAGTCTATTGATGGTATAATTATCGGATGAACCCTTATACGCCCGATATATGGTCCAAAAGTTATGCGCCCGGCGTAAGCTGGGATGCCGAGATACGCATTTACCCCGTATCGGACCTTCTGGATGTTGCGCACGCCAAATACGGTGACAAGCCTGCCTTTGATTATCTTGGCAAGCGGTATACATGGACCGAGCTTGCTACTGCCGCCAACCATGTGGCCAAGGGCTTTCAGGAACGAGGCCTGCAAAAGGGTGACCGCGTGGCGCTCATGCTGCCCAACTGCCCGTTTTATGCAGCCTGCTATTACGGGATACTGAAGGCAGGAGGCATCATCGTGAACCTCAACCCGCTATATGCGGAGCGCGAGGTCAAACACCATATTGACGATTCAGGCGCCAAATATCTGGTGACACTGGACCTCGAGCCGATGTTTTCCAAAGCAGTGGATGTGCTGCACCAGACCAAGCTTGAAAACCTTGTGGTGTGCCGTTTTGTGGATGTGCTGCCGTTCCCCAAAAACCTCCTGTTTCCTGTTATCAAATGGAAGGATATTGCCGCAGATGCCCATAACGGCGATTACCTTGCCTTTGACGAGCTAACGCATAACGACGGCATACCTGCTGCCGTGCCCATAGACCCCGCAAACGACATAGCACTGTTGCAATACACGGGTGGTACCACGGGTGTGCCCAAAGCGGCAGCCCTTACGCATGCAAATATAACCGCCAATGTGGAGCAGTGCCGCCTGTGGTTCCCCGAGGCGAGCGAGGGGGACGGGAAGATGCTTGGCGTTATCCCCTTCTTCCATGCTTTTTCGATGACAGCAGTCCTTAACTTTGGTGTGCGGCTGGGGTGGGAAATCATCGCCACACCGAAATTCGATGTCGAGGAAACGCTCAAAATCATATCAAAAAAGAAGCCGAAGCTGTTTCCCGCCGTGCCCGCTATTTATAACGCGATTGCGCAAAAAGCCGCGGGAACTAAGTACGATTTGTCATCCATCCAGTACTGCGTATCGGGTGGGGCGCCTTTGCCGGTCGAGGTTAAAAAAACTTTCGAGGACCTGACGGGCGCCGTGGTGGTGGAAGGTTACGGCTTGTCCGAAACTTCGCCAGTTGTATGCGTGAACCCGACTGCGGGGTCCAACGCCGCGGGGTCTATCGGGTTGCCTGTTTGCGGTACGGTCGTTGAAATCGTGTCCCTTGAGGACGGCGTGACGTTGATGCCGCTGGGCGAGAAGGGCGAGCTTTGTGTGCGCGGGCCCCAAGTGATGAAAGAATACTGGAACAAGCCAGATGAAACGGCAGCCGTGCTGCGCGATGGCCGTTTGCATACGGGTGACGTTGCCACCATGGATACGCAGGGGTATGTGCGGATTGTAGACCGTATCAAGGACATGATTATCGTCAACGGCTTCAAGGTATATCCGCGAAACGTTGAAGATGTGATTTACCAGTATGGTGGCGTTGCCGAATGTATTGTGGCCGGTGTGCCTGACCCGCAGCGCGGCGAGATGGTAAAGGCATGGGTGCACCCGAAGGCCGGTGTAACGCTGGATGCGGGGGCGCTGAAAGCGTTTTTGAAAGAGCAGCTGACACCTACTGAGGTGCCGCGCGCCATAGAAATATCGGACACGCCGTTACCCAAAACCCTTATCGGCAAACTAAGCCGCAAGGATGTAGCCGCCAAGGACCGCGCGGGCTAAACTTTGGACTGTTTTTTTTCGGCAATCCAGCCGAGGACGAGCCTGACTTCCATTGCAAACAGAACAACTGCGAACAGGATGAAGCTGAGCGTCATCTGGTCTGTCAGGCTATGCACCTGCTGGTAGCGCAGGAAGCCAAGGATGGCAGCACCAACCGCGCCCAGTGCACAGAATTGCGAGATAATGAGTTTGCGATATTTTTCCATGTACCAATTTGAGCATGAAAAAACCCCCGCTGTCGAGGCGGGGGTTTTGACTTTCAGAGGCTGATCAGATTATTCAGCGTCTTTTTTCTTGGAAGCTTTTTTCTTGGGCTTCTCGGCAGCTTCGGCTTCACGGCCAAGGGCTGCGCCAAGGATGTCACCAAGCGAGGCGCCTGAATCCGACGAACCGTACTCGGCCATTGCGGCTTTGTCTTCGTCGATTTCGCGGGCCTTGATGGAAAGGCTGACTTCGCCTTTCTTGCCGGTTGCCACGATTTTGGCATCGACTTTCTCGCCGACTGCAAAGCGGTCGGGGCGTTGCTCCGAACGTTCGCGGGAGAGGTCGTTGCGTTTGATGTAGCCTTTCGAGCCATCGGAGAGGGTGACGTGGATGCCGTCCTGTTCCACGGCCGAAACCGTGCAGGTGACAACGTCGCCTTTCTTCGCGGAAGCGCCTGCGGCAGCGGCTTCGCCTTCGGACTTGCCCTTGCGGGTCGATTCGATGGCGTTTGCCGGTTTTTCCGTCAGTTGCTTGATACCAAGAGCAACGCGCTCTTTCTCGGGGTCCATCTCAAGGATTTTGGCCTTGACGGTGGAGCCTTTGGCAACCGTTTTGATGGCTTCTTCAGCGGGTACTTCCCACGAGATATCGGACATGTGGACCATGCCGTCGATTTCCGCGTCGAGTGCCACGAACACACCGAATTCAGTGACGTTGCGGGCTTCGCCTTCGATGACATCGCCAACGTTGTGGCTGTCAGCGAATGCTTTCCACGGGTTCGGCTGGCATTGTTTGATGCCAAGCGAAATGCGGCGTTTTTCCATGTCGACATCGAGCACGACCACTTCGACTTCCTGAGAGGTCGAAACGATTTTGCCGGGGTGGACGTTCTTCTTGGTCCAGGACATTTCCGACACGTGCACAAGACCTTCAACGCCGTCTTCGAGTTCAACGAAGGCGCCGTAGTCCGTGATGTTGGAGATGCGGCCTTTGAAGCGCTGGCCAGACTGGTAACGGCGCTCGGCGCCTTCCCATGGATCTTTTTCCAGCTGTTTCAGACCGAGGGATACGCGGCCCGTTTCCTTGTTGTAGCGGATGACCATGACGTCGAGCGACTGGCCGATCTGCAGAACTTCGGATGGGTGGTTGACGCGTTTCCACGAGATGTCCGTGACGTGGAGAAGACCATCCACGCCGCCGAGGTCGATGAACGCACCGTAATCGGTGATGTTCTTGACAACGCCTTGCAGAACGCGGCCTTCTTCCATCTGGGCCATGAGGTCCGTACGGGCTTCTGCGCGCGACTCTTCCAGAACTGCGCGGCGCGAAACAACGATGTTGCCGCGTGCGTGGTCCATTTTCAGGATGAGGAAAGGTTGCGGTGTGCCGAAGAGAGGACCGATGTCCTTGACGGGGCGGATATCAACTTGCGAGCCGGGCAGGAATGCCACAGCGCCGTTGAGGTCAACGGTAAAGCCGCCTTTGACTTTGCCGAAGATAACGCCGTTAACACGCTCGTTTTTGAGGTGCAGGCGCTCGAGTTCGCTCCAAGCTTCCTCGCGTTTCGCTTTTTCGCGGGAGAGTACTGCTTCGCCCTGACGGTCTTCCACGCGTTCGACGAACACTTCGATGATGTCGCCAACGTTCATGGAGCCTTTTTGGGCGGCGAAACCGAATTCCTTCATGGGAACGCGGCCTTCGGATTTCAGACCGACGTCCACGATGACATCGTCAGGGGTGAAGCCGATGATGCGGCCTTTCACGACGGTGCCTTCGAAGGCGGTCTGTGGTTTTACTGTTTCGTTAAGAAGGGCTGCGAAAATTTTGGATTCTTCGCGGTCCTTGAGTTGAGCTGCTATACGAGCCATTGTTTGGGTTTCCTTGTTATGGGCGGCAGTGATTTTTTCTTAAGGCCTGTAAATCGCACACAGCAAAAAACCGCTAGAAGACGTACTAAAATACGCCTCAGCTGCGGTTGGATACGCGTGGGGATTTAGGCACAAAATACTTCAATAAACTTGCCACCCTTTGGGTGAAGTACCGCTTTGCTTCCTGTTTGACGGCCTAAAAAGGCTTCAGTGGCAGGCGGTTGTCAGGCAGCGCTTGCAAGGCGTTTGCGAACCAGATCGAGCACAAAGCCCAAGGCCGCATCCGCATCCATTCCGCTGGTGTCGACCGTTGCCGCATCTTGTGCCGGTTTCAACGGGGCCACTGCGCGGGTGGAGTCACGCTCATCGCGTTCTTTCAAATTCTGCAGGACGGCCTCGTATGTAACGGTTTCCCCGCGGGAAAGCAACTCTTTTGTACGCCTTTGGGCGCGAGCCTCGGCTGTTGCGGTCAGGAAAATCTTGAGGTCGGCATCGGGGCAGACAACAGTGCCCGTGTCGCGCCCTTCCAATACAGCGCCCTTAAAGGGTGCCGGCGGGTTATGGGCGACACCGCGCTGGATTTCCAGAAGGGCCGCGCGCACCCCTTCAAAGCGTGAGGAACGCGAGGTTGCGTCGGATACGCGTTCGGTGCGGATATCGGGGATGGACATGCGTGCAGGGTCAAATTCGGGGACGAAGGCGCGGGCGGCCTTAACGCATTGGTCTTCGTTGTCGGGGTCCAGACCCTCGCTCAGGATTTTGAGGGCGAGGAGGCGGTATATCGCCCCGGAGTCGAGATAGTAGAAGCCGAGGGTGGAGGCAAGCCGCTTGGCCAAGGTGCCTTTGCCAGATGCCGCAGGGCCGTCGATGGTAATGATTGGTGTTGCCATATATGGGTACTCTAAAGTCAAATTGTGAAATTAAAAAGGCCCCAAAATATGGTGCTATCGAAGATAATGTCGCAGGCTTGTTTCTATACCGCGTCGCGTAACCCACATTTTCCAACGTTCGCTTTCAATAGCCGGTCTTAAGTTGGTTTCCGATACCACAGGGTACGGGTGGATTGTGATACGCGTATCCCGCAAGCGATTGCGCAGCAGATAAAACGATCTTTCCATGTGGTAATCGGATGTTACGAGGATGATGTGGCTGTAATTGCCCTCGCGTGCGATACGGGCGGTGTTTATTGCGTTTTCACGCGTGTTCTTGGCTTTTGTATCAAGCAGTACTTCCTGCCCTTCACTGGCTGCGGCGCGGCACTCGTAACAGATAGGAAGATCATATCCCGAGATGAGGAGATGGTTGCCCGCTTTTTCGGATAGCAGGCGCAAACCTTCCGGTATGCGGCCCTTATCGCCCGTGAATACGGCAATGAGTGTGTTTTCGGGCGTTTGGCTGTTGGTGACGGCCTGTGTTTGCCAAGGTAACGCCGTTTGGTCAGGCGCCATGGCCGCGATTGCAAATGTGAGTGCTGCAATTACGGTTCTTTTGCCCATTGCTATCCCATCCGAGTGCCCAGATTGTTCATGAGTGCGACAAAGCCGGGGAAGCTGGTTGCGATGGCAGCGGCATCATCAATGCTTACAGGTTGCTGTGATACAGCGCCCAAAACCAGATGCGCCATGGCAATACGGTGATCGAGGTGCGTTTTGACCGTAGCGCCGCCTTTGGGCGGTGTGCCATTGCCGAAGATGCGGAGGGACATTTCGCCTTCCTCGCATTTTACGCCGCATGCAGTCAGGTTTTCGGCCATTGTTTTGAGCCTGTCACTTTCCTTTACGCGCAGTTCATCGAGGCTATCGCAGAAGGTTTCACCGTCCGCGCAGGCGGCGGCCACGAAAAGTACGGGGAATTCGTCAATCATGGAGGGGACGCGCGAAACGGGCACGGTTGTGCCTTTGAGACTGGAGTGTTTGACGCGCAAATCGCCCACCGGTTCACCGCCTACATCACGGCGGTTGATGATTTCAAGGTGGCCGCCCATATCGCGCAGCGTATCAAAGAGGCCCGTACGGGTTGGGTTGAGGCCAACGTTTTCGATGATGATTTCGCTGCCTTCGATTAATAACGCAGCAACGATGGCGAATGCCGCCGATGACGGATCACCCGGCACGACGACTGTATTTGCAGGAGCCTTTAGCCTTTGGCCACCCTTGATGCTGACGACATTTCCATCCGTTGTGCAGGATACACCGAATGCGCCGAGCATGCGCTCGGTGTGGTCACGGCTGGGCTTCGGTTCCCGTACCGATGTTGTGCCTTGTGCATTCAACCCTGCAAGAATAACGGCGGATTTCACCTGTGCCGATGCCACAGGCATATCGTAGTGCATGGCTTGCAAGGCAGCGCTGCCCTGCACCGTCATGGGCATTTTGCCGTCGTTGGACTGGAAGCTTGCGCCCATTTGGGTAAGGGGATCCATCACGCGCTTCATGGGGCGCTTGGTGAGCGATGCGTCGCCCGTCATGGTCGCCTTGATGGGGTAGCCTGCAATGATGCCCGTAATTAGGCGGGCGGATGTGCCGCTGTTGCCAAGGTCCAGTGTTTCGGCTGGCTGGCTGAGGCCTTTGGTGCCAACGCCCGTGATGGTCCAGGTATCGCCCTGCTTGTTGACGGTGGCACCCATGGCGCGCATGGCGGCAGCGGTGCTTAGAACGTCCTCGCCTTCCAGAAGGCCGGTTACGGTTGTCGTGCCCTCAGCCAGCGCGCCGAACATAACGGCGCGGTGGGACATGGATTTATCACCCGGCACCTTGATGGTGCCTTTGAGGGGGGAAGCTTTGGCAGATGTGAGCGTTGTCATGCCATCCTTTTACTAAACCCGCGGTGCGGGTACAATATCCTGATGGAAAAGCTGCTTTTGTTCATCGATTACGCTGGGGTTGCCGTGTTTGCCATCACGGGGTGCCTTGTGGCGGCCAAAAAGCAGCTGGATATCGTGAGCTTTGTGTTGCTTGCCGCCGTAACAGGTATTGGCGGCGGTACGGCGCGGGATGTGGTGCTGGGCAATCTGCCTGTATTCTGGGTCAAGCAGCCGCTTTACCTAATTGATTGCGTCGTGACGGCTATCGTCATGTTTTTTGTGGCGCGGCATGTGGCATCCTACCAAAAGTGGATTGTATGGGGCGATGCCGTGGGCGTTGCGGTATTTACCGTGACGGGCGCAAAGATCGCGCTGGATGCGGGCGCGCACTGGAGCGTGTGCATTACCATGGGTGTCATGACATCGATTGTTGGCGGGATTATCCGCGACATCCTTGCGGGGGAGCCGAGCCTGATTATCAGGAAAGAGATATACGCAACAGCCTGCGCGCTGGGTGCTGCCGTATTTCTGGTGGTGCATACGTATGCGCCAACCATGGCTGTACTTGCAGGCGTTGCATCCTGCTTTGCGTTACGTGCAGCCGCCATTATCTGGCGCCTGCAATTACCCGGTTACCAGTGGATAGAAGACCATACCGAGAAACGCCGCGCTAGTGACGGCTCAGCCCCTTAGGTAACGCACAAAATCATCGAGGGTGGTGAAGCTATGGCAATCCATATGGCCGGATGGTTTTGATTTGCCTTGAGGTATGTACGCAGATTTGAAGCCGAGCTTTTCGGCCTCCTTCAAGCGTAAATCTGGTTGCGGGACGGGGCGGATTTCGCCCGAGAGGCCAATTTCGCCGAATATGATCGCGTCTCCTGAAATAGCGATGCCTGAAAGGGCACTACACAGGGCGGCTGCGACTGCCAAGTCGGCGGCAGGTTCGGCAATCTTGAGGCCGCCCGCGATATTCAGGTACACATCCTGCCCTGAAAACATGATGCCGCAGCGGGCTTCCAGCACGGCGAGTATCATGGAAAGGCGGTTGCTGTCGTAACCTACTACGGCTCGTTTGGGCGCGGAGTAAGTAGTGGGGGCCACAAGCGCCTGAACTTCAACCAGTACTGGCCTTGTGCCTTCCAATGCGGCCAATACGGCGCTTCCTGAAATGCGCTCGCGGCGTTCAGCCAGAAATAGGGCTGATGGGTTCGGGACTTCGGCCAAGCCCTTGCCACCCATTTCAAAGACGCCGATTTCATCGGTCGGGCCGAAACGGTTTTTGACGCCGCGGAGGATACGGAACTGGTGGCCGCGATCCCCTTCGAAATACAGCACGGTATCTACCATGTGTTCGAGGACGCGGGGGCCTGCGATGGTGCCTTCCTTGGTGACGTGGCCTACGATAAGTACTGTGATGTTGTGTGTTTTGGCCAGGCGTATGAGTTCGGATGTCGTGGCGCGGACTTGCCCGACTGTGCCGGGTGCCGATTCGATTGTGTCCACGAACATGGTTTGTATGGAGTCGATGACAACCAGATCGTACGGGTTTTTCTGGCCTTTTTGCGGCTCCAGCGTTGAGACGATATCGCGGACCGATGTGGCTGATGCCAAGTGTACGGGGGATTGTTCAAGGCCCAGACGGCGGGCGCGCAGGCGAACCTGATCGATTGCTTCCTCGCCTGAAATATAGGCGCAGGTCAGATTTTTTTGCGCAAGGGCTGCCACGAGTTGCAGAAGCAAAGTGGATTTGCCGATGCCGGGGTCACCGCCAATGAGAGTAACAGAGCCGGGAACGAGGCCGCCGCCGGTTACGCGGTCCCATTCTCCAATGCCGCTGGAGGCGCGTGGCAGCGGGGCGTTCTGGCCCTTGAGGTCGACAAATTCGACCACATTGCTGCGGGCGGGCCCTTTGGCCTTAAGAGAGCCTACGGGCGCTGCGGACTGTATTTCCTCGGTAATTGTGTTCCAGCCGCCGCAGGCATCGCAGTGGCCTGACCATCTGGGATGGACGGCGCCGCAATTCTGACAGGCATAGGAGATTTTAGGTTTGGCCATAGGATGAGTATTCACGTTTTGTTCTCATCCGTCAATGGGCTAGAATTACTTGGTTTTAAGCCATTTTTGGCAGGAAATGGGAGAGAACAGGTTCGAGCCTTGCCGTGTGCATGGTGTCATACAAATCGGATACGCGGATATCTTCCAGCAGGTCGGTGTAGGGGCGCAGGCGCTTTATCCATTGCAGCGCAGGTAGCATTGTTTTGAGGAGGGTTAGGGTATCGGGGTCGTCCTTCGGGTTGATGATGGGAGTAACCATTTGTGCTTGCCCATCTGCCATGTAGGGCACACCAACTGGTACTTTACTCCGCCACCAGAATTTTTCTTCCCAGTCGTGCGGGTGTTCAAGTTCGTGGGATGCTGCCTGTTTGAAGGATTCGCTGAATACTTGTGCGATTTCATCGGCAGCTGCCTGCACGGCGCCGTTGTGGAAGTTGTAGGCCATACCGATATCGAACATGGATTTGCCCATACGGCTGCCGATGTAATAACAGGCTTTTGCACCGTTGAGGCCAATATACGCTAGTCTACCGTTGTCGTTTTCGTAGTGTTCATCGCACACGGCCAGCAAATCGTATTCCGAATCCAGCTTTACGGTGTCGGGGTTTGCGAGGATTTTTTCGAGCACCAGTTTCTGGATAGGCAGGACAATCATCTCACCCTGCATATTGGCCTGATAAAACGGTGTGCTGCGTTTTTGCCTGATGCCATCTGTTGCTGGTGCCAGACACATGGCAAGGCCCAAAAGCGTGTGGGCAACCGCATGTGTGAATGGCAATTCAGGCTGGATGTTGCCCTGATTTCTGAGCAGGCGGAAAAGTTCTTCATGGCGGTGGATGTGTTGCGCAAGTGTCAAGCCGCGCTGCAGGCTGTAGGCAAATTCATCCTTATAGCCGCGGTAGGGTTTACGCGGGTCTAAGCCTGCAAGGGCAGTATGAAAAGTGCCTTGGACCATGGCCTAGGGGTAGCAAGTTATTATAGTTATGTCAAATTATGGATAGTCCACGCGCACAAGGTACAGCCCTTCTGGAGGGGCGGTAGGGCCACCTTTTGTGCGGTCTTTGGCTTCTAGTGCCGTTTTCATGTCATCCGGTTTCCATTTGCCGTCACCCACCAAAGTGAGGGTGCCGACCATGTTGCGCACCTGATGATGGAGGAATGACTTTGCTTCGGCATGAATTCGGAATTCCGTAGCGCCATGGCCTAAATCGATTGTTTCGATTTCCAGCCTGTCGAGTGTTTTTACGGGCGATTTGGCCTGACACTCGGAATCACGGAAGGTTGTGAAGTCGTGTGTGCCCAGCAAATATTTTGCGCCTTCGCGCATCGCATCGGCATCAAGGTCACGACGGAAGTGCCAAAGGCGTTTTGATTCCAGTGCCGGCGGGGCCGAACGGCGAAGAATGCGGTAAGTATATAGCTTGTTGGTGGCAGAGAAGCGGGCGTGGAAATCATCACCCACTTTTTCGGCAGATAAAATAGATACACGCTTGGGATAAAGATGGGCGTTGATGGCCTTGTGTAATTCAAACGGGGTCATATCCCGCTCGGGCAAATCCACATGGAATACCTGTCCACGCGCGTGTACGCCCGCATCGGTGCGGCCTGCTACATGGATGGTGATGCGCTGTTGGCAAAAGCCGAATATCGCGTCCTCAATGGTACCCTGAATGGTTGGTGAAACATCGTCCTGACGTTGCCAGCCGTAGAAGGGGCTGCCATCGTATTCGACTGTGAATTTCCAGCGCTGCGTATTCATACAAGTACATCGCCGATTTTGATGTAATTGCCGTTGAGGGCAGCGGCAAAATCCATCGGCTTGCCGCCATCGGGCTGCACGCGGATGAGTTTAAGGGCATCCTTGCCGCAGGCTATATGCCCTGCCTTGTTAAGTACCGTGCCTGCGGGGCCGCTGCCTGCCTCGGGTCTGGCTTCCAGCACTTTGAGGCGTTTACCGCCTCCTGTTGTGAATGTACCCGGCCACGGGTTGAGCGCGCGGATCTGGCAATCGATACGGCTTGCGGGTTGTGACCAGTCAATTTTGCCATCTTCCTTTTTCAGCATGGGCGCGTAGTTGCTTTGCGCATCATCCTGCTTTTCAGGTGAAAGGCTGTTGATGTTTTCCAGTACCTCAATGACAAGCTTGCCGCCCATAGCGGATAACGCGTCATGCAATTGCTGGCAGGTTGTTTGCTGCGTAATAGGCACGGTGCCTTTTTTGAGCATGGCGCCGGTATCGAGCCCTACATCCATTTGCATGATGGTGACTCCGCTTTGTGCGTCACCCATCCAGATAGCGTGCTGGATAGGGGAGGCGCCGCGCCAGCGTGGCAGAAGCGAGGCATGGATGTTGATGCAGCCGTGTTTGGGGGCATCCAGCACTGCTTTGGGCAGGATGAGGCCGTAAGCGGCCACGATTGCCACATCGGCATTGTGGGCTGCAAATTCCGCCTGTGGTTCGGGTGTTTTGAGCGTTTTGGGTGTGAAAACGGGTATGCCGTGTTTTTCAGCGCACAACTGTACAGGGCTTTTTTGTACCTGTTGGCCGCGGCCTGCAGGGCGGGGTGGCTGGCTGTACACCGCAACCACGTTGTGCCCGGCTGCTACCAGCGCATCGAGTGCAGGTACGGCAAATTGCGGCGTACCCATAAAGACGATGCGCAGCGGCGATGTCATAGGATCTCGCCTGCTTCTTTTTGCAGTTTCTCGTATTTTTTGAGAAGCGTGTCGCGCTTGAGGCGGGAGAGGTGGTCGATGAACAGGATGCCATCGAGGTGATCGACTTCATGCTGGATGCATGTTGCGGCTAACCCACCAGCGTCCATTTCCTGCAGCTGATTTTTTTCATCGACGTAGCGGACCTTGATGAATTTAGGGCGCACGACATCGGCATACATTTGGGGGATGGAAAGGCAGCCTTCCTTGTAATCCCATGTTTCTTCCGATTTCCAGACGATTTCGGGGTTGGCCATGGCGATGGGGTTTGGCGTGTCATGTTCGCGGCGGGCGGTGTCGATGACGATGATGCGGTTCAGCATGGCCACCTGATTTGCGGCCAGACCAACGCCTTCATGCGCGTACATGGTTTCGACCATTTTTTTCATTTGGGCGCGTACGGCGTCATCCACGCGGGTGACGGCATTGGCCTTCTGGCGCAGAACGGGGTTGGGCAGTACGATGACTTTATAAATATCCATGGCGGCAAAATGGCGCTAAGCGGCCTTTTCGTCAAGTTCCGCAATCCCTGCGTTACGCGGGGTTGCTTCCAGCATGGCGGGTGCCTCGAGGCCTTCGCCGTCCTTCAGGCTTTTCAGGGCCTCGAATTCACGGGCTTTGGGCATGACCATGCGCTCCATGGAACCCACCGATTTGTTATAGGCATCGACCGATGATTTGAGGGCGCGGCCGACTTTATCGAAGTGGTCCATGAAGGTTTTGAGGCGGGTGTGCAGTTCGTTCCCCACTTCGGCGATGCGCTTGGCATTGCGGGCCATATCCACCTGCCGCGCCATCATGACGACAACCTTGAGAAGGCCGATAAGCAGCATGGGCGATGCAATGAGCACGCGCTGCTTGGCCGCGAAATCGAGGATATCGCGGTCGGTTTTGGCAACGCTTGCGTAGAGGTGGTCACCGGGGAGAAAAAGCACCGTAAAATCGGCACTGCCTGCAAGACGCGTATAATCGCGGCGGGCGAGGGCTTTCACGTGCTCGCGCACCTGTGTGGCCAGTTTTTGTGCGGCCTCGGCGTGGCGGGCGTCATCGTCCAGTTCGTCCATCAGGTCGATGAAGGGGGCTTTGGCGTCAATTGCGATACATAGCTCATCGTGGATGCGGATGAGGAAATCGGGGCGGGATGTGCCAGCAGCATCGCTGAACGATGCCTGCGATACATAGTGCTGGCCTTCAATGAGGCCCGAGTTATCGAGCAGGGTTTTGAGGATGTATTCGCCAAAACGCCCACGTTCCGAAGGGTTGTGGATGGCGCCCGCCAGTTTGGCGGTTTCCTTTTGCAAGTTCAGGAGGTCGGTGCGGACTGCCTCGTCCGTCGATTTAAGCTGGGTGACGGCGCCCGTTAATACCTCAAGGTTGCGCTGGACAGGCTTTAGCATCTCGTCGATGGCCATTTTGCGGCGTTCCATATCGCCCCTGTCTTCGGCGTGGAGAGCCTTGAAGTTTTGCTGGGCGAGTTTGAGAAACTGCTCGGAAGTCGCATTCAGGGCGTCAGCCGAAAGGGCGCGGAAGTGGTCGGACATGATTTTGCGCAGCAGAAACGCCGCGCCAAGCCCTATAAATAGGCCCGCGGCAAAGGTAATAACCGGCAACAATGTCTGGCTCATGGAAAGAGCCTACACGGGGCCGCTGCAATTTGCTAGACTTACGGCAACCCAAGGAGGCCTTCCCCATGAAATCCCGCGAGTCCGGCAACGTACTTCTTTATGTCCTTATTGCAGTTGTCCTTTTCGGGCTTCTGAGTTTTGCGATGACCAAGCAGAACGGTGATGACAGCATGGCGGGCAGCGTTGCCGAGGGGAAAGCCCGTTTCAGGGGCGAGGATTTGCTGAACTACGCCACGAACATCCGTACCGCCATCGAACAGATGGTTGTGATGCAAAACGTGTTGCCGACCGAGGTGAATTTCATCAAACCATCCGATGCCAATTACAACACGGCACCACATACGGCCAAGGTGTTTCACCCCGTTGGCGGCGGTATCAATGTGATGAATCCGGCTGACGAGGCATATCAATCAGGCTCGGCCAAGCGCGGGTGGGTGGTGCAGCAAGGTACAAACGTTGTATGGACCCAGACAGCTGCCAGCGACATTATCCTGACTTTCCTCGATATCGACTCCAAAGCCTGCGGTGAAATCAACAGGCGCCTTTACAAGGATGCAACCATACCAACTACAACGGTGAACACCGAAGCCGCATTTGTGAACGGCGGTGGTAACGATGCGGATTTCCTGACAGCCGATTGCCCCAGCTGCAACCAGCGTAACAGCTTCTGCATCAAGGATAGCGCAGGCGCATACGTGTTCTACAACATCGTTTACGCGCGATAATTATTTAAGGCCCAATGTTTCAATGATGGCGGCGCGCAGCATATCGATGCCCGCGCTTTTATGGCTGCTCGTGAGAATGGGCTCGGGGTGGCAGGCTGCGTGTTTCTTGACGGCTTTTGCCGTTTTTTCCAGCAATACCTGCATCTCTTTTTCGGATATCTCATCCGTTTTGGTGAGGATGAGGCGGGTGGGGACTGCGGCTGCGTCCAGCAAGTCCAGCATTTCCTCGTCGCTGTCCTTGATGCCGTGGCGGGCATCGACAAGCACGCAGGCAAGACGCAGCGGTACGCGGCCCTTGAGGTAGGAACGCAGCAGGGTTTGCCAAGCCTTTTGATCAGCCTTCGAGGCTTTGGCAAAGCCGTAGCCCGGCATATCCACCAGCACCAGCGTTTCGGCAATATTGAAGAAGTTGAGCGCGCGGGTTTGCCCCGGTGTGGATGACGTGCGCACCAAAGACTTGCGGTTCAGCAGCGCGTTGATGAGTGATGATTTACCTACGTTGGAGCGGCCTGCGAATGCCACTTCAGGCAGGTTAGCAGGTGGCAAATCATCAGGGCGCTCGGCGCCCCAGAAAAACTCGGCTGATTTGAGGAAAACCTTTTCCATGCCCGCTTATCGCACAAACGGGCATGGATGGAAAGAATTACTGGGGTTTCATGGCGGGGGCCGCATCGGCATCGAGCTCTGCTTCAACAACTGGCTTGATACCTGCGAAGTTACCAGCGGTTACGGCTGCCGTATTTTTGCGCCATGCGCTCAGTTTTTCGATGTTTTTATCCAGCACGGTTTGCTCAAGTTCGCCTTTGGCGACAAGGGCGTTTGCTGCTTTCAGATAATTGGCCTCGATTGTAGCAATTGCCTTACCAACTGTTTGGGCCACAACTGCGGGATCGTCGGCATTAAGCGCTTTGTACGCGTGTTCGGTATAGCGTGTGCTGTTCATGTTGTTGCCGGTTGACTGCATCAACGCATCAAGCTGCCACTTCATGGTGTCTACGCCTTTAGCGAATAATGGGTCTGTGCCTTCCAGATTGTAGCCGGAGAGGATATCTACGCCCGCTTTTGCAACGGCGTAAGCGACAATGTCGCGAGCCTGTTTTGTTTCATCGAAATCAACGGCGGCAGGCATTTTGTCGAGGCCTACCATGCCGCGAACCAGCAAGCTTACATATTGGGCTGTTGCGGTTTCCTGCAGGACCCACGGTTGGCGTGTGCCATCCGGTTTTGCTGTGAATGGCGGGTGGTTGAGCGGGGCTTTCATGTTGGCAAGGCCCAGCGATTCATTTGGCAGGGTGACCATGCGGTATGTCGCAATCCAGGCCTGGCCCAGTTCGTTCGGGACATCGACTTTTGATTCGGCTTCTTCCTTGCCACCTTCCGGCTTGGACTGGATGTGCGGCGTTTTTCTGGAGTACTGGAATACCTGTTCGGCAATCGCGCCGACATCGCCTGTTGCGCCGAAGTTGATTTTAGCCGGTGCGAATTTGAGGAAATTTTCATCCTGCAAAATACGGTCAACGATATGGCTGGTACCTGCAAAGTTTTCCTTCACGCCGCCAACGGGGTTGTGCTGGCTTTCGATGAGGACTTGCAATGCTTCCCTGATTTCAGGTGTCAGCTTTGTAAGATCGGGGAAGTTTTCCAGCGGTTTATCGCGGTCGAGGTAATCGCCTTTTGGCATGGCCTTCATGGCTTCATGCAGATGGGCGCGGATGACTTTAAGTTGTTCTGCGCGCGCTGTTTCGACGCCTTTTGAAACCAATGCGGCTACAAACTTTTCATCGGAATCGGTTGATTTGATTGCGATTTCGAGGGCACGCATCAGAATCTGGCCGATGATCATGTTCTCTTGCGCTTCCTTGCCGCGCAGGAGGCCATGGATGGCTGATGCGCGCATATCGACAAGTTTTTCGCCTTCGTATTTGCCAACTTCCAGCGCATCCAGTTGTTCAACTGTCAGGGCCGGGGCCAGCTTGTTGTTTTCCTCGTAGCTTGGGATGCCCGTTGGGTCATACGCAGGTAGTTTTTTGAGTGCGGCGCCGAGTGATTGATCCCCGTTTTGTGATGCTAAAACGGCAGCTAGTGCGGCGGCTGCTGATGTTGCGTCTATTTCCGGTACCGGCGGTAAAGCAGGCAAATCCTGTGCTACCAGCGGTGCAGGAGGTGTATCTGCAAAAAGGTTGGCCAGCACCGGGTAAGTTGCCGTGATAGCATTTTTTGCGTTTTGGTTTGCCAGCAGGGCATTCCACGCTTCCTGCCCCAGATCATCCAGCTTTGCGCCTTCTGCTTCAAATTCATCCGCGTTCAGGATTTTGAATCCGGCTTTTTTGAAAGCCAGATAGGCAAAGGTTTTCATGTCACCGGCGTCTTTGCCTGCCGTGATTTTTACGCCGTCCTTGATGTTGTTGTTTTTGATGGCGAGGGCCAAGCCAGTCAGGATGGCTTCTACCGGCGTTTCATCGCTGTTAGCGGTAACAGAGATTTTATTTTTCTCGATGGCAAGGTCGGTACCCAGCACCTTCATGTGCAGTTGGTAATTTGCAAACGCATCGGCAGGATCTTCGCCGTCATCCAGTTTCAGGCCAAGAGCACCAAAATTTTCCGGTTTTGCGGGCTCTGCAAAGAATTTTTCAAACGGGGCTGATTTGGCAAGCAGCCAGTTGATGAACTGTTCCCACTCGCGCTTTGCTCTCTCGGATTCCAGCGCTTTGCGCTTTTCGGCGGCTTCACCATCGATTGCGGCAAATTCGGATGTGAGGTCGATTTCGTGCCTGTATTCAAGGCCTGTGCCTGAAGCATCCAGCTTGAATTCGCGCAACGTAATAGGTGCCCTTTTTACGGGTGTGCCAAATTGTAACTGCAGTTTGTCAGCATTCATGGCCATGGTGTCCTCGAGCGTTAAAAATTTTCCGTATATTAGTTTGCGGAAAAGACGGCAGTCAATGTTTTATGTGAATTAATAATATTATTTCAAGGTTATATCTTTGGATAATCTCAATTTCTCTCAAACAAGGGCAGCTCCTGCCGTGATTATTGCTGAAAAGCTTTAAAATTGCGCAAATCCGGAGGTGTTTTTGAGCTGGTGACGCGGGGCGGAATCATTGGTCTAATAGGGCCATGACCATTGAGCACAAAATCAGCGATTCCGAGTTAGAGGCCCTTATCCATAGCTATTGCCGTGACCTTACGGCCTTGGCGCGTGAAAAGCGGTTTGACCCCATTACTGGCCGCGATAAGGAGATCGAGCAGGCTATTCTTATCCTCCTCCAGAAGGGGCGGAAGAACGTGATGCTGCAGGCGCCTGCGGGTGTCGGTAAAACGGCCTTGGTGATTGGCCTAGCCCAACAGATTGCTGCCGACACGGTGCCTGACTACCTAAAGAACGCACGGGTGTTGGAAATCGACCTTGCATCCATGTCTGCCGGTACGGGCAGTGTATCCGAATTCCAAGGGCGGTTTATTCCGCTTGTGAAGGGGATAGCCGAACGATATCACGACCCAAAATGTCCAAAATACATATTATTCATAGATGAAATACACACGATTATGCCTTCCTGCGAAGGTTCGGCGTATAAGGGCCTCTCGGAGGTGATGAAGCCGTACCTGACGGTTGGTGATATCAATATCATCGGTGCCACCACTAAGGACGAATACCGCATTTATGTGGGCGTGGACCCTGCCATGGACCGTCGCTTTCAGAAAGTTGAGCTGGCTATACCCGATGATGACGCCACTGTTACAATCTTGCAGGCCATCAGAAGTGGGTATGAAGCACATCATGGTGTGCAAGTATCGGATGATATCTGCAAGTTGATTGTCAAATTGACGTCCGAGCATATGCGCAAGCGCAACCAGCCCGATAAATCCATCATCGTGATGGACGGGGCGTGCGCCAAGCATGTGCTGGATAAAGGGCGCGGCGGCGCGCTATCTAAAGACGCCGTGTTTTATATCATGTCCGCTGAAACGGGCATCCATGCCGGGGCGTTTGAGTAGGCATTAAAAAAGCCCGCTTCAAGCGGGCTTTTTTGATTAGTAGCGGTAGTGGTCGGGCTTGTAGGGGCCGGTTTCGGCGATGCCCAGATAACCGGACTGCTTTTTGCTCAGTTTGGTTAGTTTGGCGCCCAGTTTATCAAGGTGCAGAGCAGCCACTTTTTCATCAAGGTGCTTGGGCAGGGTGTATACGCCGACCTTGTAATCCTTGTGGTTATTCCAGAGTTCGATTTGCGCGACAGTCTGGTTTGTAAAGCTGCAGGACATGACGAAGGACGGGTGGCCGGTTGCGCAGCCAAGGTTTACGAGGCGGCCTTCAGCCAGAACGATGATGCGTTTGCCGTCGGCGAATTCGACTTCATCCACCTGAGGTTTCACGTTGTGCCATTTCAGATTACGCAGGGATTCGATTTGAATTTCGGAATCGAAGTGGCCGATGTTGCAGACAATCGCGCGGTCTTTCATGGCGCGCATGTGGTCGAGCGTAATCACATCCACGTTGCCTGTTGCCGTGACGAAGATATCGCCTTTGCTTGCCACATCATCCATCGTATTGACTTCATAGCCTTCCATCGCGGCCTGAAGGGCGCAGATGGGGTCGATTTCGGTGACGATGACGCGGGCGCCCTGTGTGCGAAGGGAAGCGGCCGAGCCTTTGCCAACGTCGCCGTAACCGCAGACAACGGCGATTTTACCGGCAACCATGACATCGGTTGCGCGCTTGATGCCGTCAACCAGCGATTCACGGCAGCCGTACAGGTTGTCGAATTTGGATTTGGTTACGCTGTCATTCACGTTGATGGCGGGGACCTTTAGTTCGCCTTTCTTGAACATTTCATAGAGGCGGTGGACGCCTGTTGTCGTTTCCTCGGAGATGCCTTTTACATCCTTCAGAAGCTCGGGGAATTTGTTGTGCATCATCATCGTGAGGTCGCCGCCGTCATCGAGGATCATGTTCGGGCGCCAGCCGTTGGGGCCTAGAATCGTTTGTTCGATGCACCAGTCGGCTTCTTCCATTGTCTGGCCCTTCCATGCGAACACGCCGCCATGGTCACGGGCGATGACGGCCGCGGCCTGATCCTGCGTTGAAAAGATATTGCAGGACGACCAGCGGACGGTTGCGCCGAGTTCGATCAGGGTTTCGATGAGGACGGCTGTCTGGATGGTCATGTGCAGGCAGCCGGCGATGCGGGCACCCTTGAGGGGGGATTTGCCTTTGTATTCGGCGCGCAGGGCCATGAGGCCCGGCATCTCGGTTTCAGCGATACGGACTTCCTTACGGCCCCAGTCGGCTAATGTTATGTCTTTGACTTTGTAGTCATTTTCGACCGTTTTTGGCGCTGCGGCTGTCATGGGATCCATCTCCTAAAATGCCTCCTAATGTTTAGGGGCAGTTAACGTTTCGCTGGTAGAAATAAAGGGAAAATAACCCGAAATCAAACGATTAAGGCCAATTGTATGAGTTTTGTTTCCCTACCCCATGATTTTGACGTGCGCACGGGTGCGTGCCGCGGGTACCAGATTGCCGTGCAACAGGATGGCGAGCTATTGCCTATCGGGTTCATGCGCGGCGATGCCGACCTTCCTTGCGACTTGCGCAAGCTGGCCGAGAATTTTGCATCCATCCTGAACGGCCACGAGCCGCTGTATCAGGAAAACGGTACGCACGAGATGTTTTTCGAGCGTCACTCGGGTGGCCTCAACTTCAGATTCAAAAAGCCTGATGAAGACGGTGTTACGGAAGTGGGCGCGATGTTTACGCTGCTGCCTGGCATGGAACTGGAGTACAGCGATGAAGCATAATATCAAGTTGCCGTTACTGAGCCGCCTGTGCGGTGCGCAGAGTTTCAAGAGGGCATCGCCAGCGCCGGATGCGGGTGCTACCGACACAAAACCGCTAAAGCCTCCAGCGCAGCGCGGGCCGGCCCCTGCCGGTTTTTAGGCCAATTCAAGCATACCCAGATTTTCATGCGCGTCCGTTTTGCCACGGACGCGCAAAATTGTGTATGCGGTGATATTGGCAAGTGATTCCAGCAATTTGATCTCCTTGGCGAGCGGCATACGCGATGTTGCCCAGTAGTTGCCGATGGCGCCTATGGGGCTTGCGGGCATGATAGGGACCATCAGCAAGCTTTTTACGAAGGTAGGTCTGTAGAGATCGTAGGGGATGCGGCTGTCGGCGGATACATCTTCAATGAAACAGGTTTGTTTGTGCATCATGACCCAGCCGCTGATGCAATTCGACATCGGGAAACGCTGGCCCTTCCAAAGGGGGGAAATGGCATTTTCTTCCACGTAGAAGCAGTTGCCGTTGTCCTTGAGGATGAGGGTTGCGCCGTCAGCGCCTGTAAGCTCACGTGCGGCTTTGCGTACAATCGCCGTCACTTCATCCATGGACTGGCAGCCGCATAAATCCTGCGCAACGCGCACAAGGTATTCGAGCGCGGATGTATACCAGCCATCATTGCCTGCGATGCGCATTTCATTCATGCGATTAATATAGTGCCAGGATGGCAAAAGAATAACATCAATATGATTGATGTAATTAATCGAGGTCGCGGTGGCGGGTGGAAACGTTATAGCCCCAGCCTTCTATGGTTTTTGAAAGCTTTTCAGCAAGGTAGACCGAGCGATGGCGCCCACCGGTGCAGCCGAATGCCAGCGTGAAGTAATATTTTCCCTCGTCGTCATAACGCGGAAGCAGGAGCTTCATCATTGATTCAATATGGCCGATGAATTTTTTAAAATCGGGGTCTTTTTCGATGTAGGCCTGTACGGCTTTATCCTTGCCTGTTTTGGGGCGCAACGCATCATCCCAGTGCGGGTTGGCCAGAAAACGGACGTCAATCACGGTATCGGATTCGCGCGGCACACCGTTTTTGAAACCGAAAGACATGATGGTGATTGTCAGTTTACGCTTGCGTGTGTCGGGGTGCAGAGAACTTTCCACCTGTCTGCGCAAATCGTGCACCGAGAGTTCAGAAGTATCTATCAGCAGGTCGGCGCTATCCATCAACGGTTTGAGCCATGTGCGTTCCTGCCTGATGCCGTCCAGCGCGGGCCTGTCCTTGGCCAGCGGGTGGCTGCGCCGCGTTTCGGAATACCGTTTGCGCAAGGCCAGATTGCTGCATGTCATGAAGACGAGTTTGGTTTCGGCGCCCTTTAGTTTTTGCAGCTCTTCAACTTTTGTAATGACGTCCGCGGGCGTAAAACCGCGAGAGCGCGTATCGACAGCAATTGCTAACGGGTTTTCGCCGTAGCCTTTTTGTGAAACCAGTTCGTCAATAAAGGGCAGAGGGAAGTTATCGAAAATTTCGTAGCCCAGATCTTCCATGATCTTTAGGGCAGAGGACATGCCCGCGCCGGAAAGGCCGGTCAGGATAACTATTTTACGTTTCTGCTTTTCAGCCGAGGGCATTCAGGGCCACCGTAAATCTGGCGCCGAGGCGGGCGCCTGTTTCATCAGATACGTTTTCAGCATAGATGCTCCCCTTGTGGGCGTCCACGATCTGTTTGGCAATGGAAAGGCCCAAGCCAGAGTGTTTGCCGAAGGCCTCGCCCTGCGGCCTTTCGGAATAGAAACGTTCGAAGATGGCGCCCAGTTTCGCATCGGGGATGCCGGGGCCGCGGTCTTCGACCAGTACTTTTATCTGGCGCTTGGCCGTGTCGCGTACCGTGCTGACGCGCACGGGTGCATCGGGCGGCGAGAACGAGAGCGCGTTGTCTATCAGGTTACGGAACACCTGCGCGAGCCTGCCCTCGAGCCCCTGTACAATCAGGATCTCGTTTTCGGGGGGGAGGGTCAGGATCACGCGTTCGTTGCTTTCCGCGCCTTCCGATACGCGGTCGAGAGGGGATGCGTAGCTGCTGCACAGATTGCCAAGCAGCGGGCGCAAATCAACCAGTGCCATGTTTTCGCGGCTCAGCTCGGCATCAAGGCGGGAGGCGGCGGAGATATCGCTGATCAACCTGTCCATGCGCTGCATGTCATGCAGGATGATGCGGGTCAGTTTATCCTTTGCCTTTTCATCCTTCACCATTTGTACGGTTTCGAAGGCGCTGCGCAGCGATGTCAGCGGGTTTTTAAGTTCGTGTGCGACATCGGCTGCAAAACGCTCGATAGAGTCAAGGCGGGCGGCGAGCGCAGCCGTCATTTCGCGCAAGGATGCCGACAAGTCACCGATTTCATCACGGCGGGACGTGAGGTCGGGAATTTCGGCCTGTGATAGCCCGCGGCGGACCTGATCGGCCGCGCGCGCAAGGCGCTTAAGCGGCTTTGCAATACCGGCTGCAAGATACATGGAGAGCACGAATGTAATCGTGAGCGAAACCATGAACAGCTTGATGATATCGAGCTTCATTTGGCGGATGGCATCGGCAATCGAAGTGCCGTCACGCGTTACGTAGACAACGCCGAGGACCTGTTTGAGGTGCTGTATGGGAACGGCTGCCGATAGAATGATATCGCGCCCGTGCGGGCCGCTGACCCAAGCGGTCGAGGATACGCGGCCTTCAAGGGATTCCACTACGTCCGGGAAGCGGTCGCTGCGGCGGCTTGCCTTGCGGCTATCATCGCCCGGATAATCCTTGAGGCGGACGCCCGAGGGCAAGAGATCGATTGCAATATCGGCCAAGGTGCGGCCGCCAAACAAGGTGCCGTGGCTGATGCTCATGGGAGGCAGGCGTACAACGCGGATAACGCCGCCCGCGCCGCCCAGCACATCGGAATCGCCCATCAGGCGGCCTTCATCGGAGTAAACGCGGATACGGTTGATGGTGGTTTCCCCCAAGCGGCGGACCATGTTGCGTGTCCGTTCGCGGGAGAGGGAGTCTTTGACCATCTCGCCCATCTCAGGGTTCGGGGTTTTGATGGTGGAGGAATAGCGCGCGGCCTCGGCCAGCGCGCCTGCGTAAATCGTTGCCTGACGTTCAAGGCTATCCAGTTCGCCAGCCACAAGTTCCTGTTGATACCGGCTCACGTAAAGGAGCCCGAAGGCCAGCACCACAAGGGCCATCACGTTCACTGCAAAAATGCGCAAGGACAAGCGCGATACCCAGCGCTGGTGCGCAGGCATGCTGGCGAGCCTTATCAACTTTTTGAGTTTGGGTTGCGATAGCAGCGGCATTTGACCCCTTTTAACCGATTATGCCCTGAAAATGCAGGCTTTTTTTAGGCCGTTGCCTGTGACACCCGTGCGGCCATAAAAATGTGGCGTTTCGGGGTTATGGACCCTATGTATGGTCCATGCTTAGAAAAACCCCAAAAACATTGCTTATCGGATGCCAGCATCTGACCCCTAGCACATTGGGGCTGCTTGAACGCTTCGAAGCCACGGGGATTGATCCAAAATCCATGGTGCTTATCGGTAAATGCTATTCGACCGTGGAAGGTGTTGTGGCGGCCATGCATAGCCGCGGCATGATGGCGCACGGGGGGAGCGTGCCTGTATCTGCAGGCGGATATCAGGAAGCGCATCTGCGCGATGTTGCCAATTTGTGGCAGGAGGTTTTTATCAGGCTCCAGAGCGGGGATTACGACAGGCTGGTTGTGCTTGATGATGGCGGCGATGTTATTGCATCCATGCCCGCGCACGTGGCAGTGCCTGTTGTTGCCGTCGAGCAAACGACAAACGGACTTCTGAAACTGAAGCAAAAATCAAAATTGAGTTGCCCCGTTGTATCGGTTGCCGGTAGCGCAGCCAAACGCGAGCATGAAGCACCGTTTATTGCAGGTGCCATTGCCGATGCGCTGGCCTTGCGCGATGCAGTACAGAATGTCGGCATTGTGGGTGCCGGTGCCATTGGCTATGCCTGCGCGCAGAAGCTGGTTGCCCGCTTCAATGCGGTTGTGCGCGTATACCCCGAGCCTTGTGCCGATGTATGGAAGCACAGTGTGGTCTTGGGTTGTACGGGCGCGGATATAAGCCCGCGCAATGGCGAAGCCCGCTCAGTGCGGTACCTTGCCAGCGGGTCATCGGGTGATTTTGAATTCAATACGCTTATCAAGGGCCGCCCGCACAGTTTTTCGGATATGCAGATAGGGTGGCAGGTGGTTATGAACGGCGGTTATCCCGTCAACTTCATACGCACGCACGAGATGGAAGCGCCGCAGGAAATATCACTCACGCGGTCGCTTATCTTCGAAGGTGCGAATTACGCGCAGACGCTGTTTGGCGCACGCCCCGCAATATACGAGTTGCCTAGCGATGTGCAGTATAACGTGGTGAACGGCTGGAAGCGCTATTCCTTGTAACGGTAGCCGACGCCGTAGACGGTTTCGATGTGGTTGAAATCGTCATCGATGACCTTGAATTTTTTGCGGATGCGTTTGACGTGGCTGTCGATGGTGCGGTCATCCACATAAATGGTTTCGCCGTAGGCCTGATCCATCAGGGCGTCACGGTTTTTAACGTGGCCGGGGCGCGATGCCAGTGCTTTTACAAGCAGGTATTCCGTGACTGTCAGCGGCACTTCCTGCGCTTTCCATGTGCAGAGGTGGCGTTCGTCATCCAGCAGCAATTCGCCGCGCTTCATGATTTTTGTGGCGTCACCAGCCGATGCGGGCTGGTTGCGTAGTGTTTCGCGGCGAAGGATGGCGCGAATGCGTTCAATCAGCAAACGTTGCGAGAACGGTTTTGTGATGTAGTCATCGGCGCCCATTTTGAGGCCTAGAAGCTGGTCAATCTCGTCATCCTTCGAAGTCAGGAAGATAACGGGCATGTGGCTGGTTTCACGCAGCTTGGTCAGCACTTCCATACCGTCCATGCGGGGCATTTTGATATCCAGTACAGCGAGGTCAGCAGGTTGGGCCTGCAGGCCTTTCAGGCCGGCTTCGCCGTCGTTGTAGGTTTTGACGTCAAAACCCTCGGCCTCCAGTGCCATGGTGACGGATGTAAGGATGTTCCTGTCGTCATCGACGAGTACGATTTTAGCGGCTGACATGGGCAAAAGCCTCCTTCTACGCTGACCAATGTAGTGGAGAATTATGTTTTTTGTAGGTTTTTTTGTAGGGGCTTTTTAGGCTGCAACAAACTGGCGCTTGCGTTTGGCACTGGCCCTTACGCGCGCTTTATGGAGCTTTTGGCGTTCTTCGGCCTGCTTCTTTTTAAGGGCGGCGCGCAGTTTATCCTGCTCGGCACGAATGGCTGCCGTGGCTTCGGATACAGGGAAGCGCTTTGCATTCAGGGCAAAGTACAGCTTGAGCGTTGCGCGGGATTCCGAGCGTTTTTTGTTGCCCAGGATGGCACGGCGCAACTCGGGCGAGATATCGGCGTTTTTGACAAACTCGATCGCTACCGCAAGGCGCTGTTTGTTGCGCGATGTGTAGCCTGCAGGGAGTGCCTGTGATGAGGTTGTCATTACTTATCCTTAAAAAATTTGCACGTTTGTATATGTTTTATGAAAATAGTGCAACTTTATTTGTGCGCTTGCGAAGATAGGCATAAAAAAAGCCGGGTCCAGCCCGGCTTTTTGCATATCTGGGTTGTCCTAGAGGCCAACGTATGAAAGGCCCGAATTTCGGCGTACCTCTTCGCGTTTTTTCATCTCTTTTGCTGCATCTCTCTCAGCTTGAGATGTGACTGGGATAGGATCTGCTTTGGTTGCAGCCTCAGAGTAGGTACCTAAAATACTAGGATTTTTTTGAGGAGTTTCGATCGTCATAGTGCTCTCTGTTCGTTAATAACATTATGAAAATATCAATGGAAGGCCTGAGTGTCAACTCTTTTATGAAATAAATGCGAC
>JAGWXJ010000076.1 GCA_018969935.1 Alphaproteobacteria bacterium | reverse complement strand
GCTAATGCCTTTTATTCTTCCGAGAATGTCCAGCCGATAGCCGTGTTCCCCTGCTCGGCCACGCCTGTGAGCACCAGTTGCTGAGTTTTACGCGGGGTTGCGCCTGTGCCGCAGTACACACTGGTTTCGAGAGCCAGCTCACCTGCCTTTTTGGAAAAGCGCCAGCCGCCGCCCGAGGGCAGGCGAAGAAGAGCCGCTTGTCCATCCTGAATGAGGGATGCCTGTACGCGCGGGTGCAAGTGGAAACGGATTGCGAAGTTGACGGGCTTTACCAGCGGGGCATCACTGACCAGCCAGTCTTCCCCTTCCAGGACCGCGCCATCTGTAGACAGCATCAAACGGCGGGTATGCACGATACCGTTTAGAGGGGCATAGCCATCGTGCGCCATGGTCAGCATGAGGCCGCCACCCTGAACGACATCGCGGCGGGTGGTGGTGTTGTGCGGGGCGCGCCCAATATGCCCATCGGCCCTGATTTCGAAGGCGTTGCGGTCATCGATGGTGAGGCCCGAATGGGCGGCGGTTGCACGCAAATGGTCAGCCCACATGGAATCGACAGGGTGCGTGCCGCAGTTGACGATCATGCGGTCACGCCCGACCGACATTTCAAAAGCCAATGTGCTTGCATGGGCGCATGAATCGTAGGGCCAAGGGGCGGATGTGCCGCAATCGGCTATCAATACGGTGCGTTCGCGGACCAGTGATTCGAAACCGCTGCCTTCGAGGTGGCTTAGTGGCTTGCGGATGCGTACACCACTTACGCGCAACAGGGTGTCCAGACGGGTTGCGTCATCTTCCTGAGTTGTATGGAAACAGGTCAGGCGGCCATCTGGCATCCTGAAGAAGCGGATGGCATGCATGGTGCGATCGATAGCCGATTGAAGCGAGGTTGGCGCCGCCAGCCCGCCGCGCACAAGCGCGCCGCGGATATCGATAAGAATGTGTGCGATATCAACCAGTTCACGCGGGGAGCGGGAAATATGCATCCCTTCTGAATCGATTTCGTCGTGCAGCCAGTGCTCCAGCCAATTGAGGCCTGCCGCAAGGCGGTTTTCCGCGCCTTCCAGGCAAAGGCCGCCATAAACGAGCGCGCGGATGATTCGGAGCGCATCGGTGCCCAGATTTTTTTCAGGGTGCACACGATCAAGGTGCCGTAGCTGGCGTGTCAATGAATCGAAAAAGCTTCTGAGGAAGGCATCATCGCCGCTGGCGCAGAAAAATTCGTAGCCCATGAGCCATGCCGCAATACGGCGCGCGGTTATCGCGTTATCCCATGCGCCTTCCTGCCAGCGCATGTTCGATGCCATCCATTCCTGCATCAGCTGGCGGCCAAGGCGGCGGCTTGCATCACCGCCCAATGCCTTCAAATCAGCCAGCCATTCAAACCCGTGGACCAACGTACATTGGCGTTTATCGGCGGTGACTGTGTTTCTATTCCAGACACCTGCGTCCAACATTGTCTGATGGCCGTTATCATCGATGGTGCGGTTGGTTATCCAGCGGCCTTTGCCGGCATCCCCTGCCCAAGGGTCGGGCGGCAGCATCAACAGCCGATCGGGCACGGCACCGCTTGCCAAGCTCCAACTATAAAGCGGGCGGGCAATGAGGCGCATGGCGCCGTGGTTACGCGATGGATCCAGTATATCGGACAACAGACTCATTGTTTACGCACCCCGAATTGCCTTGATGCTCTCGGCATATTTTTCGGGGCCGTTTTTGAAAACGGCGGTGCCTGCAACCAGCACATCGGCACCGGCGGCTATGACCTTTTTGGCCGTGTCGGGCGTGATACCGCCATCGACTTCAAGGTCAATTTGGCGGCCAGTGGCCGTAATACGTTTGCGGATATCGGCAATTTTACCTTCCAGCGGGATGTAGGCCTGGCCGCCGAAACCGGGGTTGACGGTCATGACGAGGACCAGATCCACCAAATCCATAATGTGGTCAATTTCATCGACCGGGGTTGCGGGGTTGAGGGCCACGCCCGCTTTTTTACCGAGAGCCTTGATAGTCTGCAGCGAGCGATGAAGGTGCGGGCCTGCCTGCGGGTGAATTGTAATAATATCGGCGCCGGCTTTTGCGAATGCTTCGAGGAAGGGATCGGCGGGGGCGATCATCAGGTGTACATCCATCACCTTTTTGGTGTAGGGGCGGATGGCTGCAACCACGTTGGGGCCGATCGTGATATTGGGTACGAAGTGACCATCCATCACATCGACGTGAATATAGTCGGCGCCGGCGGCATCAATTGCCTTAATCTCCTCCCCGAGTTTTGAAAAATCAGCCGAGAGAATCGACGGGGCCACACGAATTTTGGAGTTTGCGCTCATATCACTTTGAAAAATTTAGGATTACTGGCTGCACCTCGCATGCGGTGACAACCTTTTGACAGTATACGGATTCAAGCTACGCTAATCAACGCAGCTCTCTGATTTTTATTGTTTTTGTAGAAGCGCGATGAAGAAACCATCCATGCCGCCTCTGCTGGCCAAAAGCGTGGGATATGCCCGCCAGCCAATTCCTTTGAGTCCGCGCTTTAAGTAGGGCTGAACCGGTAAAGGAATTTCAGCTATCTCCTTGAAGTTACTATTTTCAGCGAGGAATGCTTCGATCTGATTCTCCCCCTCTTCTACCTCCAACGAGCATGTGCAGTAGAGCAAATAACCCTGAGAGCGGAGCAGATTCGATGCGCGTTTCAACAAGAGGCGCTGTGACGCACATGTTTTTTCAAGCTGATTTTTATCATGATTCCAAGGGAGTTCAGGGTGACGCCTTAAAGTACCCGTTGATGAACAAGGCGCATCGAGTACCACAATGTCGAACTCAGAGTCGGCGCACCATGTCGTTGCGTCTGCGACCACAGTTTTCACCTCATGCTCCAGTTTGCATCTTGCAATGTTTTCGAGGACGCGTTGCATCCTTGCGGCGGATACATCCAGTGCAGTGACCTTTGCGCCTTTGGCAGCCAGTTGCATGGACTTACCGCCTGGAGCTGCGCACATATCCAGAACTGATTTACCTGAAACTTCGCCTAACATATTGATTGGCAATGTAGCTGCTATGTCCTGTATCCACCACGCACCGTCTTCAAAACCATGCCATGATACGATATGGGCCGCATCAGAAGGCATGCGCACTGACTGTATACCGATACATTCACCACCCAGCTGCTGACCCCATTGAAGTAGTGCATTAGCATCCTTTACGCACACATCAATCGGCGCTTCCTTCTTCATGGCGGTCGCTAAATCCCTCGCGACAGATTCTCCATAAGTGGAAATCCAGCGATTGCGCAACCATTCGGGGAGCGTATCGAGTGGCAGCGACGGCTTTGCCAAAAGCTGCTGACGCTGGCGCTGAACCGACCTAAGTACCGCATTAACAAGACCTTTTTGGCGCGACAGGTGCAGTGACCCACACGCCGAAACAGTGGCATGAACGGCTGCATGCTCGGCCACATCCATGTACATGAGCTGGGCAACCCCTACCCTTAATAGCTGATGCAGCAGCTTGGGGGATGGGGCGCGTTTTCGGTTCATCACCGTGAGGAGCGTTTGGTCGATGAAACCCAAGTTCCTGAAAACAAAGCCTGATATGGCGTGAACCAGCCGCCTGTCAGCATCTGAAAGACGATATTTTGCGCCGACTTTGTCTAGAGCTTCGTCGATTGTCTGGTGTTTATCGAAAACAGCTGCAAGAACATGTGTCGCCGCTACACGTGTATCAACCCCTTGATTTAGCTTGGATGATTCAGCCATTTTGGGCCATGGCACGCAGGCGTGCGACCCTTTCAGACGTTGGCGGGTGGCTTGCAAAGAGGCCATCAACCGCATGCAAGTGCAGCGGGTTGATGATGAACATGTGGGCCGTTGCAGGGTTTTGTTCTGCTGCGGTGTTGTCGATAGCGTGGGCGTTTCCTGCAATCTTTTCAAGGGCATCGGCCAGCCATACCGGCTTACCGCATATCTCGGCGCCGATGCGATCTGCCTCGTATTCGCGGCTACGGCTGACGGCCATTTGCACAAGCGCGGCTGCCAGCGGAGCAAAAATCATGACCAAAAGCCCTAAAAGAGGATGGCGCCTACCATCTTGCCCGCCTGCGCCCATAAACATTGCCATATTACCCAGCATGCCCACAGCCCCTGCCAAAGTTGCCGTTATGGTCATGGTCAGGGTATCGCGGTTTTTGATGTGTGCGAGTTCGTGGGCGAGCACACCCGCAATCTCGGCCATCGTCAGCCTTTGCATAAGACCGGTCGTGATGGCAACGGCAGCGTTTTCAGGGTTACGGCCTGTTGCGAAGGCGTTGGGTTGGTCGTTATCGATGATGTAGGTTTTGGGGGTGGGCAGGCCTGCATTGTTTGCCAGCTGCTTTACCAGCGCCAATAACCCCGGCGATACCGTGTCATCTGCCGGACGGGCTTTATAGTAGGCCAGCACCATTTTGTCGCTGTTCCAGTAGGCGACCATATTCATGACTGCCGCCAGCGCGAAAGCAATCATGGCCCCTGCACGGCCACCGACAAGCATACCGACCCCCATGAACAGCGCTGTCATGGCTGCCATGAGGATAAATGTTCTGGCAAATCCCTTCATTCCGTTTTCCCGTCTACGATATCGTCCTCGACCACATGGGCGTGATCGATGATGAGGGTATAGATATCGCGCAGGAGCTGACCGTCCAGACCCTTGGCCGATGCCAATGCTGCTGCCCTTGCCTTTACTTCCTCGGCCCTTGCGGACTGGACGACAGGCACGTTGTTCTCGGCCTTCCATTTGCCTACGGCACGGACGACCCCGAAACGCTCGACGATCAGGCTGATGATTTTCTCATCCAGCTCGTCAATTTTGGCGCGGTATTCCTTCAGCTTTTCCATGCTGTGGATAAGTACAGATATTCGAGGAATTGCGCAAGCTTAGGGGATATCAGAGGTCGATTTCGGCCATTACGGGCACGTGGTCGCTTGGCTGCTGCCAGTCGCGGGCCTCTTTGAAGACGGTGTAGCCCTTGAGGTGCGTTTTAAGGGGCTCGGTTACCCAGATGTGATCGAGCCTGCGGCCACGGTTGGAGATTTTCCAGTCGCGGTTTCTGTAGGACCACCATGTGTAGAGTTTTTCATTTTCCGGCACGAACGTACGGATGGCATCTACCCAGCCGACGCTTTCAAACATGGCTGTCAGTTTTTCAACTTCGATTGGTGTGTGGGATACGACATCTAGCAATTGCTTGTGGGACCAGACATCATGCTCGAGCGGGGCGATATTGAAATCACCAACGGCGACCATGGGGTCCGTATGCGCGTACGACGAGGCAAAAAACGACTTTAATTCGTCAACAAAATCGAGTTTGTGCGCGAATTTATCGTTGGCCGTAACATCAGGGATATCGCCACCTGCAGGGACGTACAGATTGTGGATCTGGACTGGTTTTTTGAATTTCTGGCTATTAATTTCGATGGCGATGTGCCGGCAATCGGATTTGCTGACCCTATCCCACTTGCGTACGGCATGGAACGGAATTTTGGAGAGGACGGCCACACCGTTATAGCCCTTCATGCCATGGTAGTGGGCGTGCCCGTAGCCGGCCTTTGTGAACTCCTTCAGCGGGAATTGTTCATCGGGGCATTTGGTTTCCTGCAAACACACGATATCGGGCCCCAGTTCGGCAATAATCCTGAGGGCTAGCGGCGCGCGCAGACGAACCGAGTTTATGTTCCATGTCAGGATTTTCATCAGAAGGGCAGCTTGGCGTTTGCGGGGAGGCCCATGTCCTCCATCATCTTTTTCGTTTCGGCAGCCATGGCATCATCACCTTTTTTACGGGCTTCGTTGACTGCGGCCTTAACCAGATCCTCCAGCAATTCCGGGTCCTTCGGGTCCATGAACCTGGGGTCGATCTTGACGCTATCGACGCGGCCCTTGCATGTCATGACAACTTGTACGGCGCCATTGCCCGCGCTGCCCGTCACACGTTCTTCGCCCATACGTTCCTGCATCTCGGCCATTTTGGTCTGCATGACCTTGGCCTGCTGCATAATCTGCATGATGTTCATTGTTATTCGCCTTTTTTGATGGAATGGATTTCGGCACCCGGAAAGGCCGCGAGAACGGCTTTGACGTGCGGGCTTTCAAGGACGGATTTGCGCAAGTTTTCCTTGGCTTCCTGCTTTTTCTGCGAGAGCGTTGCATCACCAGCCGCTGTTGAAATACTGATCATCCAGCGTGTGCCCGTCCATGTTTGCAGGAGGCTTGTAAGGCGTTGGGCAATGTTGGCAGGCGCCTCGGGTGCGGGGCGGAAATCAAAGCGGCCAACCTCAAAGCGCACGGGGTGCGCATAATTGACGAGCTGGCTTGCGAGCAGCATCTCGCCCTTATCTTCACACAGCGTTACCAGCGCCTCGAATGTATCGGGCTGGGGCAGTGCATCGGCGGCTACGAGCATTACGGGCTCGGCCTTACGTAGAGCCATGGCACCGCCACCCCCCGATATGGCCATGAGCGTGGGGCCAGCGCCAGAATCAGAGGCCATAGGGCTGTGTACGCTAGGCGTACGTGCCTCTAGCGCGCCGCCGCCCGCGGGTATGGCACCAGACTGGATATCGCGGATAAGCCTTGCGGGATCCGGCAATTCGGCTGCGTAAATGAGGCGCATGACGGCCATCTCGGCGGCTGCCTTAGCATCGGGTGCGTGCTGGGCTTCCTGCAAGCCTTTGAGCAAAATAGCCCATGCGCGCTGCAGGTTTGGCATGGCGATATCACGCGCCAACGTTTTGCAACGTGCGGTATCAGACACCGGCAAGGATGTGTGTTTGAAGGCTTCATCGCGCGCTTCCATGGCGCGCAGGAGCGTGATGTCGTGCGTGATTTCCAGCAAATCCTGCAGCACGACAAGCGGGTCGCCGCCGGCCTGATGCTGACGGTCCATGATGGCGAGCGCCTCGCTGGCGTGGCCTGCCATTACTGCTGCAAACAGGGAAAGCGTGAGCGAACGGTCGGCCAAACCGAGCATGCGCGTCACTTCCTCGGCCTTTACTTCGTTGTGGCCCAAGGCGATAGCCTGATCGAGCAGGCTCAGGCCGTCGCGCACCGATCCATCGGCCGCGCGCGCGATGATATCAAGGGCTTCGGCTTCCGCCCCTACGCTTTCTTTTTCGCAAATCGATTTGAAGTGCGCGGCCAGTACATCGGCGTCAACACGGCGCAAATCAAAGCGTTGGCAGCGGGAGAGGACTGTTACGGGCACCTTGCGGATTTCGGTCGTGGCAAAGATGAATTTGACGTGCGCCGGCGGTTCCTCAAGGGTTTTGAGCAGCGCGTTGAACGCCGCTTTCGAGAGCATATGCACTTCGTCGATGATGTAGATTTTGTAGCGGGCCGAAGTTGGCGCGTAGCGTACGCCATCCAGAATCTCGCGGATATCGTCGATGCCGGTGCGGGAGGCGGCATCCATTTCCATGACGTCAGGGTGCCTGTCTTCGGCAATGGCCTGACAAATGGCGCAGTCATCCGTGGGGCCTGTGGTTGGGCCGGATTTGCCATCAGGCCCCGTGTAATTGAGGGCTTTTGCAATGATACGTGCGGTCGTTGTTTTACCGACACCGCGGACGCCCGTGAGCATAAAGGCGTGGGCAATACGGCCCGATGTAATGGCATTGCGAAGCGTGCGCACAAGGGCATCCTGCCCGATGAGTTCATCGAAGTGACGCGGGCGGTATTTACGCGCGAGGACGCGGTATGGGGACGATTCGGTTGAGGCCATAATCCTGTTTTAAAGTCTTTCCCTGCGGCCCGCAACGGAGCGGACAGGTTACCCCCAATATCTGTTGGGGCTGAAGCATTACGGCATGTAGGGGATTATAAAGTGGGAAGCCGGACAATAACCCGTCGAATTCGTTACGGTTGCTGCCTTTCGGCCCTGGCCGGGTTGGCGATACGAGCGCCTACCGCCGACTTCCCGATGGATGATGTAATGGGCCTTGGCCCAAATTGCAAGCTTAAGCGGGGCGCGCGCCGAAGAAGGACCAGCCCGAGAACAGACCGCCCGTTGCTGGCGCTTTGGCAACAACGGCCTTTGCGGCAGGGGCCGATGCCTTCACGTAGTCCAATGGGGCCGCGGGAACTTCACGCACCGTTTCCTCGGGTTCCATGGTGGCCATGGCGAAGCCCGCCGCGTTTGCCGCGCGCGTAAGTTCCTGAATGCCGGGTTTACGGTCCTGTTTCTTTTGAGCCATATTTCTCTCTCCTGTCCAAATCGGGATATACAGTCTTAGAATTTCATTTTGCTTTATGTCAAATTTTTTGGTATTTGCATCACAAGCTGAAAAACTTTAAGAGAGTAGCGCTTCGCATGTCACGCTGCACCGCGCGAAATCCATAAAGCAGGTCGCAGCCATCATCGGGCCGTTGTAGCTCAGGGGTAGAGCATCGCATTCGTAATGCGAGGGTCGTAGGTTCAAATCCTATCAACGGCACCAGTTTTCAGGCTATGCCCGACGGCATCTCTCGGAACAATAGACGACATTATTCCAGTCACGTTCCCATTTCTTGCGCCAAGAAAACGGGCGCTTGCATGCAGGGCATACCTTTGATGGAAGATCGGATTTTTTTACGCCCTTCATAACTCTTCCATACCATTGGCAACGAAGAAGGCAGCAGCATCGGATTTTATTTCGCTTATGCGCGCATCGTCCATGCGTGCAAGATTTTTATAGGTATAACCCAAACGCGGATTGCCGCCCAAGACATCCCTGTTTCTGATCATGAAGTCCCAATAGAGGTAATTGAACGGACAAGCCTTTGGGCCTGCCTTTATATCAGGATCGAAGCGGCATTTTTTGCAGTAATCG
>JAGWXJ010000075.1 GCA_018969935.1 Alphaproteobacteria bacterium | reverse complement strand
CTGATGGCCAAGGCCAATATGACCCTTGTTTACGGGGGTGGCCGCGTCGGGCTTATGGGTATTCTTGCCGAATCCGTTATGTCCAGCGGAGGGAAGGTTATTGGCATCATCCCCGAGCATATTTCCAAACGGGAAGTTTCCCATGACGGTCTGACCGAGCTGCATGTGGTGGATTCAATGCACACGCGCAAGCAAATGATGGTCAGCAAATCGGATGCGTTCGTGGTGATGCCCGGCGGTATCGGCACGCTGGACGAACTTTGCGAGGTCATGACATGGAAGCAGCTTGGCATCCATGACAAGCCCATCATCATCTGTAATGTGGACGGGTACTGGACGCCGTTCATTGCCATGATCGAGAACGTGATTGCCGGTAAATTCATGCGCGAGGAAGACCGCCGCCTGATTACGGTTGTCGATACCGTCGAGGATATTGTGCCGACTTTGACCAACGCACCGACGGAAACGTTCGATCCTTCATCCAAGTGGATCTGATTAACATAATAGTATCATTTATTTGCTATCGTTGTGGGTGTTAACGGTGCGGTAACAAATCACCTGTATCAATCAAGGTGATAGTGTTACTTTTTTGCGGTCCGATTCCGGCACGCATTCGCATTGCAGGGGCATTCCATGAAATACAACCACTCGCTAAGCAAGGCCCGTACCTACTCAGAGAAGGCGCTCGAGCGTATCAGCAAGCTTGGCATTCCGCCGACGCCCTCGATTTTCGAGCTTTGGTACGTCTATGAAAGCGGCATTGACGCCGAAGTTACGCGCGCCATCGATATCATGCTCAAAGGCGGGCACGAGATGTCGGAAGAGCGCTGCATCGAACTACACAACAAACTCCTGAACACCAACCTGCGTTCCGAGGAAGCTTTGGCAAAAGCCGAAGGCCTTGTTGCTGAAACCATTACCAACGTGTCGTCGGCTGCGACCGTCGTCAAAAACAAAACGGCCGATTATTCGGGCAATATCGAGAACGTTGCGACCGCTTTCACCAAAGCCAAATCAGCCGACGAGATGAAGGCCGTGGCCCAGCAGATGATGATGCAGGCCAAAAAGATGATCGAGGAGAACAAGGCACTTGAAACACGCCTGACGCAGTCGTCATCCGTTATGCAACAGTTGCGCGAGGAAATGGAAACCATCCGTAAGGAGGCCATGACCGATGCCCTTACGGGCATTTCCAACCGCAAACTTTTCGATGTGGAATCGTACCGCATGGTATCGGAGGCACATTCCGAGAGCAGGCCGCTTTCACTGCTGATGATCGATATCGACCACTTCAAGAGCTTTAACGACAACTATGGGCACCAAGTGGGTGACCAAGTGTTGAAACTTGTTGCCCGTACACTTAAGGACGGCGTTAAAGGCCGTGACTTGCCCGCCCGCTACGGCGGTGAAGAATTTGCGGTTGTGTTGCCTGAAACCATGCTTGATGGTGCTGTAAAACTGGGCAATGCCCTTCGCGAGGCCGTTGCCGTGAAGGAAATCATGAACCGCAATACAGGTGATCGCCTTGGCAAAATCACGATGTCCGTTGGCGCCGCCCAGCTGGGCCAGAATGAAAAGATTGCCGAGCTTATCGAGCGGGCAGACGCCGCGCTTTACAAAGCCAAGGGCAATGGCCGTAACCAAGTTGTCGCCGCCGACCCGCCGCGCCAGAAACGCATTCAGGTACATCACTAGAAATATGCGGGGGCCAAGCCCCCACTCGTTCCACTCGCTCCCCCCCTCGCTCGCATAAGCTCGCGGAGCCGTAGTCACGGCTCTTATTTGCGGGGACCACGCCCTTCAAAAAAAAGCCCGCCATTATGGCGGGCTTTTTGCTTATCTGATTTTATTAGTTACGGTTGCTGGAAAGCAAGCGCAGGATGAACTGGAAGAGCATGATGAAGTTCATGTACAGGCTCAGTGCGCCCATAACCGCCATCTTGTTATTGGCTTCATCGCCGTAGGACTGGGCATAGGTTTCCTTGAGGTTCTGGGTATCAAATGCCACAAGGCCCGTATAGATAAGCACGCCCGCGCAGCTGATGATGAAGTCCATCATTGTCGATTGCAGGAACAGGTTGACCACAATCGCAATCATGAGGCCGATAACGCCCATGAACAGGAAGCCCCCGAATTTAGAGAGGTCAGCCTTCGTGGTGTAGGACCAGATGGATGTTGCAGCAAAGGTTGCTGCCGTGATGAAAAACGCACGTGCAAGGTCAGCGCCTGCATACACCAAGAAGATAGGGGTCATGCAGAAACCGAAGATGGCCGAGAAAATATAAAAACGGCCATTGAGATCGGCTGCGGATTTGTTCATCAGCGCGCCACCATTAAACAGCGCCATACCTGCCACCATGGGAAGGAACGCGAAGATGATGGCAAACATAGGTTTGGTGAACAGCGTGGCAATTGCGGGTACGCCGGATGCAACCATGGCAACAAGGCCCGTGACCACAAGGCCGATAGCCATGGTGTTATAGACTTTACGGAAGTGCGAACGTAGGCCCTCGTCAAAGGCAACGGCCCCGGTGGTGGCGGTTGCGGGGTTCTGCGAACGATCAAACATTTCAAATCTCCTTTTTACGGACGGCAATAGGCCGCCAGTTGCATAGATACTATAAGCAACCCCCCGATTTTCAACTGAATACGGACCTGATTTTCGTGCTAGCGTGTTTGCCAGATATGAGCGCCATCCTGCAGACCTCCAGCCTATTTGCCAGCGCGACCGCGCGGGGCACCGACTGGCGCGACATTGGCAGAAAGATTCTGGAAACCATTGAGGGTATCCGCACCCCCGATGACGGCATGAATACCGGTTTCCTTTATACGACTTATGCGCTTGGCGAGGATGCAGCTTCGTTGCTGGCGCTTCTTAAAAACGTAACCCGCATCCAAAACTGGTATGGCGCTGCCGGCCCCGGCATTTGCGGGGGCGGGCGTAGTTTTGTCGATACACCTGCCGCATGCGTCATGATAGGGCGGCTGCCAGCGGGTAGTAGCTGCGGTTTTTCGATGCAGGATGACGATATGCAGTTGCCCGACACGCTTCGCAACTGGCTTACAGGGCATATGGCGGGTGCCGCGCTGGTGCACGGCATAGGCGGGCCAACGGCTGCCAGCAGGCTTGCAGCTTTAAGGGACCGCGAAGGGCTTTATACCATCGGGGGTTTTTCAGGGCTTGAGAGCGGCATGCACATCCATGACGGGCAACTCGAGAAAACGGCGGGGCTGTCGGGCGTTGTGCTTGATGGCGATATACGGCTGATGACCGCCACGTCCTACGGGTGCTTGCCCGCCGGTAAGCCAGGGCGCATAACCGAGTGCCACGACCACATCATCCACTCCATCGACGACCAGCCGGCTTTCATGTTTTTGCGGGATGCGATTGCATCCATCGACCTTCCGGAAACGCAGCAGGACGAGCGCCATTTGCAAATCCATGCCGCCTTTCCTGTGCCCGCCTCTGACAATAGTGCACTTCTCGTACGCAGCATCGCGCACGCCGATGAAGCCATGCAAACCATAACCGTGCAACACCACATGGCGCGCGGAGATACCATACAGTTTGTGTACCGAGACCGTATGGCTGCCCTCTCAGACCTTTCGCAAACACTTAAAAACCTGCACATACGCGCACGGCGCGATTCAGGCTCCCCCTCCAATCTGCAGCCCAAGGGCATTTTGTATTTTGGTTGCGGGGCGCGTATGCCGATGGGTGAGGGCGACGACGAAGCAGGCATTATAAAAGACGTTATGGGCGACATACCGATGGCGGGATTTTATACCGCGGCAGAGATATGCAACGGGCATGTGTTCGGATACACTGGCGTCATTCTGGTTTTCCTATGATGGAGATTTCATGATCCGCCGTTTTGTCCTTGCCCTTGCGATGGCAGCCTTCATTCCCTTTGCAGCCCTTGCCCAGAACCCGATTGCAGGCCTCGATATTCCGCCTGTGCCCAAGCCGCTGCAGGAACAACAAAAGGCAGGGGCACAAGTATTCTTCCTTGGTAAATTCGAGAGCCTTAACGGCTGGGTGATGGTGCGCGAGAGCCAGCCCGAATTCTATTACTCGACCGAGGACGGCAAGGCCGTTGTCATGGGTTTCCTGTTTGATGAAAACGGCACCATGATTACGGGCGAGCAACTCAAGCGCCTTGAAACGGGCGCCAAGGCGGACCTGCAGGACATGGTCCAGCCTAAAACCGCGCAAAGCGCCCCTGCCATGACACCCGCCCCCGCAGCCCCGCTGACTGCAGTACCTGCACCCAACCAAACGCAGACACCAGCGCCACTTTCATCGATGGTGCCGACTGCCAATATTGCGGACCTTGCCCCCGCCGCGCCCGAGCCCAACCCCAACCAGCAAACAACCGGCCCCGCTGCCGTTTTGCTTGCCGAGATGCAAAGCGCCGCAGGCCTTACCTACGGCCAACCCAACGCGCCGATGCTTTACGCATTCGTCGACCCCAACTGCCCGCATTGCCAGAATTTCCTGAAGGATGTGGAGCCGATGGTTGCAGGCGGGCGCCTTGCCGTACGCGTTATCCCCGTAGGATTTACGGATGAATCCCTTAAACAGGCGGCTTCGGCCCTTGCCAGTGCTGACGGCGCACAACGTTTTGTGAACTACGCAAAGGGTGATGATAAGGCCCTGCCGGTATCGGATACGGTCAACACTGCCGCAGTTTCGCAAAACACCCAGATTATGAAGAACTGGAACCTGACGGCTACGCCCATCATCCTGTACCGTTCGGCCAAATCGGGCCAGATACAGCTGATCCGCGGAAGGCCGCAGGATCTGGCCACCGTGGCCGCCGATTTGACGGGCCGGTAATAAAAGTTCTGGACATTAGCCATTCCATAACCTTAAATGTGGATAAAATTAATAAAAAGGGGATGTGTCAAAGACTTAAAAGGTCTTTGCCCCTGTTAATATGGCGGTCAATAATTGCCTATGACTCGTGAGTCGAAACAGGCGCAGGCTCTCCTGCGTGTCTTCGAAGCTCTTGGCGTACCGCTTATCGGTGCGGTCACGGAGCTCATGGCTTGGCAGCCCCCATCGGGCGGCCATGCGGACGAGGATTCTGCCAAAAATTTTGCCGCGCTCCTTTCAGCCAGTATCACCGCCGGTAGCCAGCTCTCCACGAAACTTGCGCCTGCAACACAGGAAGAAGCCGAGGCCGTGCGCCTTAAAGCCTCTACCCTTGCAGCGGCCATTATTGCCCAGAACTATGTTCTTTCAGGGCAATTCCCCGATGAAGGTTTCAACCGCCGCCTTGGTATCGCTTTTGACGGTATCCTGAGCCTTGCCGATTCCTTTGCGCTTTTGCCGGATGAAGATGCCGACGATACGGACACTGTTGCCGCGCGCGTCGAGGCTTTGACGCCGTTCATTCAAGCTGTCATGCGTTTCCCCTTCGGCATGGATGACAATTCGGTTATCCGCCACCTTGGTGAAAAACTGTGCGACAAGGCGACCGCCCTTGCCGACGCTTTTTCGGCGGGCCCCAACGGCGGGCCTGACCTTTTTGCCCAGCGCGAGCTCGCTTTCCTGCGCGGATGCTCGAAACTTCTGGCGCGTTCCTGCGAAATTGAAATGGACCGCATGCAACAGGCCCTTGCGCAAGGGCAAATCAAGCAGCCGCCCGCACCGGATGTTTTGCTTGACCAGATCTGGAAACGTTTTGAAGACGGGCTTGATGTACTGCGCGCGGTTATCGGTTTCATGACCGGCCCTTCGGTTGCCGCACCGGCAGCTCCGCGTGCCGCAACGCCCCAACCTTCAGCGCCTGCCGAAGCACCTGCTGCACCGGAAAAACCGCAGGGTATTCCCGGAAACCCCATGTCATTCTTCGTCAAGAAGAAGGACGAATCCGCATCAGGGGAGGCCGCATGATCAATCACATTTTTGCAGCCTGCCTGATGATAGCCGCGCAAACCTACGCCGTTCCGCCGCAAGTGCTGGTGGGCATTTTGCATGTCGAAGGCGGGCGCATTGGCCAGCAGGTGGCCAACACCAACGGCACTTACGACCTTGGCCCGATGCAGATCAACAGCCTGTGGGTGCCCGAACTGGCAGACAACTGGAAAGTATCGCGCAAGACGGCATGGAAGCTGCTGCGCGATGACGGTTGCACCAATGTAAACGTGGCCGCATGGATTTTGCGCCAGCACCTGACCGAAACGGGCTCGCTTGCCAAGGCGGTTGCCCATTACCATTCACGCACGCCTTCCAAGGGCCTGCGGTACAAGAGCAAAGTTGTAGACGTCATGCGCAAGAAGGGGCTTTTAGCCAAATCAGCCGTGCCCAGCGTCCGCGATGCGTCGCCCAAAATGGCGGCAGGCAAGAGCCCGGCTAAACGTGTGGCTCTGGAAACTCAGAAGGAGTCTGAGGATAAAGGTTAAAAAGCTGCTTGCCGCCCTTGTTAGCCGGTGCGGCGGCCTTTACTGTTTTGGATAGTTGAAGGGTAAAAAACGTGTTGAATTCGGGACTTGTTTCACAACTCAGACGCGCAAAAGGCAGTCTTTTGTGCCTTGTGCTTTCGCTTGCCCTTACGGGTTGCAGCGGCTTTCCCGGTGCGGGTGGCGGCTTTGGCGGCTCGCAGGATACCAAACCCCAAGTCGTGGCCGAGCCCGACAAAACCACCATCATGATTGCCGATGCCGCCGAGCGCGCGACCAAAGCGCTTGAAGGCCTTGCATCGGTTGAGCTTGTGCGCACGCCTTCCGCAGCCGCTGCCGCATCCACCATTCCCAATGCACCGATGGAATTGCAACGCCCTGTTACCTTCTCGTGGGCTGGCCCAGTAGAGCCGGTTGCAGCCGATATTGCATCGTGGGCGGGCTACACCTTCAAAACTGTTGGCGACCAGCCGCCTTCACCCATCATCGTGACGCTTGATGTCTACAACCAGCCGATGATTGAAGTGCTGCGCGATATCGGCCTCCAGATGGGCAGCCGCGCCGATCTGAAACTCGATGCGAACCGCCGCGCCGTGGAAATCATTTACTCCTCCACCGTCAACGGCGCCACTTCCGAAGCGCCGCGCCGCAGAGGCAGAAGGGGGTAAGCGCCATGGCTTTTGCGCGTACCTTCAGGCTGGCCCTTTCCATTGCTGCCCTTATGTTTTTTACGGGTGCGCCTGTTTTTGCGCAGAGCTATGACGCCAACGGCAACCCGGAACAGCCGCCTACACTTGAAGAACTGATGAACGTCCAGATTTCGGGCAAAGAACGCCCGAAAGAGGAAAATCAGGAAATCCGTATGGAGGGCATTCGGGAAGCGGCGCTCTCGTATGGTGCCCGCGCCGGCCTTGCCAGCCGTACTTTCGAGATCCGCCAGACCCTGAAACTGCAGGAAGCGTATCTGGACCGTATTTATGACTTCAAACGCCTGCTTATTCCCGCGCCATCGGGTTTGCTGATCGAGCCGCCGGTGATTGCAGAGTCGGAAGACGCCATGATCATCGAGGACCAAGGGCAAACCGCCGCCGTGGCCGACCGTATTTACAATATCAATGTGGATGCCAAAATCGTGGCCGCACCGCGCAACTGGCGCGCCTACCTTGAGCGCGATTGGGGCGATATCGACCCGCCGCCTTCGGTTTTGTACCCGACGACGGATGAAGAAAAACAATTCTGGATTGATGCCCTTAAAAAGGGTTGGGATGAGGGCGTCGAGCAAGCCGAGGAAATTTTCCAGGCTGACCTTGATCGCCTCAATTCGGACTTTAACGGAATGATCCGTTACCGTATGCTGCTAGCGCAGGGGATCGTTTCGCCTCCCTACACGCTCCAGACCGACCGCGGGGTTACCGGTGGTGGCAAGGAGATGCGTGTTGGCGACCGTGCCCTGCAGATTACAGGCCCATCCCAACTCCAGACTGACTCAAACCAATGGCGACCCGCAAGCCGATAAGCCTACTCAAAGGACAATCAGGTGCAGGCCAAACCTGGCCCGACGAACCGACACGTTTTCTTGAGGACCATATCGACCCGTTTTTGCTGTGGTGCGTGAAGCAAGGCTCCAGCGACATTACATGGCAGAGCGATAGGCCTGTTTATAACGAGATTTCGGGCAAGCTTTTCCCTGGCACGTTCCGCCCCATGGATGCCGCCGATATGGCCATCGTGCTTACCAAAATTTACGGGCCCGAGGCACAGGCGCGCCTTGCCAGCGGCGACGACCTTGATGTTTCCTATGAGATCCGCCCTGACCGCTACACGCGCTACCGCTTCCGCGTCAATATCACGGCCATCCTGTCCAAAGGGCGCGATGCCGCGCAAATCACCATGCGTGTTTTGCCTGCCGAACCGCCGACGATGGAGGCGCTTGGCATCGAGGAAGACATCGTCAAGAACTGGTCACCCCGCCAAGGCATGGTGATTATCACGGGCCCAACAGGTTCCGGTAAAACGACTCTGCTTGCATCAGGCTGCCGCATGCTGCTGGAACGCCGCCACGGTTGCGGCAAGATGCTGACTTACGAGGCGCCTATCGAATTTACGTACGATACCATTGCCTCGCCTCACTCGGTTGTCGCACAGTCTGAAATCCCGCGCCACCTGCCAAACTTTGCCGCGGGCGTGCGTAACGCCTTGCGCCGCAAACCGAATATTATTCTGGTAGGCGAAGCGCGTGACCGTGAAACCATTTCCGCCGCCATTGAAGCAGGCCAGACGGGCCACGCCGTTTACACCACGACACATACCACGGGCGTTGCCGCAACCATCCGCCGCATGATTTCGACCTTCGAGCCGGACGAGCGCGCGGAACGCGCCTACGCCCTCATGGAAACATTGCGCATGGTTGTCACGCAGGCGCTGGTGCCCAAAGTTGGCGGTGGCCGCGTTGGCGTGCGCGAATGGATGGTTTTCAACGATATCGTGCGCGAGAAGCTTCTGGATATGGATTACAACCAATGGACGGTCGAAATCCAGCGGATGATCCCCAGCTATGGCCGGACCCTTAACAAATCAGCCACCATGCTGTTTGAAGCAGGCACCATTGAACGCCGCTGGTACCTGACC
>JAGWXJ010000074.1 GCA_018969935.1 Alphaproteobacteria bacterium | reverse complement strand
TTCGCAGGCCTTCGTAGGCACGGGCTTGTTAAAAGCCATCGTGGCCCCGGCGGCGGTTACGAACTGGCAAAACCAGCTTCTGAAATCAGTGTTGCCGCTATTATCCGCGCGGCTGACGATTCGCATGATACCAACAAGCTGGGCGGCAACATCCGCCGCCAGCGCCAAACGGATCCAAGCACCGAGATCCTGTGGGAGCACGTAGGCAGCTTCGTTTTCAAGAAACTCGAGGCTATTTCACTTGAAGACGTCATAACCGAGCGTTCGGATGTTTATCAAAAAACCTTTCGGTTGACGGAGTGATCAGCTAAAAAGCCCTACTTGAGGGCTTTTAGCGCATGATCTATCTGGACCACAACGCAACCACACCCGCTTTGCCGGTAGCTGTTGAAGCAGTCAGCGCTTCTATGGCCGGTGTTGGCAATGCGTCTTCCGTCCATGCGGCGGGGCGTGGCGCACGGAGTATCGTCGAGGGGGCGCGGCAAGCTGTTGCGACACTTATCAAGGCTGACCCAAAATCAGTAATTTTTACAAGCGGCGCCACCGAGGCAAATAACACCGTCATCAAACATTTTGCCAATAGCATGGTTATGACAGGCAGTTGCGAGCACCCGTCTGTTATAGAAGCCGCGCCAGATGCGCTACGTATTCCAACCCTCCCCAGCGGCCTTATAGATACAGATGCATATCAAGACATGTTGAATACGCATAAGCCTGCGCTTGTCAGCATCATGCTTGTGAATAACGAAACGGGTGTTATCCAGCCTATTCAAAATCTTGCCGCCTTGGCACATGAGGCCGGTGCCAAATTCCATTGCGACGGCGTGCAGGCTGCGGGCCGCATTGATATCGACTTTACAAAACTTGGAGCGGATTATCTGACACTCTCAGCCCATAAAATGGGAGGACCTCAAGGCGTTGGCGCCCTTGTGGTTGCACCGAAAGCACCGCCCGTAAAACTGATACACGGCGGCGGGCAAGAACGCCGCCAGCGCGCTGGCACTGAAAACGTGGCTGGCATTGCAGGCATGGGGGCGGCGGCCAAGGCTGCGGACCATAAGGCTTACCAAAGGCTTGCCGCATTACGTGATAAAATAGAAAGCGAGATTGCAGGCATCACGGTTTTTGGGAAAGACGCCCCGCGCGTTGCCAACACTACGTGTTTTGCCCTTGCTGGCGTACCTGCCGATACACAACTTATGGCACTGGACCTTGCTGGCATTTGCGTTTCAAGTGGATCTGCCTGCTCATCCGGTTCGGTCAAGCCGTCACATGTGCTGGAAGCGATGGGGATTGCACCTGCCCTTGCAGGTTGTGCGTTGCGTGTTTCGTTGGGATGGACTACGACAGCAGCCGAAATAGATACGTTCATTGCCACATACAAAAAACTGCAAAGCACATGGCACAAATAACTTTCATTTTGCGTGACGGTACAAAGATGCCCGTTGATGCCCCTATCGGCCTTTCCATCATGGAGATTGCGCGCAAGGCAGGTATCAACGACATAGAAGGCGCATGCGGCGGCAGCCTTGCCTGCGCAACCTGCCACGTGGTTGTGCACCCAGACTGGTATGCCAAAGTATTGCCCGACGGCGGCAAAAGCATGGAAGAAGAAGACATGCTGGACCTTGCCTTCGACCTTACCAAAACGTCGCGCCTTTCCTGCCAGATCATGATGCGCGAGGACCTCGACGGGCTGGTTGTCGCCCTGCCTTCGGCCAAAAACCCCTTTTAATTTTGCTTTTTCGTAAAATCGCATGCTAGAGAAAGCGCATGTCAAAATCCGCTTTCGACTCATTCGCGCCACCGCCCGCGTGGCGTGTATTCGAACCGCTTCTGCGGGAGCTTGACGACGACACACTACGCATAGACCCCGTTACTTTTATGGCTGCCATCATGCCGGCCTTTTTGCGGCATGCTAATGCAATGGTGCCCAGAAAAATAACCAAGCCAATTGGTGGCAAGCGGCAGGATACCAGCATAACCCACTACGTGTTCAGCTTTGGTTGCATGCGTGGCGGGCCTTATGCCTACAGGCTTATATCCGTTGATACGGAAGGCAGGCTTGAAATGCTGGATGCCACACGCCTGCCGGATGATTCAGAGTTATTCGGGCGCCATGCCAATGCGCATACAACACTCAGCAAACTGAATAGCAAACGCAAATCGGGCAAAACCGACCCCCGCGACAAGCTGGAAACATTTGGCGGCAAATTTGCCGATATGTTCACAACCACGAGCACGACAGACGGGCGTTTTGATGCCCTGTTTGAAAAGCACCGCATGCTGGACAGGCTTGTCAGGCATATACGCAGTTCATCGGAATGGGTGTCCGACATGCGTTTTATCGTAAACACGGAACATAACCGTTTTTATGGGGCCAATGCGGGCCGCGATGCCGTGATTGCCGAAATGCTGAAAGATGCAGAGGAAGTGATTGGAACACGCGCCGAAGACATGCCCAAACGCGCCTTCATTAAAAAACTGTTACAGCACTGCCTGCAGGATTTCGACGAAGCCATGGCGGAAGCCTGCAAAGACCTTTTGCAGGAAATCAAAGGCAGGCTGAATGGCGATGTTATCGATATCCTAAGCATCAATCCTTCAGGCGTTACCACGCGTAACTATTCGCTCCTTACCAGAAACAAGAAGCCCGAAGCATCAGCCCTATGGCGGCAGGCAGCACGCGCCTGCCCCATCATTTTGCTGATGCAGGACCGTACACTTTCGACACATGAACTGCTGGGTATGGCGCAGGGCGGTTTCAACCCAGATAGAGTCGTTACGCATTATTTTGGCGTTACAAAGCCGGAGCGCCTTGCATTTTACAAATCATTGCGCGAGGCGAATATCGGCACGGGAAATGCCGAACGCGTGAAGCAGTTGGGGTACTATCTTGAACAGCTTGGGGGACTCTTCCCGGACCCGCAGACGCCTGCCGAATGGGATAAACTTGCAACACTTGTTGATGCAGCGCAGGGCATTGCGCCGATAGTCGGCCGCGATACCATCCGTGTATTGCGCGACCTGATGAACACAGGTGACCAGACACCAGAGCAAACGATTTATCGTTATTTTACCTTACGCGACCACTATAGATACGCGAGTATATCCAATCTCTTTGACTGGAAGGCACGTATTGTTGCATCGGTACTTGTGCCCAAGATTGTTGTCGCCAGCAAGAAGCGTGGCATCAATATACCGCTACAACATATCTTCCACATGGTATCTGCGGATAGCGCGTCGCGCCGTGAAATTGCAGGTACACTCAGCAAACCGCAACGCCGCGCGATTGAGAGATTTAACGAAGAACAGAGTTTTCTAGGTGTTATTTTCGAGGGCGTATCGGCGCTTCGCCTGCTTGAAACAGCGCATGAATTTGCCGTCCACCGCCATGACTGGGACGAGGCGGTCAAGGACCGCATCTATTCCAACAGACTATTCGAGAACGGGATCCAGTACCCCTTCCCGTCCTTGCCTGAAATCCACGGCATTGATGAATTCGATAGCGTTGTGCCTATACGCCGCATGGACGAGCTGCTGAAGGAATGCCTTGATTTGCGTGACTTCACCATCATGCAAAGCGGACACAGGATAGCAAAGGAGCCCATCCACTTTGTCAGCGTGCGCAGCAATGACGCGCGCACATGCGCCATTGCATGCCTGCTTGAACCCCAAGGGCCGATGGGACACTGGACGATCCGAGATATTGTCAGTGTACCGCAGGAGCACCGCAATAGGGCGGTGCGCGATGTCGTGGAGCGATACATCAGGCATCCAGACTTCTTAAAAAATATCGACCTTGCCAATCTGGCCAACAAGCGCATGGCCTTGCGGCAATCGCTTGTTTCGCGCGCGCAAGACCGCGAACTTATGGGCTTCAAAGTCGGAAACATATCGGAGCGACGCGCCATTCTCGAGGCACTGTCGCCGTATGTCAGGATTGCAGGCGGATGGAAAATTGACGGTGACGGGTGCATAGACGCCCCCAAAATAAATGCCGTTACAGATGCTCTTTTGCGTGCTGTCGGGCCCGTTTACCAACGTAGCGGCGGGGCGACCCCCGCCATCGCCTAGATTTTGCCAAAATGGGCTACTACATATAGGGGCATGAAGCGCCTTTATATGGCCATCGCCCTTGCAATTACCATTGCCGCGCCTGCCCTTGGGCAGGATGCTGCACCCGTTGCAGTCCCGCAATCGGAGCAGCAGGTAAAGCTTTCCTATGCGCCTGTGGTCAAGCAGGTGGCCCCCGCCGTTGTGAATATTTACACAAAGCGCGTGGTTGCACGCGGGGCCATGAACCCGTTTGCGGATGACCCGTTTTTTGCGCCCTTCTTTGAAGGGTTTACGCCCATGCGCAAGCGTGTCGAGCAATCGCTGGGTTCAGGCTTTATTATCGATACTTCCGGCCTGATTGTTACCAATGCGCATGTTATCAAGGACGCGCAGGAAATCGTTGTCGCCATGAATGACGGCGAGGAATTCGAAGCCAAGACCGTGCTGGTAGATACACCAAGCGACCTTGGCCTTTTGCGCATCGACCCCAAGGGCAAAACCCTACCTACCGTCAGGCTTGGCAATAGCGAAGGGCTTGAGGTTGGCGATATTGTAATAGCCGTTGGCAACCCGTTCGGCGTCGGGCAAACCGTGACGAGCGGTATTGTATCGGCCCTTGCGCGGTCCAATACCGACATCAACGATTACGACTTTTTTATCCAGACCGATGCCGCCATCAACCCCGGTAACTCAGGCGGGCCGCTTGTGGCTATGGACGGCAGCGTTGTTGGTGTCAATTCGGCCATCTTTTCAAAAAGCGGAGGTTCGCTTGGTATCGGGTTTGCCATCCCTGCCGAAATGGTCCACGCGGTTATTGACGCCGAAAACAGCGGCCATGTTTCCAAGACAGGCGTTGTCCGCCCATGGCTCGGGTTTACCGCCCAGAGCGTAACCGCCGATATTGCGGCCTCCATGGGGCTTGAACATCCGCGCGGCGCGCTTGTATCGGACGTTGCGGAAGGCGGCCCTGCCGAAGAAGCGGGCCTCAAACGCGGGGACCTTATTACATCTATCGGCGGGCGTGACGTGCGTGACGCCGAAGAACTGCGCTACCGTATTGCCACACTGCCCATTGGCACCCATACCAGCTTCGGCATCAAGCGTGACGGCAGCGATGTAGCTATTGAATTTACGGCATCGCCACCACCTGAAATACCAAGCCGCGCGCCTGTTACCGTGAAGGGCCAGAACATCCTGCAGGGCGCTACGATTGTGAACGTATCACCTGCCATTATCGAAGAACTCGGTTTTGAAGGGCAGGAAGACGGCGTTGTCGTGTATTCCGTACTGGATGGAAGCAATGCCGACCAAGTGGGCCTTGAGGCGGGTGACGGCATTATTGCCATCGGCAACCGCCGTGTGACGGATACCAGCAAACTCGAGGGCCTTTTGGCCAATTACGATGCAAGGCGCGGCTGGGTTTTGACCATCCGCCGCGGCGGGCGTGACCAAACGCTTATTCTGCGCTAGATATATGGGGCCATGCCCCAAACCAATACCCTGTTTGAACCCTTGAAGGCGGACAGCCGCCCGCTTGCCGACCGTTTGCGCCCGCAGGCGCTTGCCGACATTGTGGGGCAGGACCATTTGCTGGGGCCCGACGGGCCCCTTGCCCGTATGGTCGAGAACAAGGCGCTGACATCGCTTATTTTATGGGGCCCGCCCGGATGCGGCAAAACCACTCTTGCCCGCATACTGGCCGAGGGTAGCGATTACTATTTTGTGCAGCTATCGGCCATCTTTGCCGGTGTTGCGGATTTACGCCGCGTTTTCGAAGAAGCAAAGATGCGCGCCGAACAAGGGCGCAAGACCCTGCTTTTTGTGGACGAGATCCACCGCTTCAACAAATCGCAGCAGGATGCGTTTTTGCCTTACGTGGAAGACGGCACGATTTTGCTGGTTGGCGCCACCACGGAAAACCCCTCCTTCGAGTTGAATGCCGCTTTGCTTTCGCGCTGTGCCGTTTTTATTCTGAACAGGCTGGATGATGCGGCGCTTGAAAAAATCATCACGCGCGCCGAAGCACAAACAGGCCGCACCTTGCCGCTGGATGCGCCCGCGCGCGCCAGCCTGAAGGCCATGGCGGATGGCGACGGGCGTTACATGCTCAACATGGCCGAGCAGATTTTTGCGCAGACAAAACCGAATGACATGGTGAACAGCGATGCGCTTATACGCATCGTGCAAAAACGCGCACCGCTCTACGACAAAAAGGACGAAGGGCATTACAACCTCATATCGGCGCTGCATAAATCTGTCCGCGGATCCGACCCCGATGCCGCGATGTACTGGTTTTGCCGTATGCTGGACGGCGGCGAGGACCCGCGCTATATCGCGCGCCGCCTTGTGCGCATGGCCGTTGAGGATATCGGCCTTGCATCGCCGCAAGCCTTGCCGCTTACGATTGCCGCATGGGACACCTATGAACGCCTTGGCAGCCCCGAGGGCGAGCTTGCGCTAGCGGAGGCCCTTTTGTATCTCGCGACAGCGCCTAAATCGAATGCATCCTATGTGGCCTATAACGCAGCCAAGGCATTTGCAAAAAAATCAGGCTCGTTGATGCCGCCCAAACATATTTTGAATGCTCCGACCAAGCTGATGAAAGATGCGGGATACCACGCAGGATATGTTTACGACCCCGATACGGAAGAAGGCTTTTCAGGGCAAAACTATTTCCCCGACGGGATGGCGCGCGAACAGTTTTATGACCCGCGCGGTTTCGGGTTTGAAAAGGAAATAAAGTCGCGCCTTGCGGAATGGGCTTCGATAAGGGCCAAAAAGCGCGGTTCCTGATGCGCAATTTCGACAGCTTTATTGCCATAGACTGGTCGGGCGCCGAAACGGTTTATACAAAAAGCATAGCCGTTGCGGCTTGCCGCCATGACGCCCTTTGCCCATCCGTAATTAGCGGCCCACATAAAAGCGGATACTGGTCACGCGCCGATGTTGGCAAGTACATCAAGCAACTCGCGGAAGGTTCAAAACGCGTTCTTGTAGGGATTGACTGCAACTTCGGGTATGCACGGGCTGTCAGTGAAGCCCATTTCGGCACAGGGCACACCGCCTATGAACAGTGGGCGCATGTAGATGCCGCCAACAGGGATTTGCCAAACTATTTTGCGCGGAACTTCTGGCGTGACCCGCGTTATGCCCCGTATTTCTGGACAGAATTGCACAGGCCTGCCGTTTTTGCCCCGCCCAGACGGCTTACCGAACAAACTTGCGGCGATTCTGGATACGGATGGCCGGAGAGCCCTTTCAAGCTTGTGTATAGCAAGCAGGTTGGCAAAGGCGGGCTTGCAGGCATGAGGCTTGCCCATGACTTGCAAAAAAGTTGCGGGCACCGCGTAGCCTTCTGGCCATTTGATGATAAGGAAAAGCAGAACAAGGCTACCGTGGTTGTGAGCGAAATCTATCCGCGGCTTTTTATAAGGCTAGCCGGTATGGGTAACGCCAAAATTACAAAGACTGCTGAACTTGATAAAGTGTTGGCGAAGCTTGGGGCCGGACCCTCCGATGCGCCTAACGCAGATATCAGCGACCATGCGGCTGATGCGATTATTGCAGCAGCTGGCTTACGCTTTTTGTGTGGACGCGGCAAAGAGGTTCCCCCACGATATGCGTATCCATCGGATGACGCGCGGTTGCGGACCGAGGGCTGGATTTTTGGTGTAGGAGCTATGCAATGATGAATCTTTTGGCTGTAATTTCAGGCGGTGCGCTAGGCAGCGCGCTGCGTTATGGGGTCGGCATATTCGCCCCGAAACTGCTGGGCAACGCATTCCCCTTCGCAACGCTTATCGTGAATGTTTTGGGGTGCTTCCTTATTGGCGCGACTATCGCCACCTTTGAAGCACGTGGCCCGCTGGACCAGACCCTCAGGCTATTTCTGACCGTCGGGTTGCTTGGCGGGTTTACCACCTTTTCCGCATTCTCGATTGATGTGCTAATGCTTTATGACCGCAAACCCTTGCTGGCTGCCGTGTATATTGGCGTAACCCTTATTCTTTCTCTCGGAGCGTGCGCCATTGGCCTGCGCCTTTACCGATGACGACTGTCAAGCCCGATGATGACGGGCAACGCCTTGACCGCTGGCTGAAGAAAAATTTTCCCGATGTCGGTTTCGGGCAAATGCAAAAACTTTTACGCACGGGGCAAGTGCGCGTAGACGGCAAACGTGCAAAACCCGATACGCGCCTGATAGCGGGGCAGGAATTGCGCTTGCCCCCCATGCTTTCAAACGCCGAGGTTGCCGAAAAGGTAACAAATGACAAAGACCGCGAATTCATGCGCGGCCTCGTGATTTACGAGGACGAGGATATGGTTGCCATCAACAAGCCATCGGGCCTTGCGGTACAGGGCGGCAGCGGTATTACCCGCCATGTGGACGGCATGCTGGACGCCCTTACAGGCCCCAACGGTGTGCGACCAAAGCTTGTGCACCGTATTGACCGCGAAACATCGGGCATATTGCTGCTTGCGCGGTCATCGGAGTGCGCGCGCAGGCTAACGGAGGCTTTTGCAGGCCGCGATATTGAAAAGACATACCTTGCCATTACCGCACCCGCCCCGGCCAAGCCCAAAGGGCGGATTGACGCGCCGCTTGCCAAAGGCATGTCTGGCCCCGATATGGAGAAAGTGCAGCGCGATGACGAAGCCGGCAAAAGCGCCATTACCGATTATGCGACACGTACAACCGCCCCTGATGGACGGGCCGCAATTGTTGAATTTTGGCCACTTACGGGGCGTACACACCAGATACGCGTGCATGCCTCGCTTTCAGGTTTTCCTTTATGGGGGGATGTGAAATACGGGGCCAAGGCAGGCAAGCACTTTTACCTACATGCCCATGAAATTGCCCTTATGCACCCCAAAACCGGCAAGCCCATGACCATACTGGCACCGGTACCCGCTGAATTTACCGCGCAGGCCAAAGCCCTTGGCATTGGCTAACCCCTTGTAAAACCCGCATTCACAAGCGGATTTTCTGTAGGTATAATGGCGCGTTGAACCTATCCAACCCTCCCTTACGGTACCGCACATGACTGCAGCCCAAATGA
>JAGWXJ010000073.1 GCA_018969935.1 Alphaproteobacteria bacterium | reverse complement strand
AAATCGTTGGATCATCTGTTGGCTTCGGTAGTTTGGATACTATAAACCCCTGTTCTTGATAGGGTTTTTTGCCTACCACACGCCCGTATGGGTCAATCAATGCCGATATCCCGGTCGTAGCTGCACGGGCAATCGGCTTGCCCTGTTCCGCAGCCCTGAAACGGGTCATCGTCAGGTGTTGATAAGGGCCGGGCGTATCGCCATACCAACCGTCATTGGATGTATTGACGATCCATTCATCGCCTTCGCCTTTTGCATACCACGGAAAAATCGCTTCAAAGCAGATCATAACCCCGTATGGCGGCACGACACTCGATTGTTGTACGCGCGGCCCCGGGCCCCATTGGAAACCCGCAAAACCCGCAACGGGCGTCAGGTCCAGCAATTGCTCCATCGGCAGAAACTCGCCGAACGGAACAAGATGGTGCTTGTCGTACATCGTATCCAGCTTCAGCTTGTTGTCGGATATCACGATGCCCGCAACGCTATTGTAGTAGTTGGGCCTGTTCTTGGCATTGCGGCCCTGTTCGCGCCAGAAACCGCTGATGACCGTAGGTGTATACGCATGCCCTGTCATCGCGTTTAAAAGCGATCGCGGCGCGTCAGGCACACCAAGGAAAAGACTTTCATCAATGGATGTTTCAGGCCACACATACGCAACTGTCTTGGGCGCAGGTGTCATGGCGTCAAATTCCACGTTCGCCTGTTTCATCAGGTCCACATGGCGCAAGAAATGCTCGAGCGCCTTTTCAGGCTCCCATTTTTCATCCTGCGTGATGTTTGGCTGGATAACGGCAACGCCAACATCATCCCTGTATTCGGTCGGGTGGCTTGAAAGCCGCGCATAACCGTAGGCAAAACAGCTGATAAGGCTCAGGCCGCCAACAATGGCAAACACGGCTTGTACCTTTTTGTAGCCGCGTGCCTGCCACAGCAAAAAGGGCAGGGCCGCCCAGAAAATGGTTAGTGCTGTAAGCCCGTATGCGCCGCCAATACTGGCAAACTGCATCATGGGCAGGCTGAAGCCCCAGCTATAGCCAAACAGGTTCCACGGAAATCCTGTCAGGTTGTATGCGCGTCCGTATTCGGCCAAACCCAGCAGCGCCATAAACAAAAAGCTGCGCGCGAGTGTATGCGGTTTCGTAAGCTTCACGCACACCCAGCCGGCAATGAACCAGCAAATCGAAAGCAAAAGGGGCAACCCGAAAATGGATAACCCCATCACCCACCAGTAATCCTCGATCTTGATCAGCAGCGCGTTCGCAATCCAGTAAAGCCCGAAGATGAAAAACCCCATCCCGAAGGCAAATGTGCACCAGGCCCCGCGCTTGGGGCGTTCAAGCCCCGCCATGCTGTAAAGCACGGCCCACATGCCTACAATCAGCAAGGGCCAGTAAAACGTTGGCGCCATGGCGAGCGACGCAACCGAACCGCCAAGGAAGCATGTCCATTTCGGGTGCTTCGTAAACCATGCACCAAGTCTGTTCATCATGTCAGGCTGCCTTGTTTTGGTCGGGTATGTTTCGGATGCGTAAGGTATTGATGCGCCGCGGGTCGGCCTCCATCACCTCGAATTCGATGCCAGATGCATGCGCAAGCACCTCGCCGCGCGCGGGCACGCGGCCTGCGATTCTCACGACAAGCCCCGCAAGCGTGTCTACGGTATCGCGTTCATCGTCATCCAGTACCTTGCCGAAACGGTTTTCGAATGTCTGGATGTCCACGCGCCCGTCTGCCACCACGGTCCCGTCATTCTTCTCGACAATGCTGCCTGCCTGTGCGCCTTCGTATTCGTCGTCAATTTCACCAACGATGGTTTCAACGATGTCATTGATGGTCACAAGCCCGTCAATCCCGCCGTATTCATCCACCACCAGCGCCATGTGCTTCTTTTGCTGTCGCATCATCAGCAGCAGGTCCAGAACCGGCATGGCGGGCGAAATAACAGGCACATCGCGCACAAGGTCGGTCAGGCTGAAATCGGTGCCATTGGCAAGCCCTGCCATGATGTCCTTGATATGCACGCTGCCAATGACGTCATCGAGGTTTTCGCGGTAAACGGGCAGGCGGCTGTACTGCTTTTGGGATAGCAGCGCCAGTATCGCATCGGCTGGCATGTTGACCTCGACGCCTACGATATCGGCGCGCGGTACCATCACGTCAAACGCCCGCAAGTCCTTTAGTTTAAGAACGTTGGAAATCAGTATTTTCTGGTGCAGGGCCGTTTGTTCGGATTCCGCGCTTTCGTGCGTTTCCGATATCACCTCGGCAATGGCTTCCTTGAGTTCACGGTCCTCGCGTGTTCCGAACAGGAATTTGATAACGCGTACCAGAAACCCTTCTGGGTTCTTTTGGCCTGCAAGCAAACCATGGGGCCTTACGGCAAGGGGCTGGGGGTGTGGAACGTCATGCGGCTCGTCGCCGTGATGATGGTCGTGTGAAGCATTCATGGTGCGGAAGTTTAGTCACGCCAGCGGCATTTGATAAGGGTTTTTAATGCCCATCTTGGCCAAAAGCCGTATTTCTAGGGTTTCCATGGCCTTGGCGTCCTTTTCCTGAATATGGTCGTACCCCAAAAGGTGGAGGCTGCCATGCAAAAGCAGGTGTGTAAGGTGGTGGGCAAAAGGCACGCCCAATTCCTTGGCTTCGCGTTTCACCGTTTCAAACGCGAGGATCACATCCCCCAGATGCACCCGCCCGTCCTCGCCCAAATCCCCATCGGGGAAGGAAAGGACGTTGGTTGCCTTGTCTTTGCCCCGCCAGTCGTGGTTCAGGGTGCGGATTTTACGGTCGGACGTAAAAACAAAGGTGATGTTGCCCTTGGCCTTCAGGTGCCCGCACACGCGGCGGATGTGCTTGCGCAGCGTAGCTTGGGTGGGCCACGCCTTGCTATCCACGGTTATATCGTAGCTAATCGCCGGATTTGAGGGTTTGTGTGCGCTTGTCATAGGCTCTGACAATATCGCCGACAAGCTTGCGTCTGACAACATCCTCGTTGCCGAATTGCACAATCGCCGTGCTTTCCACCCCGCGCAGGATGTTAAGGGCTTCAATGAAGCCCGATTGCTCGGGTTTCGGCAGGTCAATCTGGGTCACGTCGCCGGTCACGAACATCTTTGAACCTTCCCCGATACGGGTCAGGAACATCTTCATCTGCTCGCGCGTCGTGTTCTGCGCTTCATCCAGTATCACGGCGGCATGCGCCAGTGTGCGCCCGCGCATGAAGGCAAGGGGTGCGATTTCAATGACTTTGGAGGCGATATGCTTTTCAACCGTTTCAAAGGCCAGCACATCGTGCAGCGCGTCGTAAAGCGGGCGCAAATAAGGGTCTACTTTTTCCTTCATGTCGCCGGGCAAAAAGCCCAGGCGTTCGCCTGCTTCCACGGCAGGGCGGCATAAAATGATGCGCTCGACTTCGCCGCGTTCAAGCATCGCGGCGGCATAGCAAACGGCAAGGTATGTTTTGCCTGTGCCTGCGGGGCCGGATGCCAGCACAAGGTCGTGCTCGCGCATAGCGCGGATCATCGTATTCTGGAGTGGCCTGCGCGCCTCGATGGTGCGCTTGCGGGTCACGATTTTTTCAATCGGCCCGCCGCTGGCATGCGCCAGAAGCCCGCGCACAAACCCTGCATCAAGGTGCGTTTTGCGGTCGGCTTTGGCTTTGGTAAGCAATTGGCTCAGGATATCGCGCGCGGTTTCGGTGGCGGCCTTGGCGCCGCGTATCGCAAGCCCGCTGTCGGCATGTGAAATGGTGACATCAAGCGCGCGTTCAATGATGCTGAAATGCTCGTCCTCGGGGCCTGCAACACGCTGTGTCAGCCTGTTGTCGTCAATCGCGAGCGTGAGGGTCGTACTCTTGGTTTTCAATACGTGTTTACCTCTAGGTCCCATTATACACCAAAAGGGTCTAAGCGTCTAATTTACCTTTAAAAATCAGGCGGCAAGTACAGTTTCTGCCGTGGCTACGCGGCCTGTAAGGGCATTGGCATGGGCCCCCGTGACTTCCACGCGGGCCAGCTGGCCGAAAAGGCGGGCAGGGGCCTCCACATGGATGGCTTGGTTGTAAGGCGTGCGCGCATAAAGCTGGCCGTCTTTGCTGCCCGTTCCGCTAAACACCACATCCATCGTTTTTCCAACGCAGGCGCTATTGAAATCCTGTGCCTGTTTACGCAGTAATTCCTGTAAACGGGCCAGCCTTTCGGACGCAACCTCGTCACGTACAAGCCCCTGCATGCTCGCCGCAGGCGTACCGGGCCGCGCCGAATACTTGAAGGAAAAAGACGAGGCAAACTCCACTTGTCCAACAAGAGCCATGGTCTCTTCGAAGTGGGAGTCTGACTCGCCTGGGAAACCAACGATGAAGTCCGAAGAAAACGCGATGTCAGGACGTCCTTTTTTTAATCGCGTGATTATTTCCATGTAATCCGCCGCCGTATGCTTGCGGTTCATGGCTTTCAAAATCGCGTCTGAGCCACTCTGGATAGGCAGGTGCACGTAGGGCATCACCTTGGGCAAATCGCGGTGCGCATCGTATAGGCGGTCATGCATGTCGCGCGGGTGCGATGTCATGTAACGCAGCTGCGCAATACCGTCTATGTCATGCAGGGCATACAACAGGTCGCCAAGCGTTTCGCCGTTTTCGCCGTGCCATGCGTTGACATTCTGGCCAAGCAGCGTGATGTCCTTGGTGCCGCCGCCCGCCATGCGCTTGGCTTCCTCGATGATGGCCGCAAGCGGGCGCGAGAATTCAGCCCCGCGCGTATAAGGCACAACACAGAAGGTACAAAACTTGTCGCAACCTTCCTGTATGGATAGATGCGCGGCAGGGCCTGTATTGCCGCTTTCGGCTGGCAGGGTGTCGAATTTGTTTTCGGTGGCAAACTCTGTGTTGATGACGCGCTGGCCCGTGGCCTTCACAACCATCTCGGGTAGCAGGTGGTATGTTTGCGGGCCGAATACCATGTCCACATAAGGCGCGCGCTTGGCTATGAACTCGCCTTCCGCCTGCGCAACGCAGCCTGCCACGGCCACGATCATCTTTTCGCCGCGCGCGGCTTTCTCCATCTTGTTGTCCCTGATGCGCCCGAGGTCCGAGAAAACCTTGTCCGTGGCCTTTTCGCGGATATGGCAGGTGTTCAAAATCACCATGTCGGCGTCATCGGCCTCTTCAACAGGCTTGTAACCAAGCGGCGCCAGCACATCCGCCATGCGGCGGCTGTCATACTCGTTCATCTGGCAGCCCCATGTCTTGATATAGAGCTTCTTGGGTGCGGGTGTTGTCATGGCCGCTTTTTACAGCCAAAACGGCAAATGTGAAACATTTTCAGTTTTGGCTTGGCCCATTGAGGGCCCGCGCGCCTATGCGCGCGTAGCCAAAAGCGTGCGGAGCACGCGGCGCGGCGCCTGAGCGCCCGTTTTTTCATCTTGTTTAGGCAAGCAAAAACCGATACCCGTATTTTATGCCTAACACTCAACGCACCGTACTGGCGCTTTCCCCGCTTTTGCCGCCCGAAATGGCAAAGCTTGAAACGCGCTTCAAAACCGTCCGCCTCTACAATGAATCCGACCCCGAAAAGGCGCTTCAGGCCGTCAAAAACGATGTGGTGGGCATTATTTCAAACCCCGCAACACCCGTCCGCCGCGGCCTGATCGAGGCGCTGCCGAATTTGGAAATCGTGACCCAATTCGGCGTTGGCGTGGACAATATTGATTTTGAAGCCACGCGGGAGAGGGGCATCGCCGTCACCAATACCCCCGATGTACTAACAGATGATACGGCCGATATCGCCGTATCGCTTTTGCTTTCCCTTTCAAGGCGCATCTGCGAGGCGGATATGTTCGTCCGCGTGGGCAAATGGGGCACAACCCCCATGCCGCTGGGCGTCACGCCCAAGGGCAAAACGGTCGGTATCGTAGGTTTGGGCCGTATCGGCAAGGCCATCGCCAAGCGCCTCGTGGCCTTTGATATGCGCGTGGTCTACCACGGCCGCAAACAAAAGGCCGAACTGGCTTGGCCGTTTTACAGCGATCTCGAAAAAATGGCCGCCGATTGCGATTATCTGGTTCTCGCCTGTTCGGGCGGGCCCGATACGTATCATATCGTCAACGCCCGTGTGCTCGAGGCGCTGGGGCCAAAAGGCTATCTCGTCAACGTCGCGCGCGGCTCGGTGGTGGATGAAGAGGCGCTGGTCGATGCGCTGGTCAACAAACGCATCGCAGGCGCTGGCCTCGATGTCTACGCCCATGAACCCAACGTGCCCGACCCGCTGAAAACCATGGATAACGTGGTCCTGCTGCCGCATATCGGCTCGGCTACTGTTGAAACGCGGACCATTATGGGCGAAATCGTGCTCGCAAACCTTGAATCGCATTTTTCTGGTAAACCGTTGATAACCAAGGTAGCTTAGCGGTTATGAGAATTATCGTTTTTCTGTTTGCCCTTCTTCTCCCCGCAGCCGCGTTTGCCAAATGCTATAACGCCCAGCAGCTGGAGGCCGAGCAGGGCCTGCGCATCCATTCCGAATTAATGGTTATCGCCCTCAACTGCCAGCATCTGGCCCAAGGCTCGCTCTATCACCAGTACGAGGATTTTACGCGCAAGCACAACGCCCTCATTCAGGGCTATGAGGATACGATGCGCGCCTTCTATAAAGGCGAAGGCCAGAATGGCGAGGTTGAACTCAACAATCTCCGCACCCGCTTGGCCAACCGCATCGCAAACGAGGCCGTTCGCCTCCAGCCCAACGTTTTCTGCCGCGCTTACGGTAGCCGTATTACGCAGGCCAACGCCATGTCGCAGGAAAAACTGCGCACATGGGCGCAAACCGTATTCCCCACATACCCGCTCACGCGCTCCATTTGCGAGGGCGTGTCCTACAAAACCCAGCAGGATAAATAACTCTGGATAAGTGGGCCTGCGGCTCTGGTCGCAGCCCGCGCATCGGTTTCAACTGTTGAGATTGATATTCAACAAGGCGGGGAACCCATGTCACTCGATCAATCCATTCAGGAAGCACTCAAACCTTTTGCCGACTGGTCGTCAGGCTTGGTGTTCTACAAAATCCCGCTGGCAGGCGGGGCTGAGGTGCCGTTTATCGTGGCATGGCTGCTGGCAGGCGTTATCTTCTGCACCGTCTACTTCAAGTTTGTGAACATCCGCCACTTCAAGGATGGGTTTAAACTCCTCTGGCCGCAAAATACCAATAAGGATGCGCCGGGCAGCTACACGTACTATGAGGCACTCGCTACTAACCTCTCTGGCACCGTGGGCCTTGGCAACATTGCGGGCGTGGCTGTTGGCCTTTCGGCGGGTGGCCCCGGCGCCGCCGTTTGGTTGTGCCTCATGGGTTTCATGGGTATGTCCGTCAAATTTGCGGAAGCGACGCTGGCCGTCAAATACCGCACCCGCCTGAGTGACGGCGAGTATGTGGGCGGCCCCCAGAATTACCTTCAGGAAGGCCTGAAGGAAAAAGGCAAGGCGGGCCTTGGCCGTATTCTGGCTGTCATTTTTGCTGTCTGCTGCATCGGCGGAAGCTTGGGCGGCGGCAACATGTTCCAGGCCAACCAGACCTTCAAGCAATTCGTGGAAGTAACAGGCGGTGACGCCAGCTGGTGGGCCGACAAGGGCTGGACCTTCGGTATCATTCTGGCCGTGCTGGTAGGCCTCGTGATCATCGGTGGGCTTAAGTCCATCGTGGCGGCAGCCTCCAAAATCACGCCTGTCATGGGCATTATCTATCTGACAGCGGGTCTTGTTGTCGTCGGCATCAATTATGATCGTATTGATGACGGCATCGCCCTCATGTTCCGTGAGGCGCTAACGCCCGAGGCGGGGCTAGGGGCCTTCTTGGGTGCTGTTGTTTGGGGTGTGCGCCGCGCCATCTTCTCGAACGAGGCTGGCTTGGGTACCGCCGGTATCATGCAGGCCGGCACCAAAACCGATCACCCCGTGCCTGCTGGCTTTGTGGCCATGCTGGGCGCCTTCTTCGATACGGTCGTTATATGTATGGTCACGGCATTGGTGCTCATCTTCTCTGGCGTCCTACCCGAAACCCGCACCAGCGACATCGCAGGCGTGGAAATGACATCGCAGGCCTTCGCAACGGTCCTGCCATGGTTTCCATATATTCTGGCTATCACGGTCTTCCTGTTCGCGTATTCAACCCTCATCACGTGGTTCTATTACGGCCTCAACAGCGCGAAGTTTTTGATGGGCGATAGCCGCAAGGTGGATATCGGTTTCAAAGCCGTATTTCTGGTGTGTGTTGTCCTTGGGTGCGCCATGCAATTGGGTACGGTGGTAGATATTGCCGATGTGATGTTCTTCATCATGGCTATCCCCAACCTGATAGGCATTTACATGCTCGCCGATGTCGTGAAGCGCGAATACAACGACTACATGCAGCGGTCTAAAAAATAATGTGAATTTCGCATCGTCCACAGCTTGTCCACAACTGCGAATCAAGTTTGTGGATAACGCGAATCATCCTTTTGATTCTGGCATGATGCTCGCATAAGGTGCCTCATCTTCAATACACATCCAAACGGGGCACCAATGACACAGGAAACGGCTAAAACCGCCGAAGAGACGATTGTTTCCACAGAGAAGTCCACAGAGAATTCCACCGTCAAGACAGTGATTGTCGCAAACGACGGCGGCGAAAAAACGGTAGCCCCGACCATCACTTTTGCGGGCACTCCGGGCAGCCGCCGCATCCGTGTCGAAGGCTCGCTGGATGATCTCCACACGGCCATCGGCTACAACCCCGAGGCAGCACCCACAACGTCTGCCTCCACTCTGGAATCCGAACTGCGTGACGAACTGCAGGAGGAAATCGAAGCCATCCGCGCAAGCCTTCCGCGTGATGCCGCACTCCCCGAACTCAAAGTCAGCCCGCTGGCATTGGCCATGAAGGGCATCGGCTCAGGCCTCTCGGCTGCATGGCTTGCCACATGCGCTGGTTATGTATTCTTCCAGTACAAATCCGGTGTCAGCCTGTCTGCGACCGACTTGGCTGCCATCATCGCTGGTTCACTGACCCCCGTCATGATCCTCTGGATGGTCATTAGCAACATGACCCGCGGGGCCGAGGTGCGTTTGTACGCACACGCCCTCCGCCGCGAACTACAGGCCATCATCTTCCCCTCGGAAGAACGTGCCGTGCAGGTCAACAAGGATATCGAACGCCTGA
>JAGWXJ010000072.1 GCA_018969935.1 Alphaproteobacteria bacterium | reverse complement strand
GCTTTGAAACTGAAACGGATACCGAAGTCGTAGCCCAGCTCATCACGCATTACATGCATCAGGGCATGGGCGCGCAGGAAGCCACCGATAAAACACTGGATAGGCTGGAAGGCGCTTACGCTCTCGCCATGATTTTCGCGGGCGAACATGATCTGATGATCGGCGCGCGCCAAGGTACGCCCTTGGCAGTCGGCTTTGGCGACGGCGAGATGTTCCTCGCCTCGGACTCCTACGCATTGGCACCACTGACCAATAAAATCTGCTTCCTCGAGGATGGCGATCGCGTAGTCGTAACCCGCAAGGGCGCTAGGGTTTATGACCGTACGCGCCAGGACGTACGCCGCCAGATCCGTGTTACGGCACAATCCGGTGCCGCCACAGGCAAGGGTGATTACAAACACTTCATGCTCAAGGAAATCTACGAGCAGCCGACCGTCATCGGCGACACGCTCAACTCCTTCATCAACCCCGCTACGGGCATGGTCACCATCCCCGATAACGTGCTCGCCTTGGCCGATGCCCCCAAAATCACGTTTGTAGCGTGTGGGACGGCCTATTATGCGGGCATGGTTGCCAAATACTGGTTTGAACAAATCGCCCGCATGCCGGTTGAAGTCGATATCGCATCCGAATTCAGGTACCGCGAAGCCCCGATGCCGCAAGGCGGTGCCGCCATCGTTGTCAGCCAGTCCGGCGAAACGCTGGATACGCTGGAAGCCATGCGCTATTGCAAACGCCAAGGCCAGAAAACCCTCGCCATCGTCAACACCATCGAAAGCACCATCGAACGCGAGGCCGATTGTGTATTGCACACGTTGGCCGGCCCCGAGATCGGCGTCGCCTCCACCAAGGCTTTCACAACCCAGCTGACAACCCTTGCCTGCATTGCCATCGCCTTCGCCATGAAGCGCGGCGCGATCACACGCGAGCAGGAGAAAAACCTCACGCTGGCCCTCCGCCAGATTCCGGCACTCTGCGCACGCGTTCTGAATACCGATAGCGCCATAGAGGCCGTAGCAAAGGATATAGCCCTCGCCCGTGACGTGCTCTACCTCGGCCGCGGTGCGCTATACCCGCTGGCCTTGGAAGGGGCACTGAAGCTCAAGGAAATCTCTTACATCCACGCCGAAGGATATGCAGCAGGCGAGATGAAACACGGCCCCATCGCCCTCATTGACGATAAAGTACCCGTTGTCGTGCTCGCCCCTTCCGTTGATCCGCTATTTGAAAAAACAGCCTCCAATATTCAGGAAACTGTTGCCCGTGGCGGACAGATCCTCATGATTAGCGACAAAAAAGGTTTGGAAAAAATTAAGGGCGTTGTCCGCTGGCCGGTAACCATGGACGAAGTGCAGCCCTTCGTAGCCCCAATTCTCTATGCAATTCCTGCACAGCTGCTCGCTTATCATGTCGCGGTAGCCAAAGGCACCGATGTCGACCAGCCGCGGAATTTGGCCAAATCAGTCACTGTCGAATAGAATTAATCGCTTGATTGTTTCGGATTCGCGAAACAATCTTTCATCGCGCACTTATTTTAAGGTTGCTTTTTGATACCAAGTTGGGAGAAAGTAAACCAACCACAAAAAACAACTGGGAACAACAATGGGAGAGGGCGTAAACCCCCTGTCAGCTGCCTCTAACGAGCAGCCGGCCAATTTACCAACCCCGCGGGAAACCAATTTCGGTGAAACGCGCTGGCCGCCACGCGGCTGGCCGATGTTTGCCTGCGTCACAAATACATCAGGGTCCGCCCATACCAACGAGCGCGGACAGGCTTCAAACACCTTCCTGCGTTACGACATCAGCATCGATGATGATGGTCTGTACTGTATTGAAATCACGAACTGCCAGACAGGGCGCAACGGCACCAGCTGCACCCCTGCCATCGGCATACGCTTTAAAGCGCGTGAAGACTGGTACGAGGATAATCCGCAAAAATCGGTCGCCAGTATCCATGTGGGCGGGCAGACGCTGATACCCGAAAAAGGCGCTATTTTGCGCGTTATTTTGGCTATGACCTACATTATCAGCCGCATTGACCGCGGGCAGGCCCCCAACTTGCGGCGTGTGCTGGGCATCTACCGTCTGGTATGAAAAACGGCGCCACTTGGGCGCCGTTTTGTTTATTCCTTTTCCTCGACTTCGATGTCTTCATCAAGATCCTCGAGGTCTTCGTCCTCGTCATCATCATCGTCGTCATCCAGATCATCAAGGTCCAGATCGCCGCCTTCGGCCTCATCGTCCTCGATATCCTCGTTCTCCTCGTTTTCAATATCCTCGAGGCTGACGGTGGTATCGTCTTCGGCAACGACTTCCGTGTTGTCCTCCTCCTTCGCGGCCTTGGCCTTGGCTTCTTCGATGACATTACGGCCACGGCGGGTACGCACCTTCACAATGCCGGTAAACTCGGCTTTGCACTTGGGGCAAATGATGGGGCTTTTGTTGAAATCATAAAAACGGGTCGCACAGCTGGCGCAAACGCGTTTCAAACCTCTGATATCGGTCACTGTTGGGCTCCTTGGTGAGGTACAGACTTAAAGTGGTCCATTGCCACGGCAAGGGTGCGCTTGTCAATGTCGCATCGCACCTTGGACAGGGGGTGCGAATAGGTTACCCTCATAAAAGCCTGATTTTCAGGAAAAAAGCCTAGGAAAGACACCATGACCCGCCCTGTAGTCCTTTGTGGTTATAAACGCTCAGCCTTCACCTTTGCCAACAAGGGGGCTTTGGCCAAAACCCGCCCCGATGATATGGCTGCTACCATCATCAAGGCCCTTGTGGCCGAAACGGGCATAGACCCGACCGCCATAGAGGACCTGATCCTCGGCAACGCCTTCCCCGAAGGCGAACAGGGCTTCAACCTCGCGCGGATTGTGGCTGTCCACTCTGGCCTACCAATTAGCGTCGCGGGCATTACAGTCAACCGCTGGTGCGGTTCCTCCATGAGTGCCATCCACTTTGCAGCAGCCCAGATTGCCATGGGCATGGGCGATGCCTTTGTATGCGGCGGCGTCGAATCCATGACCCGCGTCCCCATGGGCGGCTTCAACCCCATGCCAAACCCTGCCCTCAAGGATAAATACCCGCAAATCTACATGGGCATGGGCGAAACCGCCGAAAACCTCGCCAAGAAATACGGCGTTGGCCGCGGCGAGCAGGAGAAATTCGCGCTCCGCAGCCAGCAAAAGGCATCCGAAGCCCGCAACGCCGGCAAATTCAAGGATGAAATCGTGAGCATCGACGGCGTATCGGAAGACGGCTGCATCAGGGGCGACTCCACACTCGAAGGCCTTGCTGGCCTCAAACCTGCCTTCGATGAAAAAGGCAGCGTAACCGCAGGCACGGCATCGCCGCTTACGGATGGTGCCTCGGCAGTGCTTGTCTGCTCGGAGGAATACGCGAAAGCCAAAAAACTTCCCATCCTTGCGCGCATCAAATCTTTTGCTGTATCGGGCTGCGACGCCGAGATCATGGGCATCGGCCCCGTACCGGCTACTAAAAAGGCACTGGAACGCGCAAAACTCTCCATCAAGGATATCGACCTCTTTGAACTCAACGAGGCCTTTGCAGCACAGTCCATCCCCGTCATCCGCGATCTGGGTATCGATGAAAACAAACTCAACATCGATGGTGGCGCGATTGCCTTGGGCCACCCCCTTGGCGCATCGGGCGCACGTATCACGGGCAAGCTTGCAAGCCTCATGAAACGCGAGAAGAAAAAACTGGGCCTCGCAACCATGTGCGTGGGCGGCGGTCAGGGCACGGCCATTATTCTTGAGGCCGTATGAAGTTTACGGGCAACCTGACAATCCGCCCTCTAGGGCCGGAGGATGCCGAAGGCTTCCTCCGCGTCCATCACGCAGCCGTGCACGAAACCGCACGCGGCACTTATGCGCCCGACATCCTGGAGGCATGGTCAGGCCCTGACCTGAAGGCACGTTTGGCCCAATACCTTGAACGCGCGAAAGAGGAAATCCGCATCGGCGCCTTCGACGGTGCCACCATGGCGGGCCTCGGCGTTATCGCCCCGCAAACACAGGAATTGCGGGCATGCTACGTGCATCCCGATTACGGGCGCATGGGCGTTGGTGCAAAAATCGTGGCCACGCTGGAACAGATCGCCAAAAGCATGGGCGTTGAAAGCTTGACTCTCGATAGCTCGATAAATGCCGAAAAATTTTATCAGGCACTCGGCTACACCATCATCGAACGTACGTCCCACAAACTTTCCGATGGCTCGTTCATGCCCGCCATCAAAATGCGCAAAATTTTGACGGACGCCCCTGAAATAGAAGCCTTGAAGCTGCGCAACCAGAAGGTTGAGGCCGACAAGGCGTGGGAAACATCTTGGACGCGCCGTCTGATAATCGCGGGCATAACCTACATCATCGTGGCGGCATGGCTGGCAGCACTTGGCGTAGGCCATCACTTGCTGCACGCGGTTGTGCCCGTGCTTGGCTACTGGGTATCCATCCTCACGCTGCCGCTGCTTAAAAAACACTGGATCGAAAAAATCTACCGCAAGGGTAACAAACAATGACCATTTCAAAAGTCGCCGTCATCGGTTCGGGCGTCATGGGCAGCGGTATCGCAGCCCAGATTGCCAACGCAGGCCTCGATGTTGTTCTGCTCGATATCGTCCCGAAGGACGCAGGCGACGACCGCTCCAAAATAGCCAAAGGCGCCATTGAAAAAATGCTGAAGGCGGACCCCGCCCCCTTCATGCACCCGCGAAACGCCAAGCGTATTACGGCCGGCAACCTTGAAGACGATTTGAAACTGCTGGGCGAATGCGACTGGATTATCGAAGTCGTGCTGGAAGATCTGGCCGTCAAACACGCAACCTACGACAAAATCGAAAAGAACCGCAAAAAGGGTTCCATCGTTTCTTCCAACACCTCCACCATTCCGTTGGCAAAATTGGTGGAAGGCCACGGCAAGCAATTTGAAAAAGACTTCCTGATAACCCACTTCTTCAACCCGCCGCGCTATATGCGCCTTCTCGAAATCGTCATCGGCCCCAACACCCGCAAGGATGCAGTGGCCGAAGTCGTGAAGTTCTGTGACATCAAACTCGGCAAAGGCGTCGTCGAGTGCAAGGACACGCCGGGCTTTATTGTCAACCGTATCCTGACCTTCTGGATGCAGGCTGGCGTCAATGCCGCCATCGATATGAATGTCCCCATCGAAGTGGTCGACGCCATTATGTCGAAGCCCGTGGGCATCCCCAAAACAGGTATCTTCGGCCTCATTGATCTCGTAGGCGTGGACCTGATGCCGCATCTTTCAAAATCGCTGCTGAGCACCCTGCCCGATGGCGATGAATACCGCAAAATCTACCGCGACATCCCGCTGGTAGGGCAAATGATTGCCGCTGGCTACAACGGCCGTAAAGGCAAGGGTGGATTCTACCGCCTTGATGCCAAGCGCACCAAAATGGCAATCCAGCTCAACACACCATCCTTTGACGAAAACGCATCCTACAAACCGGCCGACAAACCAAAACTGGAATCGGCCGACGCCGGCAAAAAAGGCCTGCGTGGTGTTGTTGAACACCCTGACATGGGCGGGCGTTACGCTTGGGTCACGCTCTCGCAAACACTTGCCTACGCAGCCTCGCTCGTACCTGCCATTGCAAACGATGTAGCCGCAGTCGATGAAGCCATGAGGTTAGGCTGCAACTGGAAAATGGGCCCCTTCGAGATGATCGACAGCATGGGCCCCAAATGGTTTGCCGACAAACTGCGCGCCGAAGGCAAGCCCGTTCCCGCCATCCTCGACAAGGTAGGCGAAGGCACCTTCTATAAGGTTGAAGCTGGCAAACTGCATTTCTTTGGCACCGACGGCAAATACCACCCTGTTGTTCGTGCTGAAGGTGTGTTGCTGCTGGCCGATATCAAACGCGCCAAAAAACCTCTCATCAAAAATGCCTCGGCATCCGTATGGGATGTGGGCGATGGCGTACTGTGCCTCGAATTCACATCCAAAATGAACGCCATCGATGACCAGATATTTGCGGCCATCCACGGCGCCTGCGATCTCATTGACGGCGCAGACGGTACGTACAAGGCCCTCGTCGTATACAACGAAGGCAGCACGTTTTCGGCTGGCGCAAACTTGGGCCTGGCCCTCTTTGCCATCAACATAGCATTGTGGCCGCAAATCGAGGAATTGGTATCCGGCGGGCAGGAAGCATACAAACGCCTCAAATATTCGGCCTTCCCTGTCGTGGCGGCACCCTCGGGTTTGGCCCTAGGCGGCGGCTGCGAAATCCTGCTGGCATCCGACCACGTTCAGGCCCATGCGGAACTGTATTGCGGCCTCGTGGAAGTCGGCGTCGGCGTTATCCCCGGTTGGGGCGGCTGCAAGGAATTGCTGCAACGCTACGGCAAGGCATCACAGGCCAAAGGCCCGATCCCTGCTGTCAAAATGGCATTTGAAACCATTGGCACTGCCAAGGTTGCCAAATCTGCTGATGACGCCAAGGATATTGGCTACCTGAAAGCCAGCGATGGCATCACCATGAACCGTGACCGCCTGCTCTTTGACGCCAAACAAAAAGCACTGGAACTGGCCGCAAACTACAACACGCCCATCCCGCAGGAAATCCGCCTCCCCGGCCCTTCGGGTAAATACGCCTTGGAACTGGCGGTGGCCGATTTGCGTAAATCAGGCAAGGCCACACCATACGATGTTGTGGTCTGCGATGCCTTGGCCGAAGTTTTGACTGGCGGGCCAGATGCTGACCCGACAAAACCGGTTACAGAAGACCGCATTCTGGAACTGGAGCGCGAAGGCTTCATGAAGCTCATCCGCAACGAAGGCACCATGGCCCGCATCGAGCACATGCTCGATAAAGGCAAACCCCTGCGTAACTGATAGGCAAAATGCTTAAATACCTGCGCCACATGCTGCTTTTGACACTTCTGGTGCTGCCACTTTCCGTGGCAGCGCAAGAGGCGCCGACACAAACCGTTACCGACAAGGAAGCTCTGAAAAAGCTGATTACCACCCTCGAAAGCGATACCGCCCGTACCGAATTTTTAGGCAACCTCAAGCTGTTGCTTGAGGAACAGAACAAAGAACAGGCAGACGCACAGGTTATCGCGCCCATCACCAAAACACTGGGCATCGAAAGCTTCACCGAGCGTATGGTCACCAGCTATCAGGATTTCCTGATGCGTAATGGCTTGTCTGGCTCTGTTGTCGGTAAAGTCGCCCTCTCCATTGGTGCGACACTCGTAATGTTTCTGCTAGCCCTTACGGCACGGCGCGGCGTCACAAAATTCCTGATGGCTGCCGATAAATTCTTCGTAAAACTCGATATGCCGCCTATTCGTTTGCGCCTGTATGGCCGCGCACTGCGCACGCTGGCAAGTATCGCTGTCGCCTGCCTGTTGCTTTACAGCTTCTTCGTTATCTGGGGCACCACGCGCTTCAATCCATTTGAGTCATCATGGTTCAAGGGTTCCTTGCGTATCATATTCAATTTGGGATTCGTGATGGTCATGGCGGCCGTTTTCTGGGAAACGGTCAACACCATCCTTCAAATCGTTTTTCGCAAGGTATCAGGCAACAACCCTGCTCGTGCGCAAACAATCATGCCCATCGTGCGCAACGTGCTGTTTATCGTGTTTGCCGTACTATTCCTGCTTGTCCTGCTCTCCGAACTCGGTATCAACATCATGCCCTTGCTGGCAGGCGCCGGTATCGTGGGTGTAGCTATCGGCTTTGGCGCACAAACCATGGTCAAGGATTTCCTGACAGGTTTTACCATCCTGATGGAGGACGTCGTACGCGTGGGCGATGTGGCCCGCATGGCTGGCCGCAGCGGCGTCATTGAAAAAATAACCCTTCGCAAAATCCAGCTACGCGATGTAACGGGCACCGTATTCACCATTCCGTTCAGTGAAATCAACATCATCGAAAATCAGACCAAGGATTTCAGCTTCTACCCCATCGATGTTGTCATTTCCTACAACGAGGACATCGAGCGCGTTGAAAAAATCCTGCGTGATGTCGACGCCTCCATGCGCACGGACCCTACCTTCGCGCCCGACATGATGGAACCCATCGAAATCATGGGCGTAGACCGTTTCTCCGAAAGCGGTGTGGTTATCAAGGTTCGCCTCAAGACCCAGCCGCTGAAGCAGTGGAACATCGGGCGCGAATTCAATCGCCGCATGAAAAAGGCATTCGATGTAAATAACGTTGAAATGCCTTTCCCCAACTACACGCTGACATTACGTGGTGACAAAGCCGTATTGGACGGCAAATAGGCATTATCTGGTTTTGTATTCGCCTTCTTGGCCAAGCCAGGTTTTAACGCCGTCGCCGTCCAGCCACTCGCGCGCGGCTTGATTCCCGTTCAGGGTGGCTTCCCACCATGCATAGGCCACAAGGGCAATCATATCCTGATGCTTGTCGATATCGCCGTAGCTTTCCAGTTGCCCGCGACTGCCGTTGTACACCATGTGGTCGGCATCGTTCAGGATAAACAGGTGCTGGTCATAGTGCCCTGCGCCTTCAAATACCTCTAGCCGCTTTTCGTAGCCGAAACCTTCGACAGGGCTTTCATCCTGCGTACCCGTCATGTGCAGCAACGGCTTGGCAATTGGCGCATACACATCCTTGCCGCCCAGCTGGTGCCTGAAGGCAGGCACGGGGCTATAAAGAATGCCGGATTTAAAACGCGGCTCCGACAAATCCTCGGGCTCCTCGCGGCCTGCAAGTTGCCCCGCCATCACCTGTGTAGTCAAAGCCCCGAACGAGTGGCCCGACATGCCAAGGCGCGAAAAATCAAGCCTGCCGTCATACATGTGTTCTAGGTTATCGACGGCAAATGGCACATCCAGATAACGGTTACGCACCGTATCCCACGTTACCGTTGCCTTGCGTATGTTATCCCACGGGTGGCCCGGCTTGCCGCGCCACAACGCATCATCCGTACCATCATGCTGGATATGCGCATGCACATACCCCCGCGCAGCCATATAGCGGCCTACAAAGCCGGCGCCGTCACGCGTGCCCCCAAGCCCGTGTGACCACACGACAACGGGGTACGAAGCCGCATCCATCGGTTCGGGCCTGTATATCTTGTATTGGACAACGCGCCCCCCGCGCGCATGGTCAACCCATTCGCCCTTGTCGATGCGTACATCGAAAAGCGGTTTTTCTGGTACCCAGACCGGCATTATTTTTTACGGAACT
>JAGWXJ010000071.1 GCA_018969935.1 Alphaproteobacteria bacterium | reverse complement strand
CATTTTTACGCTTGCGCAGTTTTTTACTGGCTTTCTTATCGTTCTTTTTCTGGCGACGCAGGGCCATGATGCCCATGTCACGTTTTTTGGCAACGCGGACATGGTGGTACATGCGGATTGCCTTGTTTGCCAAATACACAACGGGTAATGCAGTAATAGCGCCACCTAATGCAAGGGTACCGCCAGTGCCAAGTATAGAAAGGACCAATGCCGTGTATGGCGCGCCCGAGGCCGTTGCGGCGGCAGCTAGGCCACCAAGAGAGGAAAGGCCGGTGAAGCCAACGACATAACCACCAACAGCAGCAGTTGTTTTGGTAGCGGCCAGCGCTGCCAGCGTTGATAGCTGGGCCAGCTTGATGGCGATTGCTGTTTTGTTGCGCATTGCGCGCTGCCATTTTCTGGCTTCAGGGTCACGCAATTCATCGGGTTCGTTCACAAAGTAGGCGAATGCGGCGTTGCCGATGCGGCTGCCTTTTTTGACTTTAGGCGCAGCTGCCGCTTTTTTGGCGGCGGGTTTAGGCGCCATTGCAATGTCATCGCCGGCTTTAGTCGCAACTTTTGGTGCGGCTGTTGGTGTTTCAGGTTCTGCGAGAGCCTTCAATATCCGATCACGTTTATTGCCAGGCTTCGAAAGATCAATAAGTGTGTTCAATGCGGCTAAAGCAATATCGGCTTTCTTGCCTTTCGGCTCTTTGGAAGCTGCGATTTTACCCAGAGTAAACGTCAGCTCTTTATCCAGTGCGGCCAAAAGAAGTGGCTTGCCCGCCAGTGCTTGCGAAACGCCGTTGAGAAGGGCTTCGGTTTCACCTTCGTACTGTTCGAATTTCTGGCCAGACAGATTTTCGTACTGGCCGATAAGAGCAACGATATCGCCGCGTACGCGTTGTTCTTGCTGGGAGATCTCTTTCTCGGCGCGTTTCAGGACATTCGGGAAGCCTTCGGCATCCTTTTTGGCGTTATCGCTACGGATGCGGGCGTTGCCAATATCAAAAAGCTCCTGACCGAATTCAAAGTCTTCTTTTTGATTTGAGTGATAGTAGTAGGAAAGATTGGTGAGGACCTTGCCGAGGGCGTTTGCCTTGGCGGCCTTATCAAGGTTTTGAGTCGAGCTTAGAACTTCTTCAAGGTATGCCTGAAGTACTGACAGATGTGCAGGCTCAGGGAATTTGCTGGACATCATGAGGTTGTGGGCCAGAAGGGTGCCATCCATTTTTCTGGCACCAGAGGCTTCAACCAGATTATTGCAGTATTGTGTAACAGCATCGTGCATCTTGCCGATGTCGTACTTGAAGTCGCTGTTGAATTTGGCGAACTTCCTGATAACCGCGTCACGCATTTCGTTGCGGTTTTCGGCCTGAACATGCTGGTCGATTACCTCGACCATATGCTTATGGATGCTGCCTTTGTGATCAGGCCTTATGACGTAGTCGTAGATGTTCTTGATTGCAGCCTTTTTGTCAGCATCGTTCCAGTGCGCGGTGGCATCAAGATAATCGTTGAACAGCATTTGTGTTTCAACGGTGCCGAAGCCCAGAATTTGGGAGAGGCGGCTTTTTGCGGTGCCTGTTTTGATATCCATCAAATCAAGCGCGCGCTGCCATCTGCCTAGGAGTGGTTTGATTTTACGTTCGACTTCACTCCGTGTACGCGATAGTTGCCCGCCAAGGGTTACATCAATGCCGATGCTCGGGCCTACGTAAACCGCGTCTGTGCCGTCCTGACGGGTAACGTTGTAGGCGATGGCATTTAGACGGGCGACTGTTTGATTAAAGCGCTTGTTGGCCCGTGGATTGTTATCTGTATAAACCGCCAGAAGGCACATATCCGACACGATAGAACGGGCTTGCTGTAGTGCCGCTTCCTTTGCTGCGGGATTGGCGAGCTGCGCATTAACCACGTTCAGTGCTATGTGCAAGCTGTACGTGTAATTGATATAAGCGGCATTTTTGCTGAAGTATGCGGCGTGCAATTCAGCTATATCCGCGTCGGGAATCTTCAGTGCTTTGCCGATTTGGCCAAGCGCTACTCTGATGGAAAGTATGTTGTGGCCAGCGTTAACGACTTGAGCGAAATAACTGGAATTGTGTTCACCGCTTGCGAATTTTTCAACGACTCCGAGAACTGCTTTTGCGTCGCTTTTAATGTAGGGTTTACAATCCTTGCGGTTGTAAACGGCGTTCATCGTTTCGAGCGTGGCGGCTGCGTATGGGATATCCGTCAATATAGCTGCGTCCTCGCCGTACATCTGCTTGTATCTTGCGATTACGGCGGTGGCTGTTTCCTCGGCTTTTTTCAGCGGGGGTGGTGTGGATTTATCGGAGGTTGTCGTGCGCAGCTTGCCGATTGCGGCTGCCAGATGTTTTACCAATTGGTCTTCATTTGAAGGGGTGGCGTTTGCGCCTTCGGCTGTGGCTGTTGCTTCGGGTGCCGTTGTTGCGGAGGCCAATGAAGCAGTATCGGCAGGGGCGTCCTGTTGGGCAGTGATCAGGTTGAAGCCGATTTTGGAAAGTTCTTCCAGTGTTTCGGATTCGATATCGAAGTTATTGTTAGCTGCGATTTCGGCTATCAGTGCATCGGTCTGGGTTTTGGCTTCGCCTTCGGCCTCGCTCAGGCCTTGTTTGAGGGCCGTCAGGATTTCGGCGGCATCGGCGCGCGAGCAGATATCCGTGGAAATTATATCGCGAACAGTTTGGGCTGTTTTATCATCAAGCTTATCCAGCGAATGGCTGACTGCATCCTGTACATCCTTGGTAAGAGCAATAATTTCTGATGCTTTACGGGAGTGCCAGAGAAGCGCGTCATCCGTTGCGTTTCTAAGATTTTCAAAAGCTTCGCTAAGTTTGCCGACCAACTTTTCTTCATAGGCAGTGCCTAAATCCCTTACGGATGCGAGTAAGTCAAAGCGTGCGTTGATTAAATTCTGATAACCGCCTTTGTTGACGCTGGCTTCAAGTTCTTCAATTGAATCCCAAACCGCGTTATGCAGCTTTATATTGGTGGCAAAAAATTCAGGATGCGCTGCTTGCAATGCTTTTGCCATTTCATTGGCAAAATTGCGCAAGTTATCGATTGGGCTGGTTGTCGGTTCTTCGGTGATTTCCTGGAATGTCTGCTCGGCTGTTTGTACGGGATATTTGGCGATGAGAGCTGCCTTGCTGCTTTCGATAGCCAGTGCTGTTTTTCCTAAGTTGGCTTTGTTGGTAGCCCAATACTTTTTCAGTTTTTCCGCTAGTTCTGGCAACGTATTTTCGGCCAGATTGTTGATTTTCAGCTCATCGATAACCCATTTTTTGCCTTTTACTTCATCTAAATCGACGTTTGGATCATTCAGGCGTTCTATAAAGTGTCCGGCTGTTTTGACGTTAGATTGAAGGCGCGCTGTGTCTTCGTAGAGGCCAACAAGCGTGCCAACGCTTGGGTCGTTTGCATCGATGGCCTGAAGGAGGCTTTGTGCTTCGGTGCCTGTTTGGCGTATCAGGATTGCGGATAGCGCATTTTCAACGAAGACAGGTTGGGCCTTTGCATTTGGCGACATTAACGCTGTTAAGCCAGCCTTCAGCCTTTCGATGTCGGGGGCTTCCAATTTATCGGATACATCCTGCGCTGTGGCGTCTTGGAGCGCGGCCGCCAGTTGTGCTACAAAATCAGTGGTTTCGAGAGGGCTGGTTGCGGTAGGTTCCAGGGTTTTTGACAGTGCTTCGTTGGTACGAATAAAAATTTCGGCCTGCGAAATTAGAATTCCCGTGCCTATTGGGAGTATGATTGGTGCACTTAAATTGCGGTCTTTCTGACTAATCTGTTCTTGGATTACTGTCAGTTTTTTGCGGGCTGAAGCCAGATCGCCTTTTTCAAGGTCTGTTGCCAGCGATTTCATGAAGCTGGCAACGCTATTAGCCTTTAACCTTAAAGGGGTCTTATCTTCGACGCCCATGATTTCATCGGCTGTCCTGCGCAGTTTTGCGACAAGATCACTTTTATCGAGGATATCTCTATCCAGTGTGCCGGCGTCAGACATATCGTTCATCTTACAATCCTCTTAGCCAATCCGTTCAATCAGGCGGCGCGTTTTTCGTATACTTTTGCTACGTACTGAACCGTATCCGGCATTTCCTCGCCTTCATGACCTTTGAAGGTGACCATGCCTACCTCGTCCTGAAGGCCGAGCATGGTGAGGGTTGCCTCGTCCATTTTGCGGATTTTGCCGCAAAGGGTTTTACCGACGCCGATGTCGATGCCGCCTTCCACGATATTCAGGAAGGTTTCACCGTCCGGCAGTTCGTCAGGAATGATGAGGATCGGGCGTGCGTGTTCATCCAAGATGACAAGCGCCGTTTCAAACAATTTCTTATCCGTTTTCGCCATAGCCCACTCTTTAATCCCAAAAAATAAAGGGTTCTGGCGCCATCCTAACGGTTACACCTTAAGATTTTCATAACGGAAAGACAAGAAATATTTAACATATTGTTAATGTTTCGGCGTGCAGGAGCACTCCGAAAACAGCCTTTGCCACTGGGTCAAAATACTAGTCTTATCAAAGGCTTGTGCATAACTCAGTTTTCCCGTTACCGCCAATTTCTCGCGCAAATCCTTGTCCGCAGCTATTTTTTTCATGGCTTTTGCCAGTTCTTCCACGTCATCGACGGGGGTTACCAGCGCGTCCACATTGTTACGTACATAGTAGGAAGGACCTTGCGAGTTTGTGGTTATTAACGCGCGCCCTGCTGCCCATGCCTGCATAAAGGAATTGCCGAACGGTTCATGGCGCGAGGGGAAAACAAACGCATCACATGCGGCCAGTAACGACCAGCGGTCATCCCGCCACCCCAAAAACCGTACACGATTTTGAATATTCAAGGTTTTGGTTAAGGTTTCAAGCGTTTTTCGCTCCGGCCCTTCACCGGCCAGCCACAAATAGGCATCGGGCACATCGGCCATCGCCTTCAGAAGGATATCGAAGGCCTTGTTGGTGTGCAGGCGGCCAAGGGCCAGAAACACGAATGCGTTTTCAGGTGTGTCGAGCGATGCGCGGGAAACAGGTGCCGCATCGGCTGCCACCTCGGCGAAATTGGGGATGAAGGAGATTTTGTTTTCGGCCACGCCCTGTTCGCGCATCCAGCGGCCGATGTCGGGTGCGTTGACGACGAAGTGGTCAACGCCGTTGTAGTATTTCAGATCGTAATAGCCGCCCAGACGCGCAATCCATTTGTAGTTGCCGTTCCTTGGCAGTTTTTTGGCGGCTCGGTTCATCCATGTCACTACCACATCGGGCTTTTCGGTTGCGATGAGTTTTTTGAGAGCGGGTGTTGTCGTAAAATCGAGAAAACCGCCAAACGGCAATTCCGTAAGCGGGACCCCCGCTTCACGCAGGGCAGCATTGCGCGCGGACGGGCGGCAAACGGCGTGCACATCAAAACCCGCGGATTTCTGCGCTGAAACAAGTTCGGCGAATGCGGTTTCAGCGCCGCCAACGGCTGCACCTGCCATAACATTGAATACTTTCATGGGGGTCATATTGCCTTAAAAGCCTTGCGTGTCCATGGGTAAATGTGGCGTGATGGTCGTCCTTTTAACCTATACAGAAAGAAGAATGTGTCGTGCTTAAACTGTCCTGTCGCTCAGAGATACCCGTGTTCCGGGTCCTTGACATCCTAAGGATTGTCAATGAGCGAGCCGCGGCGGGCGAGGACATCATCCACATGGAAGCAGGACAACCTTCTACCGGCGCACCCCAAGCAGTGCTTGATGAAGTAGCCGAAATCATGCGTACAGGCAATATGGGCTACACGGCTGCAACCGGCATGCCCGAACTTAAAAACCGCATTGCCCAGCACTATGCCGACCGCTACGGCGTGAAGATTGACCCCAAGCGTATTGTTGTGACGGTTGGCGGATCAGGCGGGCTTATGATGTCGTTTCTATCCGTATTCGATGTCGGTGACCGCGTGGCCATGGCGGCACCTGCGTACCCTGCGTACCGCAATATTTTGATGGCGCTTGGTTGCGAGCCTGTTGAAATTGAATCCACGCTGGAAGAAAACTACCAGCCGACGCTTGCGCGCCTTGAAGCCCTGCCGCAAAAACCACAGGGGCTTATCATCGGGAATCCATCCAACCCGACGGGTACGATGATGAACAAGAAGCAACTGGCCGAACTTACGGCATGGTGCCAAGCCCACGGCGTACGCCTGATTGCGGACGAGCTGTATCACGGCGTTACTTACGGCGAGGCTGCGGATACCGTACTCAGCACCTCGGATGAGGCGATTAGCGTCAACAGCTTTTCAAAGTACTTTGCGATGACCGGCTGGCGCATCGGCTGGGTGGTTTGCCCCGAAGATGTGGTGGACCGCGTGAAGCGCCTTTCGGAAAGCCTGTTTGTCGCGCCGCCTACGCTGGCGCAGCACGTGGCCCTGAAGGCATTTGACCATTGCGATGTGCTGGACGGGTATGTTGCGCGTTACAAAACCAACCTTGAAATTCTGAAGCGTGAACTACCGAAGGCGGGCATCACGAAACTTTCTAAGGCCGAGGGCGCGTTTTACATGTACGCCGATATATCTGACCTGACGGATGATTCAGAAGCCTTCTGCCGCGGGCTGCTTGACCAAGCTGGCGTTGCCGTGACACCCGGGACGGATTTTGACCTGACGCGCGGGCACCAGACCATCCGCATGAGTTTTGCGGGTTCGACAGAAGACATCACGGAAGCATGCCGCCGCATCAATGTATGGATGCGCGGCTGGAATCACAGGGAAGCCAAAACGGCTTAAAGCTACTTCGCTTTTTTAAGAGAGGATGCGGCGTCGAGAGCGACGTCGTGACGGTTGAGGGCGGGGGCCGAAAAGGCGGCCACGTCCACAACGCCTGCATGCGCGTAGCCGTTATCGTTGCCGAAAACGGGCTGATAGAAAAGCGGCTGGCGGGTTGGCGTGTTGCTCATGTTTATCGTACCCTTTCGTAAACCAAGAAGTCGTAATCGATCCCTGTCGCGGCGCAATCGGCGCCTTTTCTTTCTGACATTACCTTCCACTCGTTTGTTGCGAGCTTCGGGAATGTAGCCTCTCCAGTATAAACCTTATGTATACGGGTCAAGTAAACGGATGTTGCAAACGGTAACGCTGCCGCATAGATCTGGGCCCCGCCTATGACCATGGCTTCGGCTGCGCCTTGGGATTCCGCCAATTTGAGGGCTTCCTCAAGGCTTCCCACACGGGTGGTGCCATCGGCTTTCCAATCGGCGTTTCGGGAAATCACGATGTTGAGGCGGCCGGGGAGGGGACGGCCAATCGAATCGTAGGTCTTGCGGCCCATGATGATGGGCTTGCCCATGGTGGTGGCTTTGAAATATTTGAAATCCTCGGGGATGTGCCAAAGCATCGTGTTACCGTCACCGATAACATCGTTTTCAGAGGCGGCCACGATGAGGCTGATTTTCATACCGCGATGGGTGCCTTGATGGTCGGGTGGGATTCGTAACCCACGAGTTCAAAGTCCTCGAATTTGAAGTCGAAGAGATTTGTGACGTGCGGGTTGAGGTGCATCTCGGGCAGCTTGTACGGTTTGCGCGTCAGCTGCTCCTTCGCCTGCTCGATGTGGTTCGAGTACAGGTGCGCATCACCAAGGGTGTGCACAAATTCGCCGGGTTTGAGGCCGCACACTTGCGCGATCATCATGGTGAGGAGCGAGTAGGAGGCGATGTTGAAAGGAACGCCTAGGAAAATATCGGCGCTACGCTGGTAGAGCTGGCAGGAAAGCTTGCCTTCGGCCACATAGAACTGGAACAGGCAGTGGCAGGGCGGGAGCGCCATCTGTTCTATGAGGGCGGGGTTCCAGGCCGACACTATCAGGCGGCGGCTATCCGGATTTTTTTTGATCATGTTCACGAGGTTTGTGATCTGATCAATGCTTTCGCCGTTCGGGGCGGGCCATGAGCGCCACTGATAACCGTAAACGGGGCCGAGATTGCCTTCGGCGTCAGCCCATTCGTCCCAAATACGGACGCCGTTATCCTTGAGGTATTTGATGTTGGTATCGCCAGCCAAGAACCACAGCAATTCATGGATGATGGATTTGAGGTGAAGTTTTTTTGTCGTCACCATCGGGAAGCCATCCGACAGATCGTAACGTGTCTGGTAGCCGAATACCGAATAGGTGCCAGTGCCCGTGCGGTCCTCTTTTTTGACGCCCTTGTCGAGGACGTGCTGCAGCAGGTCGTGGTATTGTTTCATCGGTGGCCTCCCCGTTCGTATGATTCCTGAAGGCAATTATAGGACCTGAGGGGTTTGTCCAGAGTCCCCCCGTGCGGCCTGTCCACAGGGGAATGGTTAAGGTGGACATTGAAATCGGGAACCCTTTGATCTATAATAATAGTGCTGGTCTTCGGGCCAGAGATGACGCTGAACGCTTTGGCGGAATAGGCGTAGTGGACCCGGGGGCAGAGCCCGGCGGCTCCACCACAAGCCCCTAACGGGGGTTTTTGTGGGGCCGATTTAGGATCGACACGCGTAGTAAAGGCCTTGGTTGTGTTCGGAATGGTGTCCGCCGTAAAACGGGCCAAAAACGATAGTTGCAAACGACAACAATCGCTGGGACGAAAAGGTTGCTCTCGCAGCCTAATTAAATCCCAATCTCAATTCCTAGACCCCTAGCCGGGACTAGGTGGGGCTGGGGGCGGGCCTAACAACAGAACCGCCCCATTTTCATTTTCCGCTTCTGGCCTATTTCAGATTCCTAACGTGGAATCATTATCTTCCATAAGACAGCCCACAGGGTTGTCCACCATGAAGCTATAGACGCGAGTCATGTTTATGATAACCTTTTAAGGAATAGGCCCCCTGATTCGTGCCAGAGGGCTGTAAAACGGGTCAGTTCTGACGATTCTTATGTCTAACACAGTTTCACACCGCGTTCTTGTTGTCGAAGACAACGACTTTGTGCGCATGCAAATCGTGCGCTTCCTTACCGATGCCGGCCATTCGTGCGTCGAGGCTTCGAGTGCCGACCAAGGCATCGAGCAGATGAACGCGGCCATCGAGGTAGTTATTGTCGATGTCAGGATGGAGCCGGCTGACGGTTTCGAATTCATCAGCGCGCTGCGCGCCCGCAAATTCGAGCAGCCTGTCATTCTTGTCACCGGCGACCAGAACCCCGACATTCTTGAAAAATCATCCCGCTACAAAGTGGCGACCATCCTGATGAAGCCCGTTCAGAAGGACAGGCTGCTGGCGATGGTGACGCGCGCTATCCAGATGAAGCAGCGGA
>JAGWXJ010000070.1 GCA_018969935.1 Alphaproteobacteria bacterium | reverse complement strand
ACAGGTTTATGGAGGGTATTATCCAAAAAGCCGCCGATGCAAATGTCACATTCGCCGAAATGACATACTTTCTCAAAGGGTACACTGACAAGATGGCTATGCTCGGCAGCCACAATTTCCGTCTTCTTGTGAGGGGTTTTGTGAAGGATGCGAGCCTCTCCAATAACAAGCAATGGGCCGCCCAAATCGAGTCCGACTTCTTCGATAACCAGCATCTTGTCGGTCTAAGTCCATCTGAGCGCAGCGGCTTTGGTAGTGCCGTCGAAGCACTGGATAAACCAGATGATCTATCCAATGAAGAACCTGATTTGGTTCGTGAGGCTTTTGCAATCGCGAGCAGCGCAACCGGCACACCGCTCGGGCCTGAAGTTACGCAAGCGCGTGCGATGGTCGGTAAACCGCTTGTTGCGGAGTCCACTGACGGTCAGGTCAAGCTCTATCCACTCTCCGATGCCAACCGCGTGCAGCAGATCGCCAATGAGCTCGCACTCAAAAGCGGTATGGCGCCAGTGCCTGTATACATGACCGATAGACCAGGCATCAAAGCTTCCGCCTATACCGATGCCATTCTCCTGAGCCGTGCGCTGATGCAGGGCACGGAAGAGGAGGCGGGCTTCGCTATCGCCCATGAATACTGCGAGATCCGCGAAGGCCGTACGGGGCCATTCGCATCGCTAAAGGCAAAAAGTTCTTTGGCAAGAATTCTTGATACGGTTTCGTGGCTCCGGCCAGCTACACCTGAAGATGCCGGTGAAATTGCCAAATTTGCTGCCGCTGGTGAAAGGGCTGACGAATTGCTGGCCGATCGCTGGGCTGCCATGACGGTAGGCGCGAAGGCAGGCATGAGCCTTCTCTTCAAAGCCATGGCAGATGAACCAAAGGATGTAGAGCAAGATCTGCCGGATATCCTGAGTTCGCACCCGGGTAACGCGCGCCGTATTGTTGAACTGTACAAGCTGGTAAAGCAGCGTCAGGTCAGGCTTTGATTGCCTTAAGAGGCCCGTCGCGTTAAAAGTTCATATGCGCATAATCTTTATCGGTGATGTAGTGGGTTCGGCTGGGCGCGATGCGCTTCAGGCCCACATCACGCCCGTTTTTCAAAAACTGAAGCCCGATGTGCTTGTTGTAAATGGCGAGAACGCTGCCCATGGCATCGGCATCACCCCGCGTATTGCTGATGAGATATTCGCCCTCGGGGCCGATGTCATCACGCTGGGCAACCACGCCTTCGACAAAAAAGACATCATGCCCTATCTGGCTGAAAACCCACGCATCATAAGGCCCGCCAATTACCCCAACGGCACGGTGGGGCAGGGGCTGTACGTACACACCCTCAAGGATGGCCGTAAACTGGCCGTCATCAACATCATGGGCCGCCTGTTCATGGATGCCATCGACGACCCGTTTGCAAAAATGGATGAACTGCTGGCAAACCTGCCCACCAAATGCGTGTTCGTTGATGTACACGCCGAAGCCACATCCGAAAAACAATGCATAGCCGCCTACTGCGATGGCCGCGTATCAGCCGTTGTGGGTACGCACACGCACGTCCCGTCAGCCGATGCGCGCATACTTGCAGGCGGCACGGCCTTTCAGTCCGATGCCGGCATGACAGGCGATTACGACAGCATCATCGGCATGAAGCGCGACGCCCCTTTGGAAAACTTCACCAAAAAAGTCCGTACGCTGAAAATGGAACCCGCCGAAGGTGCAGGCACCCTGTGCGGCGTTGTCGTGGATATTGATGACGTATCGGGCAAGGCGCTTGCTATCGAACCGCTGCGCCGCGGCCCGCACCTCAAGGAAACGCCGCTGGTTTAAAAGAAACTAGGCTCGGGCGCGTAGCACTTGAGGCCGGATGTGCGGCACGTTTCATAGACGGTCGATGTTTCGAATTCCCACATGTCATGCAGGCCTGTCACGGCAATGCTGCGGCGTACGGCAGGCAGTTCACTCGGCGAAACAACTGCAGCATCGTACCGTGAAAGCAGCATCACATTCAGCGTCTGTAGCCCCTTGGCTGCAAACAGCCCGCTAAGCCCTTCGCCCGCATGCTGCTTGAAGGGCATGCCCAATGTCTGCTGCCTGAATATATGGCGCCCGCCGCAATGCTGTACGTAAATGCGTGCGCCGACTTCCTTGGCGTGGGTCAGTGCGCTTTCCGCAATGACAACATTCCGCTCGGCAACGCCGCGCGGCGATGAAGCCATCGGCGGTGTGGCAGAAAGGCCGAGTGCGCTCTTGGCAATGATATCGCGTGTATGCGCGTCACCGTAATTGATGCAGTCCGTGGCATGCACCATGCTCGCATCGTTGAAGCGGGCGGAAATCCCCAACTCCAGCACGGCTTGGAAAAGATTTTCTTGGCTGAGTGCCGCTGTCATGAAGGCTTTGCAGGCAATGGCATTCGTAAGCGATGTGCGTCCGTCAGGGTCCGCTATGCGCGCTGGTACATCCTTTGGCATGGGCACCTTGATGTACAGGTCTTCGTCATCGGCCATGCGTACCCAGTCATGGGAAAGTTCGTACCCGAAGGCGATGCTTTTGCCGAAATGGGCGTGCAGCATGGTCAGCGTTGCCTGTATGGCCAGCCTGTCTACGGGCAGGATATGCGTTTCGCCAATCGTAACAATAAACGGCTTGTCGGGTGTCGCGTCTTGGCTTTGCGCAAGCACATTCGCAAAAATGGTGCTCGCCACGGGCATGACATTGTAGGGGTCGTCACTGCAATCGACAGTAATGCCGTACTCATGCGGTTTCACGCGCGGCATATCGAAGGTCTGGCGCAGGTTGGCTTGCAGTTGGGCACGGCTGATCATGCCCAAATCTATAGTTTAGGTTATGAAAATATGCAAATTTGAGGTTTTAGCCTAGTAACCGTGCTTTTCGAAGTACCGTTCGCACGCTTCATCAAGCGCAAGGTACAGGTCGTCGCCGTGCTGGATGACTTTGCGGTTGTTTTCGCCCATCAGCAGGATGGCCTTGAGGCTCTCGACAAACGCGTTCACAACCTCCAGCACATCTTCGTTGGCGTCATGCACCTGTTCAAGGAAGCGGATAAGCCGCGCCGCCACCGAAGTAATAAGCGGATAACCGAACATCCCGCCATTCGCCTTCAGCTGCATGGCAGGGTAAAGCATGGTGGCTATCAGGTTTTCGCTATCAATTTGCCCGCGGCTGGTGCGTGTGGTCACTACCCCTTCTTCAAGGGATGCAAGGTAACGTTTGCCGATAGGCAAAAAGTCGACCTTCGTTTCCTCGATGATGCGCTGGGCTTTTTCAATCAGGCGCTCGTCAATTCCGCCGCTGCCAACCTTGGCTTTAAGGGTGTTGGGCGGGAAAAGCACTTCTGCGCGGCGCCTCGGGGCGCGTGGGTATTCCATCAGGTAAGGTCCTTGAGGCTGTGGTCCGTTTCACGGCGCCACGGGCCGACAAAATTGGGGTCTGCCTTGCGGCGGCGGTCGGGCCCGAAAAACGTTTCGCAGCGGATGAATTGGCGCGGTCGTTCAATGACCTGCACAACACGCTTGTAAAGGTCTTTGGCTTCGAATGGCTTCACCAGAAATTCGGATACCCCTGAATCGCGGGCCTGTTCCACGCGCAGCTTCTCGGAAAAACCTGTCATCAGTATGATGGGCACAAACGGGTTTGGCGAGCGCGCTTCGTTGCGTATGGCGCGGGTCAGGGAGATGCCGTCCATCGGCTTCATCATCCAGTCGGCCAAAATAATGTCGTTGTTCTGTTTGCAAAAGGTTTCAAAACCTTCCTCGCCGTTTTTGGCCAGCACAACGGTCTGGATACCAAAGGTTTCAAGGATGGATTTTGCCATCAACGCCATCGGCTGGTTGTCTTCAACCACAAGCACGGAGATTTTATCGAACTGATAAGGCATGAAACCCGATTGAAAATGACTCGCCGGAAAATTATACAGATAACTGGTTAATAAAAAATACCCCTCCCGCCTGACAGGCGCAAAAGGGGCGAACGGAGTTAAATATGGCAGGGCATTCCCACGCAAAAAACGTCGCGCGCCGCAAAGAGGCGCAAGGCAAGAAAAAAGCCAACCTTTTCGGCAAAATCGCCCGTGAAATCACGGTTTCGGCCAAATCCGGTACACCCGATCCGGCCATGAACCCGCGGCTGCGCATGGCCATCGCCAAGGCAAAAGAAGTCAACATGCCCAACGACCGCATTAAAAGGGCAATCGAGCAAGGCACGCCCGGCGCCGCCGACGGCAAGGATTATCAGGAAGTCCGCTACGAAGCCTTTGGCCCGGGCGGCGTGGCCGTGATTATCGAGGCCCTGACTGACAACAAAACCCGCACCGTGGGTGACGTGCGTCTGGCCTTCACGAAGTTCGGCGGCGCACTCGGTGAAACGGGCTCGGTCGGCTTCATGTTCGAAAGGGTCGGCGAGATTGTGGTGCCTGCCGCCAAAGCGTCCGCCGATGCCATTTTTGAAGCCGCCGTCGAAGCGGGCGCCCAGAATGTCGAAAGCGATGACGAATACCACACTGTTTATACGGAAGTGGGTGATTTCGCCGCCGTCCGCGAAAAGATGGAAGCCGCTTACGGCACGCCCGAAAAATCGGGCCTTATCTGGAAGCCTTTGAATATGACGCCTGTTACGGATTTCGATACCGCCGACAAGCTCATGAAAATGATCGACTGGCTGGAAGAAAACGACGACGTCCAGACCGTCTTCACAAACATGGAAATTGCGGAAGATATCGCAGCCAGGCTGGAAGCGGCCTGACGATAGCTACATCTCATACCGCTGTGCGCGGTACACACATTGTTCGAATTCGTCAGGGTACTCGAAGTCCTTGGGGTAGTTAATAGGCACGCGCAGGGCGCGGCACTGGCGTTCTATGTCGGCAATCTGCAGGCATGTGCGGTCACGCACATCATCATTGTGCTCCATGTCGCAATAATCATCCCACACTTTGGATAAGGCGGATGAAGCGTAAATAGTCATGTTCTTGCGCCCGTTTTGCGGGTCGGCAAAATGCATCAGCACAACATGCAGCGTTTCGGGCCCTTGGTTGTTCGGCCAGCAATTGGCGCAAGTGACGGCAAGGGCAACGGCGCGCGGCTCAAGCGTACTTGGGTCAGCCACTTGTTTTTTGGGCTGGGCAAGGGCCTTGAAAAACTGGAAGAGGCGCTTGAAAGGCAGCTTCACATCGTCCTCTTGGGGGCAGGGTGCACATAATGCACGGGCACATGGTGAGGGGGGCGCTGCAATGCAACTTTCAGGCGCCCGCATATAACCTCAACCTTCTGGATGTTGATGGCAATTTCACGCATGCCGTCCTTGCCTTCGTTGGCTGCTAGGTCACGGTAAAGGGCACGCAAAAGGAGGCCGCCAAACAACGACATGCTGTCCTCGCCGTTTTTGGCATCCGAAAAACTTTCAACCATGCGCTCGATTTGTTCGTCACGTTCAAGGGTGGTGTCACGACGCGTGTCCGAATACAGCGTTGCCAGCGCACGGATGTCCTGATGCCTGTAAGGATTGGCAGGGGCAGGCTCCTCAACCTTCGGGTTGGCGGCAGCCATCATGATTTGGATAAGTCGCATAAGCATGGCCGCATTATTAGCCATAATACATAATATTTGTCACGCTTTCTCTTTCGGTAATCCGCATTTGGTGGTCCAATAGGGGCATGAATCCCGTCCGAATCCTTGGAATTGATCCGGGCCTCCTGCGCTGCGGCTGGGGGGTCATCGAAAGTAACCAGAACCGCCTGTCCTTCGTGGCTGGCGGGGTTATCCGCCCCGATTCCAAGGCCCCGATGGCCGAAAGGCTGTGCGCCATCGACGAAGGCCTCGCCAAGGTCATTGCCGAATGGCAACCCGATGAAGCCGCTATCGAGGAAACGTTTTCAAACATGAACGCGGCCTCCACCCTCAAGCTGGGCATGGCCCGCGGCGTAGCCTTCATTGCCCCCGCCCGCGCAGGCCTCAAGGTGGGGGAATACGCGGCAAACGCCATCAAAAAGTCGGTTGTCGGCGCAGGCCATGCCGGCAAGGAACAGGTACAGATGATGGTAAAAGTGCTTCTGCCCAAAGCCGTGTTCGAGATTGCGGATACCGCCGATGCGCTTGCCGTGGCCATTTGCCATGCCCATCACCGCACAGCCCTGTCGATACCTGCCTAAAACCGCTTGTTCTCACTTCGTTCTGTGCCCATAATCGATTCATGATAGGTAAACTCACAGGCACGCTGGACCAAATCTCCGGCAACACAATCATCCTTGATGTCAATGGCGTCGGCTATGTCGTTATGGCAGGTGCGCGTACGCTGGGCGCAATTGGCCGTGCGGGCGATAAAGCCTCGCTCCTCATCGAAACCATCGTGCGGGAAGACGCGATTACGCTCTACGGCTTCGCCGATGCCGCCGAACGCCAGTGGTTCAAAACCCTCACAACCGTACAGGGCGTTGGCCCCAAAGTGTGCCTGTCCATTTTATCGGCCTGTACGCCCGACCAGCTGGCGCTGGCCATTGGCGCCAAGGATGTGTCGATGCTCACCCGTGCTGACGGCGTCGGCAAAAAACTGGCTGAACGGATTGTGACCGAGCTTAAAGACAAAACGGTCGCCGTACCCGTTGTCATCCCGTCAGGCCCATCGCCCGAGGCCAAACAAAAACGCGCAAAACCCGCGAACGACGCCACCAGTTTTACCGAGGATGCGGTATCCGCCTTGGTAAACCTCGGCTATGGCCGCTCTGAGGCCTATCAGGCCGTGCACAGCGTCCTTCAAAAATCTGAAGTGAAGGATCTCGGCGCACTCATCACCCAATCCCTGAAGGAGATGGCGGCATGAGGTCCGACGCGCTCGCAAAAGAACGTATGGACGGCGATGAAGACCAAGCCCTCCGCCCGCAAATGCTGGCCGAATTTACGGGCCAGAAACAGCTCAAGGACAACCTTGCGGTATTCATCGCTGCCGCCAAGGCAAGGAAGGAGGCGCTGGACCACGTCCTCCTTCACGGCCCGCCGGGCTTGGGCAAAACAACGCTTGCGCAAATCGTCGCGCGCGAACTGGGTGTAGGCTTCAAGGCAACATCAGGCCCCGTCATCGCGCGGGCGGGTGATTTGGCGGCCATCCTCACAAATCTTCAGCCGTATGACGTTCTGTTCATCGATGAAATCCACCGCCTCAATCCCGTGGTGGAGGAAATTCTGTACCCCGCCATGGAAGACGGAAAGCTGGACATCATGATAGGCGAGGGGCCGGCCGCAAGGTCCGTCCAAATCGATTTGCCGCCGTTCACGCTGGTGGCCGCAACAACGCGCTCTGGCCTTCTCACAACCCCGTTGCGGGAGCGGTTTGGCATCCCCCTCCGCCTTGATTTCTATGATCATGCCGACCTTACAAAAATCGTGACCCGCGCGGCCAGCATACTGGGCGCGCCGCTGGCTCCCGATGGCGCAGCCGAAATTGCAAAGCGTGCAAGGGGCACGCCGCGTATCGCGGGCCGTTTGGTCCGCCGTGTCCGCGATTTCGCAACCGTTGATGGCCATGCGGCAGTCAACGCAGCCGTAGCCGATAACGCCCTCAAGCGCCTTGATATCGATGGCGCGGGCCTCGATGCCATGGATAGGCGTTACCTATCGGTTATCATCAAGCATTACGCAGGCGGGCCCGTGGGCGTGGAAACGCTGGCGGCCACGCTATCGGAAGAACGCGACGTGATAGAGGACGTCATCGAACCCTATCTCATCCAGCAAGGTCTCGTGCAGCGTACGCCGCGCGGGCGTTGTGTCACTGGCGGCGCGTACAAGGCCCTCGGCATGGATGCGCCAAAGCAGGCCAATCCCGATATGTTCGGGGAATGATATGCACACGTTCACCCTTCGCGTTTACTACGAGGATACGGACGCAGGCGGCGTTGTCTTTTATGCCAACTACCTCAAATTCACCGAACGCGCGCGGACCGAATTTTTAAGGAACCTCGGCATCGAAAGCAGCGCAATCGCGCGTGACCACGGTGTTTTCATTGTCGTTCGCCATGTGGAAGCTGATTATAAAGCCGCCGCAAGGCTCGATGACCTGTTGACTGTTGATAGCCGCGTGGTTGACCTTGGAAAAGCCTCATTTACCATGCAACAGGATATATCGCGCGCGGGCGCGTTGTTGGTTTCCACAAAAGTGGCTCTGGCCTGCATGGGAACCGACGGCAAAGCCGCGCGTATGCCGCAAATCCTGCGGGAAAAACTGGAAGGACTTTAAGTTATGACCGACACCACAGCCATCCCCGACCGCGCCGTTGATGCCGCTGCCCTCGCAGGCAGCGTCCACCACGATTTCTCGATATTCGGGCTGTTCGCCAATGCCGATCTTGTGGGCAAAAGCGTGATTCTCATGCTGGTGTTTGCATCCGTGTGGTGCTGGGCCATCATCTTCGACAAAATTCGCACCATGAAGGCCACGAAGCGCCGCGCCGATAAATTCGAGGAAGCGTTCTGGTCAGGCGAGCCGTTGGACAAACTCTACGAGCGCGTACGCCAGTCCCGCCCCGACCCGATTCTCAAAACCTTCCTCAGCGGCATGGAAGAATGGCGCCAAGGCATGGCCGATAACAAAAGCGCTGGCGCCGATGCGCTGGGCACCAACCTCCAGCAGCGTATCGAACGTTCGATGTCCGTCACCATCGGCCGCGAAATGGACAAGCTGGAAAGGAATATGACATTCCTCGCCAACGTCGGTTCCGCTGCGCCCTTCGTGGGTCTGTTCGGTACTGTCTGGGGTATCATGCGCTCGTTCACGGCTATTGCGGGTGCCAAAAACGCATCGTTGGCCGTTGTCGCACCAGGTATTGCCGAGGCCCTGTTTGCCACGGCCATCGGCCTTGCAGCCGCTATCCCTGCGGTTATCGCGTACAACAAGTTTTCAAGCGACCTCAATCGCTACAACGACCGCCTTGAAAACTTCGCAGTCGAATTTTCGGCCATCCTTGGCCGCCACCTCGCAAAAAGGTCCTAAGCCATGGCTTTCAAGGTAGCAGCAGGGGGCAAAAGGGGCAGCCGCGGCAAACACAAGGTAGGGGCCGAAATCAACGTAACTCCGTTGGTGGATGTCATGCTCGTGCTGCTGGTCATCTTCATGGCCACGGCCCCGATGCTCTCGGCGGGCGTGCCTGTCGATATCCCGGAATCGCAGGCAGGCGCCATCCACGAGGATGATCAGGGCCCGATCGAAGTCAGCCTCACGGGCACAGGCCAGATTTACGTGGGCGAAACGCCCGTCAGCCGCGAAAGGCTTTTGGAATTGCTCTCCGCCATGACGCGCGACAACCCCGATAGGCGCATCTTCCTGCGGGCCGACAAAACCCTGAATTACGGGGAAGTCATGGCCACGCTGGGCGCGCTCAACGCGGCAGGCTTTGGCAA
>JAGWXJ010000069.1 GCA_018969935.1 Alphaproteobacteria bacterium | reverse complement strand
GTGATGCGCCAGCACCTTTTGGATGCGGCGGATATCGCAGGTATCCTCGCCAATTCCTATAATCATCCGGCTTTTTTAGACCGATGCTTGAGATGAAGCAAGGTTAGCGCCTTTTTTGCCGCCAGATAGGCCAAGGGCCATACAAGCGGCATGAGCACGAGGCACCCTACGAGAGCCGGAATAAAAAAGCCTTCGAGGCTATGTACGAGCGCGCGGGAATGCGGGGCATCGGGCTGGGTGGCCAAGTAGATATGCATGTCGAAAAGCTGCATCAGCTTGTTACCGACCCAGAAATCCAACGAGAAAATGAAGGGGAGAAGCACCGGCGGGAACATAAGCGCGCCTAATGTTGCCGCGAAAATATTCGAGCGGGTTATCAACGCCATGCCCGCTGCCGCAAGGGTGTGGACACCGAATACCGGAAAGAACGAAACCGTGACGCCGCAGGCAAGCCCGCGGGCGACACCCTGTGCTGCGGCGGAAAGCCGCAACAGGCGAAGCGAGTAGTATTTCAAAGTGCGCTTCCAGCCCATGTGGGGCCAGATTAACTCTTTGAAATAAAACGATATTTTTTTACTCTTGTGCGATTTAAACATGTTCCGGTATGCGTTTCTTGCATGGCAGGGTTTCGGCCAAATGGCTAAAATTGGCGGTTTATTTAACCTGCCGTTAGGTGGGCGGATACTACGCTTAAGTTCTGGGCCAATCAAATCAGAACAAAAAGGAGTTCACCATGAAACGTAAAAAATCCCCCGCACGCCGACAGCGCCGCAGCCTGCACCAGATTCAAATTCATGTGGCACGTCTGCTTGAGCGCAGCAATCTGCCGCTCGCACCGCTCGGTTGCTAAGTGATTGCCAGATGAATAAAAAGGGGCGCCTTCGGGCGCCCTGTTTTTTTGTAACCAACTGGAATCCTTTGTAAAAAAATACCCCTATCAGTTTGTTTGAATATTTTTCCGGCCTTAAAAAAAACAGGGCGCAATGCGCCCGTTTGATATGCCTATTTATACCCCTTTTTCAGCCAGACCGGAAGTTTTTAGCGGCCGCGCGCACGTTCAACCGAGAGTACGCAAGCGGTGGCCCTGAGGGCTGCCATGACGTTTGAAAGATGTTTGGTATCGGCCACGCCGACATCCACGAACATGTCCCAGAAATCGGTCGAGCGGTTGGTGATTTTGAGGTTGGTAATGTTGCCGCCGTTTTTGGCAATGACCGTCGAGAGGTTGGCCAGCGACCCTGGTTCGTTGGTGATGGTGATGTTGAGGCGGCCTACCTGAATTTCCTTCGTTTGCTCTGAGCCGTCGTTCCATGACACATCCAGCCAGCGTTCGGGCGTATCGGCGAAGGTTTCCAGAGTTTCGCAGTCAATGGTGTGGACGGTGACGCCCTTGCCTGTCGTTACGATACCCACGATGCGGTCGCCCGGAAGGGGGTGGCAGCACCGTGCGTAATGGACGGCCATTCCGGGAATAAGGCCCTTGATGGGGAGCGCCGCGCCGCTTTTTTTGGCTTTGTCGAACGGGTCGGCCAGCGGCTGGATTTTCTTTTGCTGGGCTGCCGCGGTATCGGATCTGTGGCTGGGGAACAGGATTTTGAATATCTCGCGCGCGGCCAAGTTGCCTTGTCCGATGCCTGCGAAGACATCATCAAGGTTTTCGGTTTTGAACTGGCCGACGATGGGCTGGAGGGCCTTGTCGATATAATCGTAGCCCTCGGCCTTGAAGATTTTCTGCATCATGGCGCGGCCAAGCTGGATGTACTGGTCACGCTGCTGGATACGGATGAAACGGCGGATGGCCGATTTGGCTTTGCCTGTTACCACAAAGCGTTCCCACGTGGGGGAGGGCGTCTGGTTTTTCTGGGTCAGGATTTCAACCTGATCGCCATTTGCAAGCTTGGAGTTGAGGGGCGCGATGCGGCCGTTGATTTTGGCCGATACCGTGCGGTCACCCACGTTGGAGTGGATGGAGTACGCGAAGTCAATCGGTGTTGCGCCGTTGGGAAGCTCGATGACGTCACCCTTGGGGGTGAAGCAATAGACCATATCCTGAAAGAGCGAGAGCTTCGTGTTTTCGAGGAAATCTTCCGGTTTTTTATCGGCGTCCAGAATATCCAGAAGGTCACGCAGCCAGCGGAATTTCTTGAGGTCCTCGGCGGCGGCACCTTTGCCCGATTTGTAGGCCCAGTGCGCGGCGACACCGAGATCCGCTTCCTCGTGCATTTCCTTTGTGCGGATCTGGATTTCGATACGCTGGTTGTGGGGACCGAGAACGGTTGTGTGGATGGATTTGTAACCGTTGGGTTTGGGCGTTGAAATATAATCCTTGAAGCGGCCCGGCACCGTCGGGAAGGCCGAATGGATGACACCGAGGACGTGATAGCATTCGGCTACCGTGCCCACGACCACGCGGAAGGCCATGATGTCGGAGAGTTGTTCGAACGCGACGTTCTTGCGCTGCATCTTCTTCCAGATGGAGTAGCGCGTTTTTTCGCGGCCCGAGATATCGGCGTTGATGCCTGCATCCTTCAGGATTTTTGTAAGGTGCTGGATGATATCGTCCACCACATCGGTGCCTTCCGAACGCAGGAAGGACAGGCGGGCGGTGATGGATTCACGCGCTTCGGGTTTCAGGTGGCCGAAGGACAAATCCTCCAGTTCCTCCTTGATGGCGTGGACGCCCACACGCTCGGCCAAGGGGGCGTAAATTTCCAGTGTTTCGGCTGCGATGCGCTGGCGTTTTTCGATTTTCGGCACATGGTGCAGGGTGCGCATGTTGTGCAGGCGGTCAGCCAGCTTGACCAGCAGGACGCGGATATCCTCCGACATTGCAAGCACGAGCTTGCGGAAGTTTTCGGCCTGTTTGCCTTCTACCGTTTTGCTTTCGATTTTGGAGAGTTTGGATACGCCATCGACGAGTTGGGCTACATCGGCGCCGAAATTCTTTTCGACGTCCTCCAGTGTTGCGTCCGTATCCTCGACGGTATCGTGGAGGATGGCGGTGAGGATGGTCGCCAGATCGAGGTTCATGTCGGCGATGATGCCCGCGACCTCGACCGGATGGGTGTAATAGGGCTCACCCGAGGAACGGGTCTGGGCTGCGTGCTTCAGGCGTGCGTAGGCGATCGCCTTTTCTACGGTCGCAAGGTCGGCCGCGGCGAGGTAGGTCAGCTTGTCCAGCAGCGCGCGTTCCACCTCCGGTACGGTGGGGATGGCGGGCGTTTTGGTGCCGGTTTCTGGTGTTGCGCTTTGAAGCATCGGAATAGTGTACCAAACTAAAAGGGCCGGGGGAAATACCGCCGGCCCTTCTGGTTATCCCAGATACGTTAAAATAAGGTTATTCCTCGTCTTCGTCGCCGATACCTGCGAGGGCTTCGAGGTCATCGCCGTCTTCTTCGTCCTCGTCGTCGCCGGCGCTATCCATGCCGCCTTCCATGCCAAGGCTTGCGCGCTCGGCGAGGGATTTTTCCTCGGCGTCCATGAGTTCGGCCAAATTCGGCTCGTCGTCATCGTTAAGGTGGACTTTCTGGTAGGAGGCCGTGAGGTCTTCCTTCAGTTGGTCCTGCTGGACGGTTTTTTCAGCAATTTCGCGCAGGGATACAACGGGGTTTTTGTCGTTGTCGCGGTCTACGGTAAGGGCTGCGCCGGTGCCAATCTGGCGGGCGCGCTGGGCTGCAAGCATAACAAGCTCGAAGCGGTTGGGGATTTCAAGGATGCAGTCTTCAACGGTAACGCGGGCCATTTTTGGTTCCTTGGCTGTAGGTTAATGCCGCTTTTCTAAAGATATGGGCTGAAATTCGCAAGTGTTTTGTGACAAGACCTCGACAAATCAAGAGGTTCGCGGCATAAGGGCCGTGATGATACAGGCCCCTGACCATAACTGCCCTTTCTGCCCCCGCCTTGTCGGTTACCGTACGGACAACCGCGCGGCTTTCCCCGACAAGCATAACGGGCCCGTGCCTTCCTTTGGCCCGCTTGATGCCCGTTTGCTGGTTGTGGGGCTGGCCCCCGGACTTCGTGGGGCCAATTTCACGGGCAGGCCGTTTACGGGCGATTGGGCTGGGGACTTGCTGTACGGGACCTTTCTGAAGGTCGGGCTGGCTACGGGCCAGTACCTTGAAAGGCCGGATGACGGGCTGGCCCTTGTGGGGTGCAGGATTACCAATGCCGTACGCTGTGTGCCGCCTGAAAATAAACCGCTGCCCGAGGAGGCCGCCGCCTGCCAGCCGTTTTTGAAGGCAGAGCTTGCCGGGCTTCCCAACCTCAAGGTGCTATTGGCACAGGGCAAGATTGCGCATGATGCCGTTTTGCGGGCCATGGGCCTCAAGCTATCGGCTTATCCGTTTATCCATGGGCGCGAGCACAAGCTGCCTAACGGCCTTACACTGGTCGATACCTACCATTGCTCGCGGTACAACACGAACACGGGGCGGCTGACCGAGGCGATGTTCGAGGCCGTCGTGCGGCAATGTATGGCCCTGATGTGATAAAAAAACCCGCCAAACAGAGGCGGGTTTTTTGTAAACAGGCGCGGGGGGTTATGCGCCTCTGATTTCCTGAAGGAATACGGCGACCTCCTGCTGCAGGACCTGCGATTGTTTTTGCAGCTCGCTTGCGGCACCCAAGACGGTGTTGGCCGACTTGCCGGTTTCCGATGCGTTTTGCTGGACCTGCACGATAGAGGACGATACTTGCTGCGTCCCCGTCGAGGCTTCGGTCACGTTGCGGCCAATCTCGGCGGTTGCAGCGTTCTGTTCTTCCACAGCACCTGCAACTGACGTTGTTGCACTGTCTATCTGCGCAACGTTGTCGATGATTTTTTGCATGGCTGTTACGGAATTGTGAATGGCCTCCTGAATGCGACCAACGCGTTGGTCTATTTCCACTGTTTTTGATGCCGTTTCGTTGGCCAGTTTTTTGACTTCATCGGCCACAACGGCAAAGCCTTTGCCTGCTTCCCCTGCGCGCGCGGCCTCGATGGTGGCGTTAAGCGCAAGAAGGTTGGTCTGATCGGCGATATCCTTGATGGTGCCAATGACCTCGCCAATGCTTTCTGCCAGTTTGACCAGTTCCTGCACGGAGGCGGACGTAGCTTGCGCATCGGCTGCGGCCAGATTGGCTTTTTTGGCGACACTGTCGATTTGACGGGCGATTTCGGAGGATGAAGCCGCCAGTTCCTCGGCGGCGCTGGCCACCGTTTGCACGTTGCTATCGGCCTGCGTGGCGCCGGCAGCAACATGCGCACTGATTTTTGATGTTTCGTCCGATGCATTCTTCATTTGCCTTGCGGCAGCTGCCATGCTTTCAGACGAGGTGCCCAAAGTACGGATAACGCCACCCACGCGGGCATCAAAGTCATTGGCCAGCTTGTGCATGGCCGCTTTCTTCTCGGCTTCTGCGCGTATTTCAAGTTCCTTTTGTTCCGCATTCAGTTTTTCAATACGGAGGGCGTTTTCTTTGAAAGTCGAGATGGCGCGGGCCATCTCACCCATTTCGTCACGACGTTCAATGCCGTTAATGTGTACGCTGTTGTTACCGCCAGCAAGCACACCCATTACCGAGATCATTGCTTTCAGCGGTTTCAAAAGCCAGGATTGCGTTTTGAGTGCGCTTAATAATGTGACCAAAATATTTACTGCAATAAAGGCGAGCAGAATTTTTTCTATAAATGCCGTTTTTTCCTCGGTGCTTGCCTTGGAGGCTTCAATATCCGCAAGGATAAGGTCATTTACCGCGCCCAAATCCTTTTCGAGTACCGTGAATTTTTCCATGAATGCAGGGAAGGCTGCCGTGGCTGCATCCGGATTTTTTTGCAGGCTTTCGATTATGAATTTCGCAGCCGAGATATAATCGTTTACGGGCTTGTATACGCCTTCCAAGGCTGTTTTTATATCTTCGTTTTCTACGATACTCTTGTTCTCGTCCAATGAGGATTTGATCAATTGTGCGTGCTCTGAAAAATCATCCGAGGCCGCCTGCATGATGGCGACGTTGTTCTCGTCAACGCCTTTGAGCCCATAAAGCACATCGCCCCTTATGCCATCGTGCATCATATCGGCTTCGCCCGCGTTATGAAGGATTTTGGCGTTTGTAATCTCTTTATCTATGGCGGCGAGCAGCACTTTTTCCGACCAGATAGTGCAAATGCCTGTAGCTATAACCATGAATAGGGAGATGGTACTAAGAATAATAATGCGGGTTCTGATCATTTGCTGACCTGCTTCTGTAATTGATCATGCCCCACTAGAAATTATTTTCAGGGGAGTGTGCTTAAGGATGGCTTAATATTCGCTAAACTCACATACGATTGCGAATGTATGCAGATAGGCTAAAATTTTCGATGCATTGGATATTAAAAAAGCCGCCCTTAAGGCGGCTTTTTTGCAGTATGGATTTTTTTCTATGCGGACCTGATTTCCTGCAGGAAGTTTGAAACCTCGCGTTGCAGGATTTCCGATTGGTCCTTGAGGTCGGAGGCTGCGTCGAGCACCATGCCAGCGGACTGGCCCGTTTGGGCCGCGTTCTGCTGGACCTGTACGATAGAGGACGACACTTGCTGCGTCCCCGTCGAGGCTTCGGTCACGTTGCGGCCAATCTCGGCAGTTGCGGCGTTCTGTTCTTCCACGGCACCTGCAACAGATGTTGTTGCGCTGTCGATTTGCTTCACGTTGTCGATGATCTTCTGCATGGCCACGACTGCGCTGCGGATTGCTTCCTGAATGCGCCCGACGCGTTGGTCGATCTCTTCCGTTTTCTGGCCGGTTTCGTTGGCCAGTTTTTTGACCTCATCGGCCACAACGGCAAATCCTTTGCCTGCCTCACCTGCGCGTGCGGCCTCGATGGTGGCGTTAAGCGCAAGCAGGTTGGTCTGATCGGCGATATCCTTGATGGTGCCGATGACCTCGCCAATGCTTTCGGCCAGCGTGACAAGTTCCTGCACGGAAGCGGATGTCGCTTCGGCATCGGCTGCGGCCATATTGGCTTTTTTGGCGACGCTGTCGATTTGACGGGCGATTTCGGAGGACGAAGCCGCCAGTTCCTCGGCGGCGCTTGCCACCGTTTGCACGTTACTATCGGCTTCCGTGGCGCCTGCGGCCACCATGGAGCTGATTTGCGCCGTTTGGTCGGAGGCATGCTTCATTTGCTGCGCTGTCATCGTCATGCCTTCGGCGGCCGATGTCAGGGTACGGATAACGCCGCCCACACGGGAGTCGAAATCGTTTGCCATTTTTTGCATGGTGGCGCGTTTTTCGATTTCGGCTTTTTTCTTCAGTTCCTCCTGCTCGGCGTTCATGCGCTCGATCTGGATGGCGTTTTCCTTGAAAACACCTACAGCCTTGGCCATTGTGCCGATTTCATCGCCGCGGGTCAGGCCGGGAATTTCGGTATTGTTGTTGCCGCGTGCGAGTTCGTTCATCGCTTCAGTCAGTTTCAGGATAGGGCCGGAGATGCCTGCTGCGATGTAGAAGAACAGGATAATAGCAATAAGAACTGCCGCACCGCACATACCGAATATTTCAAGCCTTGTCTGGCTTGCGACATGGATGCGGATGTTGAGCAGCGTTTCGAGTTCCTGTAACAGCGCTGCCGAGAATTTTGCGCTGCCATCGTGGAATTTATCCATTTCCTCGATGTATCTGTCGGTTGTAACCGTGTCGCCGCGCAATGTTGCCTCCAGAATGGCATTTGCCATTTCATGGGCCGCCGTGAATTCATCCATTGCGGGTTTCAACGTCTTTTCCAGCGTGGGGCTTACGCCGCTGAAGTTTGCGTCTTCGTTCAGTGCTGATGTCGTCGATCCAATAGCTGTGCTGTATACATCCTTCAGGGCGTTTATCTTCAGGTTGAGCTTTAGCCGTTTGTCTTCAGGGTAGACGCCTGCGTTATCTGTTAACGCTACAAAACCATCTACCTTGAGATCAGCTAGTTTCTGGAGGGCGGGTACCAGCCTTGCTACGACAGCGTCACCAAGGGAGTAGCTGTCCAGCTCGGGGTCCAGAATGATGTAGGAGGTGTTGTAAACATAGTTGGCGATGTTTCCGAGGCGCGAGAGCATGTCGTTGTACTGGGCTTCATCGTATGTTGATGCCGCTTTGATGCTATCCCATGAGGCCTGAAGCTCGCTGAACAAAACGTTTTCGCCATGGTGGTCTTTGATTTTATCCGGCGTCAGATCCAGCTCTTCCTTGTACTTCTCCGTGACATCGCCGAGATCTTTCATCAGGCTGTCGATAGTGGCGGTGCTTTCCTTGAGGTCCGCGTCCATATCCGGGGCGCCTTTGCTTTTGGAAAGGCTTGTGACCTGCATATCAGCCACTTCGTCAATCAGGTGCAGGACAGGAACAAGATATTGTGTGCCCGTAACCTCTTTTTCAGCGAAATGGATGTCGGCCACGATTTTCTTGTTGAGGTTGTAGACAAGGATGACGGTCGGCAAGGCGAAGGCCAAAAGGATGCCTAATAACCTTGTTTTGATTGAGAGCTTGTTCATTGTTTGCCCCTAAGTGCTGTTATGGAATTTAGTTGTGTTGGAACTGAATGCGCTCAGGAAAAGTAAACGAAAAATGAATGAATAAAAAGTTAAAATACAAAGAGAATCAATATGTTAAGAGCATTATGCAATATGCGACAGATTGCCGCATATTGCTAACCGTATTTTAGCAGGGGTCAAATCGAGGCAATACGCTCTTTGGTTGTCACGACATCCTCGGGGCGGTTCTTGGCGCGTTTGACCATGAGCTTGTTGAGGGCATGGATGTAAGCGCGGGCGGATGCAACCAGCGTATCCGTATCGGTGCCCTGACCGTTCACCGTTTTGCCGTCTTCTTCCAGCCTGACCGTTACCTCGGCTTGCGCATCGGTACCGCCGGTGATGGCCTGAATGTTGAACAGCGAGAGTTTGGCATCGGGGTGGGGGATGATTTCGCCTATCGCCTTGAAAAGCGCATCAACGGCGCCATTACCATCCACTTCCGCACTTTTCTGCTGGCCATCGATTTCGAGGGTCAGGTGTGCGCGCTGGGGGCCTTTGGTTGATGACCAGACGGACATGGCGGCAAGCTTGATGCGGTCGTTGGCGTGTGCGGCCTCGCTATCGACAAGCGCAATCAGGTCTTCGTCGAAAATTTCCTTTTTGCGGTCGGCCAGCACCTTGAAGCGGCCAAAGGCTTCATCGAGGGCGGCATCGGCCAGCGTGTAGCCCAGATTTTCGAGCTTGTTTTTGAGGGCGTGGCGGCCCGAATGCTTGCCGAGCACGAGGTTGGATTTGTTGAGGCCCACGCTTTCGGGCGTCATGATCTCGTAGGTTTGTGCGTTTTTGAGCATGCCGTCCTGATGGATGCCGCTTTCATGGGCAAAGGCGTTTGCGCCAACAATTGCCTTGTTGTGCTGGACGGGCGTGCCCGTGATAGCGGCCAAGGTGCGCGATGCGCCTGTGATTTTTGTCGTATCGATGCGGTTGGTGAAGGGGATGCGGTCG
>JAGWXJ010000068.1 GCA_018969935.1 Alphaproteobacteria bacterium | reverse complement strand
GTGGCGCGTACGCATTGAAAAACTCGGGCAAAAGCCTGAAATCCCACCATTCGGATGGTAATGGCAAAAGCCCTGTTCCATAGGCTTTTGCGGCATCAAGCATGAGGTTCTCGAGTAGCGTACGGTTGGCGTACACGGTACCGGCAAAGCCCTTGTAGTCGCGCGCGGCGGGGTTATCCTCTGGGTCGGTCGAAAAATAATCGAGGGGGGTGCCCATATCCAGCACTTCACCTGCAGACGTTTCAAGATAAATATCGACAGCCATGCCACGCGGGTGCCCGCCGCCCCCCGGTTTGGAAAGCAGCATCTTGGGGCCATCTATTACCCAGTGCGGGTTTGCGCGCACAATGGCGGTATCAATCATGCGCTGCTGCGCATCGGTCGTGCGTAGCCCGTCTGTCACGATAAACACCAAACCTTTTTCATTGGCAGCCTTGGCGGCATGCAGCGTTATTTCGGCAAGGTCGCGGAACAGCCATAGCCTCGCATCGGGCTTATAAATCGCTTCTTTAAAGGTACCGTTCAGTGGGTGTTCGGGCTGCGCGTAAATAAGGTCGGTACGCAAACGGATACCGCGTTTTGCAGCTTCGGCATCAAGGTCTATAAGGTCCGATGGCTCAATTCTTTTCATGGCGCTCAAAATTGATTAGGGTCTGCATCCATGGACAATAGCAAACAGGCAAGTGTGGTTGCCATTGGCAATTTTGACGGTGTGCACAAAGGCCACGCCGCCTTGCTGGGTTATGCCCGCAAAATCGCCGATGATGCGGGCCTGCCGCTTGTAGTGCTTACTTTCGAGCCGCATCCGCGCCAGTTTTTCAAGCCTGATGGCGCACCGTTCCGTCTGACACCGGAAAAACTGAAGGAGGCGCGGCTCAAGGCCTGCGGCGTCGACCGTGTCGAAATTCTGGATTTCAACGCCATCATGGCAAGCCTGTTAGCTGAAATGTTTATCGATATGATGCTGGTTGATTTGCTGGGCGCCAAACATGTGGTTGTGGGCGCCGATTTCCAGTTTGCCCGCAACCGCAGCGGCACAATTGAAACGCTCAAACAGGATAAACGTTTTGAAACCCACGCCGTAACACTCACCAGCTTTGGCGATACCCCTGTATCCTCAACCCGCATCCGCGAGGCATTGCAGCAAGGTGATATCGAAGCCGCAAACGCCATGCTCGGCTGGGAGTGGGTCATAGAAGGTGAGGTCATTCACGGTGACAAACGGGGCCGTGAACTCGGTTACCCCACCGCCAATATACCGTTTGGTGATGTCTTTGCCCCCGCCTACGGCATTTATGCCGTTGAGGTAAACGTGGGTGACGGGGTCTGGCGCAAAGGCGCAGCCGCCATAGGCATTCGCCCGATGTTTGAGGTCAAGGCCCCGCTACTCGAAGTCTATCTTCTTGATTTTGAAGAAGATTTATATGGACGTACGCTTTACGTACGCCCGCTTTCCAAGCTTCGGAACGAAGAAAAATTCGAAACGCTGGAGGCACTGAAGGCCCAAATGGCCAAAGATGTTGCGCAAGTGCGCGCACTTTCCGTATAAAAAGAAAATCATAAGAAGACCAAAACAGGGATAATCATGCGCCGCCCCTTAGGCCCCGCAGAATTGAACGAATATTCAACGCCCTTCGACCGCTTTATGGAGCGTTGGGGCGTGCGTTCCGTCGCCATGCCTGCCTATATGCAGCACTGCGCCAAGCCCAACTACACCTACCCGAATACCGATGCCGTTGCCTATGCCATGGGTTTTAGCGCAGTACCTTCGGCACGGATTGTGAAGCACCCTGTAGCAGCACTGTCCTCGCCCACGGGCCGCAAACAGCACCCCCACATGTTCCTTCAATACGGTTGGTCAATCATCCCCAACAAGCAGATTTGGCTTGAAGTGGGTGATGCGCGCTTCATGGCCAGCCTGCACTTCATCAAGGAAAACCCATCCGATCCCGCCTGCCTTTGGCACCTCGATACCCTGCGCCTCAATGGCGGACGTCAGGGTGAATACCGCCTGAATTGCAGCGTCAAGGGCGATACCGTGCTCATGCGCCGTATCCTGATGTGCGTACAAGGCACCATCACCCGCCTCGAGCGCAACGATTGGGAAGGGGCCGAAAGCATTTTCCACGCAAACCTTCAATCCATCACGTCCGAAATTGACGATAAAGCCGTCAGAATTTCGCACGAACCCCGCAAATCAAGGATAGCCTGAAATGTCAGTACGCAAGCCGCTGCAGCAACCGCCTGCCTACGATCTCGATGGCAATTTCATCAAAGCCTCCGTTGGGTTGCCGCACAATCTGGTTCATACGCCTGTGTCGCTTTATACTTTTCCGGCTATGGGCGACGTCGCAGAAAAAATCGGCCTCGCTGTAGCACCTGAAGGCAAAATTGCCTACTTCCCCAAAAAACCGGAAACCGAGCGCCTGCAATGGGGCTTTGCAACTGATAACAGCGAGCAAATCGCGTTTGAAATCGGCACGTCAAAGTCAATCGTATCCCTTCATTTCCGCAAAGCCGCTGCCAAAAAGGATACCCCTTGGCACCTCGATGTCGTGGAAATAGACACGGGCCTGCGTGACAGGAATGGCCCCGTCACCTTCCACATCCCCTGCGATGAAGAACAATACGAACCACAGGTAAAAGCCCTGTTTGCCTGCGTTTCGGGCACCACGACGCTGATGGCGGCGGGCGACATGGCGGGTGCTGCCCACAACTTCATGGACCATCTGGCCCCTATCGTCCGACACCTCGATGTTGTGTCGGAAATCATGGAGGTCGACCACGAGGCGGATTTCCGCCGCAAATACGGCCTCGACGAAACCCCGCGCTGGCACCCTTAAACCCTTTATTTTTGCCTGAAACTTGCTTAAAACCGTGGGCTGGAGAAAAGCCATGACCACGTTCGATGCCGATTTTTACAAAACAACCGTTTTCCTGCCGAAAACGGATTTCCCCATGCGCGGTGAATTGCCCGCACGCGAGCCGGAAATTTTAAAGCGCTGGCAGGATGGCGATTTGTACGCGCAACTCCGCAAGGTTTCCAAAGGCCGCAAACAATGGACGCTGCACGATGGCCCTCCCTATGCCAACGGCAATATCCACATCGGCCACGCCGTAAACAAAATCCTCAAGGACGTCATCAACCGCACCATGCAGATGTCCGGCTTCGATGCCGACTACGTTCCGGGCTGGGATTGCCACGGCCTTCCCATCGAATGGAAGATCGAAGAAAAATACAGGGCGGAAAAAAAGGACAAGGATTCAGTTCCCATCATCGAATTCCGCAAGGAATGTCGTGATTTCGCAGCTCACTGGGTTGGCGTACAGGCAGCTGAATTCCAGCGCCTGGGCGTCGTAGGCAACTGGAAGGACCCGTACCTCACGATGACACTGGGCGGCGAAGCGCAAATCGCCCGCGAGATCCATAAATTCCTGCTCAACGGCGGCCTCTATAAAGGCGTCAAACCCGTGCTGTGGTCTGTCGTTGAAAAAACCGCACTGGCCGAGGCGGAAGTGGAATACCACGAACACAAATCGACAACCATCTGGGTCCGCTTCCCAATCATCAAAACACCAAACAAAAATCTGGAAGGCGCGCACATCGTCATCTGGACAACCACCCCGTGGACCATGCCGTCCAACCGCGGCATCGCCTATAAAGACGATATTGTTTACAGGCTTATAGTGGTTTCTGATCCGGGAGAGGAAACGCGCGTTAAAAAAGGCGACAAACTTATTATTGCTGAAAAATTAGTTGATGACGTTATAGGTCATACAAAAATCAAAGCATTTGAGCGTCATGATCGCTTTGTAGGTAAAGAACTAGCAGGAATTATCTGCCACCACCCGCTGCGCGGCAAAGGCTATGAATTCGATGTGCCCGCACTCGCGGCTGATTTCGTAACCGATGATGCGGGTACAGGCTTCGTGCACGTAGCCCCGGGCCACGGTGCGGATGACTTTGCGCTCGGTGTCGCCTCTGGCCTCGAATGCACTGACAACGTAGCCGATGACGGCAAATTCCGTGCCTCCGTACCGTTGTTCGGTGGCCTCGCGATCTTCGAGGAGAAAAACGGCAAATACGAATTCGGCCCCGGCAACTTCGCGCCACTGAAGGCAATTGACGAAGCGGGCTTGCTGCTTGCCAAAGGCTCCATCCGCCATGAATACCCGCACAGCTGGCGCTCCAAGGCCCCGCTTATTTTCCGCACCACGCCGCAATGGTTCATCGGCATGGAAATCAACGACCTGCGCAAAAAGTCCCTGCAAGCCATCAGCGATACCAAATGGTATCCGGCCGCAGGTGAAAACCGTATTCGCGCGATGATCGAGCAGCGCCCCGACTGGTGTATCTCAAGGCAGCGCGCATGGGGCGTGCCCATCGCCATCTTCCTTGAAAAGGCAACCGGCAAACCGCTTTACGATGCCGAAGTATACGCACGTGTGGCCGATATCTTTGAGAGTGAAGGTTCGGACGCATGGTTCGCGCGCAACCCGCAGGATTTCCTCGGCACCAAATACAAAGCCGATGATTACGAACAGGTACGCGATATCGTGGATGTCTGGTTTGAATCCGGTTCAACGCACAACTTCGTGCTCGAGCCGCGCAAACTTCCGTGGCCTGCTGATTTGTACCTCGAAGGTTCAGACCAGCACCGCGGCTGGTTCCATTCAAGCTTGCTGGAAAGCTGCGGCACCCGCGGCGTAGCGCCATACAAAGCGGTGCTGACGCACGGCTTCGTGCTCGATGAAAAGGGCATGAAGATGTCGAAGTCGCTCGGCAACGTCGTGGCGCCGCAAACCGTGATGGAAAAATATGGCGCGGATATCCTCCGCCTCTGGACCATCACATCCGATTACTCGGAAGACATCCGTATCGGTGAAACCGTCCTCAAAACGGTGGCCGATCAATACCGCCGCATCCGCAACACGCTGCGCTATCTGCTTGGCGCGCTTGAAGGGTTTGATAAATCCGAAGCCGTTGATTTGTCGGATACAGCCCGGTTGCCCGAACTTGAACGCTACATGCTGCATGAGTTGAAGGTTCTGGATAATCAGGTGAAAAAGGCCGTAGCCGAATACGAATTCGGCCGCATGGCAAACTTGGTTTACATGTTCTGCAACGGCCCGCTCTCGGCCTTCTACTTCGATATCCGCAAGGACAGGCTGTACTGCGACAGGCCCGATTTGCCCGAGCGCCGCGCCTACCGCACCGTCATGGCCGCCATCTTTGAAGCGCTGTGCGGTTACTTGGCGCCCGTATTGTGCTTTACCGCTGATGAAGCATGGCAATACCGCCCGCGCGGCGTATTCAAGGATGATGCTGATAGCATCCACCTGCGTACCTTCGCGGACCTCCCCGCCAACTGGCAGGATGATGCTCTGGCACAAAAATGGAAGCGAGTGCTTGAAGTACGCGATGTTATCCTTGGAGCGCTCGAGGTAGCACGTAAGGAAAAGATGATTGGGTCTGCGCTTGAAGCGAATGTAGAGTTATATCTAAGCTCTATGTATGACCCAGAGATGCTTAAAGACATAGATTTTGCTGAAGTTGCCATTACATCTCAATTTACTGGTTCTTACGGAGTGGGTCCTCAAACAGCATTTAGTCTTGCAAATACTCCTGGCGTCTTCGTTGTTATTAAGAAGGCCGAAGGCGGCAAGTGCGAGCGTTGCTGGAAAATCCTGCCCGAGGTTGGTTCCGATAAGGAATTCCCGACGCTATCAAAACGCGATGCCGATGCCGTGCGTTACTTCATGGCCCAACAGCAAAAGGCCGCCTGATGAACATGAAAGTGCTTGGCCCTGCCATCGTTGCGCTTACGGCCATCGTTGACCAGCTCTCGAAATGGGCGGTGTTGGAAAAAAAATTCCGCCCGCATCTCGGCTTGGGTGACCCCATGCGCTTTGCGGACTGGTTGCACGATGCGCCTGACCGCCTGTCGTTCATCAGCCGCCCTATCTGCTCCATGTTCAACCTCACCATGGTCTGGAATGAAGGCATAAGCTTCGGCTTCCTGCAAACAGGTGGTTGGGGGTTCCTGACAATCGCAGGCCTTGCCATCACTGGTTTCTTCGCCTTCTGGATGATGAAAGCCAAGGACACGCTCGAGGTCTTGGGCATTGCCCTCATCGTAGGGGGTGCGCTCGGGAATATATTTGACAGAATCCGCTTCGGTGCGGTCGCCGACTTCATCGATATCTACTGGAAAAACTGGCATTTTCCGGCCTTTAACGTGGCCGATGCTGCAATTTCGGTGGGTGTCTTTATTTTGATAGTACAAAGCCTGTTTTTTGCCAAAAACTCCGCCTAATATGACTGCCATGAAAATGAAAACGACACTGTTTGGTTTTGCGCTGGCCTCATCCCTGCTTCTTGCGGGCTGCGGCGGCGGTGAAGACGTAAAGGAAAAACTGGGCCTCAAGGCGCCCCCGCCGGATGAATTCACGGTTGTGACGCGCGCGCCTCTGGCCGTGCCGCCTGATTACACACTGCGCCCGCCCCGCCCGGGTGAAGACCGCCCGAACGAGCTGTCGGTCCGCGAGCAGGCCAAGCAAACCGTATTCGGCGTCACGGCAAAACCTGCGGCCGAAAAAACGACGGGCCAAAGCGCGTTCCTCAACAAGCTGGGCGCCGAGCAGGCAGACCCGAATATCCGCAGCTCCATCGACACGGAAATCCGTGACCTCGAGGAAAAGGAACAGCCTGTCGCCGAAAAACTCCTTTTCTGGAAGGATAAAACCGCCATCGGCAAACCGATCGATCCGGTCGAGGAACAAAAACGCCTTGAGGCCCAAGGCATCAAAAAGAAAACCACGACCGATACAACAGTCGAAAAACGTAACGAAGACATCCTGAAAGCCGAGTGATGATCCGCGCTCTCGTCCTTCTGGCCTGCATGGTGCTTTCAACCGGCGCCATGGCGGCGGAGAAAGTGTATAACGCCGAAACCGCAACGCTTTCGAACGGCATGCAGGTGGTGGTGGTGCCCGTGCACCGTACGCCTGCCGTTACGCACATGGTGTGGTACAAGGCAGGCGCCGGCGAGGAACCGCAAGGTATCTCGGGCACCGCCCACTTCCTCGAACACCTGATGTTCAAAGGCACGCCAAATATCCCGTCAGGCAAATTCAGCGAGATCATCCAGCAAATGGGCGGCAACGATAACGCCTTCACGGCATGGGATTACACGGCATTCTTCCAGACAGTGCCAAAGGAAAAACTGGCCGATGTGATGCGCATGGAATCCGAGCGCATGAACGACATGACACCCGCTATCAACGAAGTGTACTCCGAAAAACAGGTTGTGATGGAGGAACGCCGCCAGACAATCGAAAGCGACCCCGGCCGTATTTTGGGCGAGCGTATGAATCAGGTTCTCTTCCCCAACCACCCTTATGGCCGCCCCATCATCGGCTGGATGCCCGAGATGCAAAAACTCACTTGGGTGGATTCGCTGGCCTTCTACAAAAAATGGTATGCGCCAAACAACGCGGTTCTTGTTGTGTCTGGCGACACAACATTGGCCGAGGTGCTTCCGATGGCAGAAGCAACGTACGGCCAATTGAAGCGTGAGGCCGTACCCGTGCGCGCACGCCCCGTAAGCCCGCGCCTCCCCGGTGATGTAACGGTAACCCTTAGCCGCGAGGATGTCCGCGAACCTGAATGGATGCGTGAACTGCGCGTCCCCTCCGAAAGGCAGGACGGCAGTGCCTCCATGGCTCTAAGCCTTTTGGAAGATCTGTTGGGCGGCAATACGGGCCGCCTGTATCAGGAACTGGTGGTAAAACAGAAAATCGCGTCCTCTGCCGATGTGTCCTACAGCGGCTACGCATGGGATGACGCTACGTTCAGCATCTACGCAACGCCTGTTGCCGGTGTCAGCCTCGATAAAATTGAAGCAGCCGTAGGCAAGGTTCTGGATGATGTCGCAGCCAAAGGCTTTACCGAAGACGAAGTAAAAAAATCCATCGCGCGTATTCAGGATTCAGCAGTCTATGAGCGTGACTCGCTCTCGGGCCCTGCCATGACAATCGGTTACGCATTAGCCACGGGCGTCAGCCTTGATGAGGTTGAAACATGGCCCTCCCGCCTCGAAACCCTTACACCCGCCGATGCGCAGGATGCGCTCAAAATGTACATCATCGGGCAAACAGGTGTTACCGGCAGGCTCCTGCCAAAGGCGGTGCAGCCATGAGGATCTACGCGCTGGTTCTAGCCTTCACGCTGGTTTTTGCGCCGATGGTCGCGCAAGCGAAAATTCTTGATATTCAGGAATTGAAAACGCCAAACGGCACAACAGTATGGCTGGTCGAAGATCATACGTTGCCCGTTATCTCGCTCTCGTTTGCATTCCGTGCGGGCGTGGAAGGCAACCCACCTGAAAAACAGGGCTTGGCCCAATTGTTGTCCAACACGCTGGATGAAGGCGCGGGCAATATCCCTTCACAGGAATTTCAGGGCACGTTGCGCGATAGGGCCATTAGTCTGGCTTTCGATACTTCCCGTGATGAATTCTCGGGCGACGTGCGCACGCTGGTTCGCCACAAGGATAAAGCGTTCGAGCTTTTAAAACTTGCTTTGGCCAAGCCCCGCTTCGATGCCGAACCGGTGGAGCGCATGCGCAAGGCCAACCTGTCCCGCATCCGCTCAAACCTTGGCGATGCTGATTGGATTGCCTCGCGTATCCTTTATAGCCGTATCTATGCAGGCCATCCTTACGGCCTCAATTCCGGTGGCACTTTGGAATCCATGCAAAAGCTTACGGCAGGGGACTTGCGCGCCGAATGGAAACGCTTAGCGGGCCGTGACCGTTTGGTCGTCGGTATCACGGGCGATATTACGCGCGATGAAGCCGTAAAACTGGTGGACGATGTATTTGCCGGTGTCCCTGAAAAAGCCGCACCCCAGAAAATCGAAAAAGCCCCGATGCCCGTTGCAGGCAAACCTGTTTTTTACGCAAAGGACATGCCCCAAACTATCCTCACAATGGCGTGGGACGGCCTGAGCGTGCATGACCCTGATTACTATGCATCCGTCGTGATGGATTATATTTTTGGCGGCGGCGGTTTCACCTCCCGCCTGATGGCGGAAGTCCGTGAAAAGCGCGGGCTTACATACGGCATATCCTCGGGCGCCATGCACAATGACTACGCTGACCGCTACACGGTAAGCGGGTCGATGCAGCCCCAAAACGTGGCCGAAACGCTAAAGCTGGTAAAGGAAATCGCCGCAAACATGGGCAAGCAGGATGTGTCTGCCGATGAACTGAAAGCCGCAAAGGAATACCTTGTAGGCTCCCTCCCGCTTACATTTTCCTCCACGCTTCGTATTGCGGGTACGCTGGTAAACCTGCAACTCAACAACAGGCCCGCAACAGCCCTTGATGATTACCGCGCCAAAATAGAGGCCGTTACCCCTGCCGATATCCGCCGCGTAGCAGCCCGCATTTTTGCAGCCGAACCTGTGGTGGTGATGGTGGGTGCCG
>JAGWXJ010000067.1 GCA_018969935.1 Alphaproteobacteria bacterium | reverse complement strand
GTTATAGGCCGCGATTACCTCGGGGTGCACGGTTGCTTCCTGTATCAGCACCTGTTTTACCGATACGCCCGATTTGTAGAAATCCAGCATGGATTGCATGCTTTTCTGGATTTTGACGGCGACATCATCGCGGCCTTCCGTGATGATGCTCTGGAGGCGGGTCTGGCCCACGGCTTCACGGATGGCGCTTTCGGCCACGCGTTTGATTGTCTGTTCGGGGTTGCGGATGGAGAAGAGGAACTTCTCAGCCTCCAGCACGTTCCAGAGGACGACAACATCGATATCCACGATATTGGCGTCGGCTGTCAGCATCAGGCTTTCTTCTGGTAGGTCGCGTTTCTGGCTGCCCATGCTGCTATCGGCCAAGCCTACCGTTGTGCGGCGATCGAGCATGACGTTGAGTTTGGTTACAGTTTCAATTGGCCATGGCAGGCGGTAGCCCAAACCAGGTGTTGCCTGTGTGCGGGCAATGGCGCCAAAGCGCTGGACGACTGCGTTTTCGCCCGGGTCTACACGGTAGACGCCGCTTGCAAGCCAAGCGCCAATGACCAGCAGGACTGCGATTAAACCGAGGCGGACATCATTGCCCCCGTTACCGAAAATGCCGCGGGCTTGACGGAACAAGGCCTCGAAATCCGGACCTTCGTCATTATTTGAAGGATTGGGGCGCTGGCCCCATGGCCCCTGATTGTGATTGCCTGATTGCCCCCAAGGATTTCGGCGGTTTTCGCGGTTATCGTCATTGCCAGTCATTGTCGGGCCTATTAGATATGAGTGAAAACAGTAGGGGTAAGATAGCTTGCTTAATTTTCTTGGCAATCGGAAACCAGATGAATCTTTTGTAAGGTCCGCGCTTGCGGAGCTGGAGGGGTGCGTTACCGAGTCCGTTATTATAGAAGGCGGGCATGTCACGGCCGTGCTTGATATTGCGCAGGCCACCCAAAAGCAGGACATTCAGCACGAGGCCGAGAAGCGTTTGCTGCGTTTGAAGGGCGTCAGCCGCGCCACGGTTATCCTGACGGCAGAGCGTAAAGGGAGTGCGCATAACCCGCATGGTAAAAAGCCATCGGGTTTCCTTGAGATGCCGGTCAAAAACATTATCGCCGTCGCGTCTGGCAAGGGTGGGGTTGGCAAGTCCACCTTGGCTATTAACCTGGCTGCGGGTTTGTCCAAACTCGGGTACAGGACCGGTGTGCTTGATGCCGATATATATGGCCCGAGCCTGCCGCGCCTTGCCGGTATGCGCGATGTGACACCCGAGCGCGTTGATGAAAAAATCATCCCCATCGAAGCGCATGGTTTGAAGCTGATGTCGATGGGTTTTCTGGTGAACGAGGCTTCGCCGATGATATGGCGCGGGCCGATGGTGCAATCGGCGCTTGTGCAATTGCTGCGCGATGTGGACTGGAGCAACCTTGATGTGCTGGTGCTGGATTTGCCGCCCGGTACGGGTGACATACAGCTGACGCTCGCGCAAAAGGTGCAGTTAACAGGTGCGGTTATCGTATCCACGCCGCAAGACATCGCGCTTATCGATGCGCATAAGGGGCTAGAAATGTTCCGCAAAACCAATGTGCCGGTTTTGGGGATTGTCGAGAATATGAGCTACTTCTGCTGCCCGCAGTGCAATACGCGTACGGATATATTCGGGCATGGCGGCGCCAAGGAAGAAGCAGCCAAAGCGGGTGTGCCGTTTTTGGGCGAGGTGCCTTTGCATGCCAGCATCCGTACCCAATCAGATGCGGGCGTACCTATTGTGATAGCAGAGCCTGAAAGCCATCAGGCCAGGGCATTTATGGATGTTGCGCGAGCTGTCGGCGCGCATGTGGTTGCCAAGTAATCCAGCCTGTTCGTGACCTCGGCCAGCGGCAGGCAATTTGATGCATCCTGCTGGCGGCACTGCTTTACCAGCCCTGTTAACTGCTGTGTTACAGCACGCTCGCCGTTATTGCGGGCGGGGGATGCTATTGTAACCAGATCCTCGATCAAAGCGCCGACTGCGCGGGTATCCAGTGCTTCATATTTTTTGCGCAAGGCAGGGTCGTAAAAGCCTGCAGCGCCGAAATCACCCAAATAGGCGTGGCCTGTTTCGCGATTGGCCATGCTGTTATGGGCGTAGATATCACCATGCATGATGTGCTTTTCGTGCAGATGGCGGGCGGCCGATGCGATGCCTGACAAAATGGAAGGTAGCAATGAAAGCGGCAATGTATGCGCCTGAGTGAACGTATCACGCGTGCATGTTGCCGTATCGGGCGGGTTGCCGAGTTTCGTGTAGGTATCGGGCACCAGCGCAAACAGCAGGCCGTCCCGCGCGCCCGCCTCGGGCGCCAAGCGGCCAAGGATACGCATAAGGTTGGGGTGGTTGCCTGCCGCAATGGATGCCGCCATATCATCGGCGGGATAGCCATCGCTTGTCAGATCATTCCTGAACATTTTAAGGGCGGCTGGCGTATCCATGCCTTCAATACGGGCAAGAAATACCTCGCTCGAAGGGCTGTGGCCGAGGAGTTTTTCCTGCGTGATTGCGTTGCGCGCGATGACGGGGATATCCGTTGTTGCGGGTTTTGTGCTAGCGGGGTTTCCACCTTCCGAAAACCATGCAAGGTGGGGCAGACTGAATACCCAATCAGGTGTTGATGTACGAAAATCGTTGGCGGAAATGCGCAGCAATTCGATAGCACGGCAGGCCTGCATGGCATCGGGCAGGCTGCCGAGTTTGTTGCCCGCCAACGCTACCTTGCGAAGGTTTTTGAGGGTACCGATCGAGTTCGGCAAAAATTCCAGTTTGTTGCCTGTCAGTATCAGCCATTCGAGTGAGGGGGGTAGCGTATCCTCGCCCAGTATTTCAAGGCCGCAGCCTTTGAAAGCCAGCATGCGCAAGTGTTTGCAGCCTGCAAGCACGGATGGCAGCGTTTTGAATTTGTTGTTGGAGAAGAATGCTATTTCAAGGTGCGGCAAATCCGCGAACCAGTCGGGAAGGGTGCCTAAATGACAATCGGAGGCATCGAGCGTTGTTAAGCGGTTTTCACGGGCGAATTGTAGCGTTGCCGGGGGCAGCGCATCGGCGCCACGCAACGTCAGTTTGCCTGATGCGGCATCGTATGATTTGGCGAACGGGATGTCGGTAACCTTGACCATAAGACTGGTTTAAAGAGTGTGCGCCCAAATTGCAAAAAGAGAAAACCCGGGCCCAGCTTGGGGTCTGGACCCGGGTCTCTTGGAAAGCGACTTGCCCTTGGGGTTGAGGCTTGGGTAAGAGGAGGACAAATCGCCAACTGTGAAGGGCCTTTTACGGCCCTAATTCCTTATGCGCGTACCCTTTCGTGCTGTTTTGCATCCTTGCGGGCGGCGCGTTTGGCCTTGACCGCGTACATGCTTGAATCTGCGCTGTGCAATACGCCGTCCACTGTGTCGCCGCCTGCGTAGGCGCGCATGCCGATGGAGGCACGGATGGAAATTTTTTCACCTTTCCAGCGCAGGGAAAGCGAGTTCAGGCGCATGGCGAGCTGCTGGGCGCGGTCAACCGCGGCCATCACATCGGCGTTGGAGAACAGGAGTACGAATTCATCACCGCCCAGACGGGCCGCCAAGTCCATGCGGCGGATGGTGGCCTTGAGTGTTTCGGCAACCAGACGCAGGGCTGCATCGCCTGCCGCGTGGCCGTGCGTGTCGTTGATGATTTTGAAATTGTCGAGGTCGATCATCAGCAGGAGGCCGCCTTTGGTAAGGCCGCGGGTTGTACGGTCCAGTTCGCGGTCAAAGGCTTCGACAAAGCCGCGACGGTTGACGAGGCCTGTCAGTTCATCGGTTGTGGCGAGGGCCTCGAGGTGTTCGATGCGGGTGCGTTGGGTGGCCAGCTGGCGGTGGGCTTCATCGAGGGCGCTATTGCTCTCGCGGAGCATGTCGAGCGCGATGGTTGCGATGCGGCGGAGGGAAGCATCGTCCTTCAGTTCGTGCAGTTTGGTTTTGAGGCTGAGCTCGGGGGAAGAAGCATCTTCCTCGCGCAGAAGCTGGCTTGCAGAAAACGCATCAGGGGCGCTGATCGAGATGGCTTTGCTTTTGAGCACTGCGTCGGAAACCATGGCTAATATCCCTTTGTTTGTATCCGCAACCTGTTATTGCGAAAGCCATGCCAAAATTGCCTAGTAATAAATCATATTATTATCAATATGTTATAGCGGGTCCTTGTGGTAAGGCAGGGTGTCGGGAAGGCGAAAACCAAAAAATCGCTCCTGTCACGGGAAATATTTGCCGCGTTGGTATCTAAACCCCTTCCTGCAAGGCCGATTTTTTCTTAAAATGCCGCGATATGATCCGTACCAAACTGACCATCGCGGGCCTTTTGGCAGGCCTTTTCCTTGCGGGTGCCTCATCGGCATCGGCGGCCGGTGTATCCGGTATGGTGCCGCACCGCGCCCTTTATCAGGTGACATTGTCGTCCGTCAAAAGCGGCGGGCAGCTGGTTGATATACGCGGCAAGATGTACTTCGAGTGGAAGAAGACATGCGAAAGCTGGACGACCGACCATCGTTCCACGCTGCTCTATGAATATTCGGACGGAACTTCGTCACGCATCAATAGCGACTTTGCAGCCTATGAATCACTGGACGGGAAAGACCTTAACTTTTCATCCCGCCGCGAAAACAACGGAACCCTGTTTGAAGAGTTCCGCGGCCATGCCAGCCTGAATGCCAGTGCGGACGGCAGCGCCGAATATACCGTGCCCGGCAACCTGAAATTCAAGCTGCCGCGCGACACGTTTTTCCCCATGCAGCACACCGATGAAATTCTGGCGCGTGCCAGAAAGGGTGAAAAGTTTTTCCACGCATCCCTGTTTGACGGCAGTGACGACAAGGGCCCGCAGCAGGTGAACGTGTTTATCGGCGAAGCGGTTGACCCCATGAAAAACCTGAAGGTGACGAAGGATATCGACCTTGCGTTATTAAAGGCGCCTGCCCACAAGATGCGCATTGCCTTCTTCCCCACCGAAGATGACGCCAGCACCGCCGAATACGAGATGGACCTTGTGGCGCTGGATAACGGCGTCGTGAGCGATATCGACGTTATTTACGACAATTTCACCATCAGCCAGAAGCTTGTGGCCATCCAGCCGCTTGATATGCCGGCGTGTACCGCCAATTCGTCTTACGGCGCGAAGCCCTAACCCATTTAAAAAGCAGCGCCATGAAAAAGACCATCCTTATCGTTGAAGACAATGAACTGAACGTAAAACTGTTCAACGATTTGCTGGAGGCGCACGGCTATGCCACCGTGAAAACACGCGAGGGCACCAAGGTGCTGGAGATTGCGCGTTCTTGCAAGCCCGACCTTATTCTCATGGATATCCAGTTGCCTGAAGTATCGGGCCTTGACCTTATCCGCTGGCTCAAGGAAGCGCAGGACCTCAAACACATTCCCGTTATCGCCATCACGGCCTTTGCCATGAAGGGTGACGAGGATCGCATCCGCCAGACGGGCTGCGAAGATTATATTTCCAAACCCATCTCTGTGCTCGGTTTCATGGAAACCGTGAAAAAGCACGTCGAGAAGCCACAAGCCAACTAAAGGAATCTGCTGCATGTCCGCGCGCGTACTTGTTGTCGACGATATTGCCCCGAACGTTAAGCTGCTCGAGGCAAAACTCACGTCCGAATATTACGATGTGGTTACAGCTACATCGGGCGCGCAGGCGCTGGAGCGCGTGGTGGCCGATAGCCCCGATATCGTGCTTCTGGATGTCATGATGCCGGGGATGGACGGTTTTGAAGTGTGCCGCCGCATCAAATCCAACCCTGCCGTTGCGCATATCCCCGTTGTCATGGTGACGGCGCTTACGGATTCAAGCGACAAGGTGCGCGGGCTTGAGGCCGGCGCCGATGATTTTCTGTCAAAGCCCGTCAATGACACTGCGCTTATGGCGCGCGTGCGTTCGCTTGTGCGCCTCAAGATGACGGTAGACGAGTGGCGCGCCCGTGAGGTGACGGCCAATACGCTGGGTGTGGCCGGTGAAAGCGCGGCCCTGATGGCGCAGACCTACGAGAAAGCAAATATCCTGCTTGTCGAGGATCAGGCGTTTGAAGCACAAAAATGCCAAGAAGCGCTGACACGCGACCAGCATAAGGTGTTTAGCGTGACAGGCGGCCTTGCCGCGCTTGAGCGCGCGAATGTAACGGATTGCGACCTGATTATCGTGTCCATCAACTTGCAAAAAGAGGATGGACTACGCCTTTGCTCGCACCTGCGGTCCAATGACCGAACGCGCGGCGTGCCGATTTTGATGGTAGGCCATGAAGAAGACCTTGCAAAGGTTGCGCGAGGGCTTGAAATAGGCGCGAACGACTATATTTTGCGCCCGCTTGACCGTAACGAGCTGTTGGCCCGCGTGCGTACGCAAATACGCCGCAAGCGTTTTCAGGAGCGCCTGAAAACAAACTACGAGGCGTCGCTGAGCATGGCGCTGACGGATACGCTGACGGGGCTTTACAACCGCCGCTACCTGAACGTGCACTTGGAAAAGCTGCTGGCATCAACCGGCGAGATGCGCAAGCCGATAGCCGTGCTGATGTTCGATCTTGATAAATTCAAGTCGATCAACGACCGCTTTGGCCACGGGATTGGCGACGAGGTTTTGAAAATTTTTGCAGACCGCATCAAGACGCGCATGCGTGGTTTTGACTTGCTTGCCCGTACGGGTGGTGAGGAGTTCGTGGCCGTGCTGGTTGGTGTGACACCCGAAAAAGCCTGCTTTATTGCCGAACGTTTGCGCCGTGCCATCGGCAAGCGACCGATGCAGGTGAATACGCCTGACGGGCAGCTGGTTGTAACGACATCGATTGGCGGGGCCTATATCGGTACCGCGAATATCACGGTAGAAGAAGCGCTGAAGCGTGCCGATGATTTGCTGTACAAAGCAAAAGAAGGCGGGCGCGATGCCGTGGAGTTTGAAGGCATCGGCAAACTCAACCCTGCCGATTATGACGAGCCCGAGCGCCAGATCCTCGATTGACTCCTGACAAATGTTAGGCAACAAATAAGCCGCCGTGGGGGCACGGCGGCTTTCTTTGTGTGCACTGCAACGATTGGGGAATCGTTTTTATTACAGACACAAAGCTCGTTTAGCCAACGATCTCGGAACCTGCGAAGAAGTACGAGATTTCAATGGCTGCGTTTTCGAGGCTATCGGACCCGTGTACCGAGTTCTCGCCGATCGAAAGCGCAAAATCTTTGCGGATGGTGCCATCGGCCGCTTGTGCCGGATTGGTTGCGCCCATCACTTCGCGGTTTTTCAGGACCGCATTTTCACCTTCCAGTACCTGTACGACGACAGGGCCGGAGATCATGAAGCTCACGAGTTCGCCGAAGAAGGGGCGTTCCTTGTGGACAGCGTAAAATGTTTCAGCGTCGCGGCGCGTCATCTGGATGCGTTTTTGTGCGACGATGCGGAGGCCTGCGCGCTCGAGGCGGTCGCAGATGGCGCCGGTCAGGTTACGCTTTGTTGCGTCAGGCTTGATGATAGAGAAGGTCCTTTCAAGGGCCATGGTCTGTCGTTCCTTTGTGGGTTGGTTCGCGCACTATATAAAGTGGGTGCCCCGTTTTTACAACAGAAAGCGATGCCATTGTTTGGGCATTTTTTCGGCAGGCGGAATCCAGCTGAGGACTCCGGTGTTATGTTATTGAGAATAAATGAACTTAAGGCAGTGCGGGGCGGGCAGAAAAGGCCAGTTTTTGCGGTTCCGTGCCAGAAATCCCACTGATTTGAAAGTGGTCAATTATGAGTAGCTCGCGGCTGGTTGCGGCTCCCGTTTTTTCTATAATATGGTAAATGATTGCAGTTGTATGCTCAAGCGCAGACTGGATGTTATGTCCATTCAGGAGGTGGCCGAGGAACACGGCGGTGACCAGATCACCCGTTCCGCTGGGCATGGGGTTCAGGGGCAAGTAGGGGGTCGTAATGTGCCACGCGCTGCCATCGGATGACGAGGCAAGCATGTTCACGCTTGTGTCGGTAGGCAGCAGGCTTGTGACCAATACTGTTTTAACGCCCTGAGCATGCAAAGAAGCGCAGCCCTTTTTGGCATCGGCCAAAGATGTGATGGTTATGCTTGTCAGTTGTTCGAGTTCAAACACATTGGGTGTCATGATATCGGCCAAGCGCACTGCCGATGACTGAAAAAGTTTTGGAATATCGGGTTTGACGAACAGCCCTTTGCCGACATCGCCCATCACGGGGTCACAGCACCAGAGGCAGGCAGGGTTGTGTTTTTTGATCTCGGCTACGGTTTCGAGCACGACTTCGCCCACGCCCGCATCGCCTAAGTATCCTGAAAGTACTGCGTCAAATTTGTGCAAAATACCCAAGTCACGCAGGCCGTTAACAAGGTTTCTTATGTGGGTGGGCGAGAATATCTCGCCTGTCCACGTGCCGTAGCCGGGGTGATTGGAAAACTGGACAGTGTTTATGGCAGTTACATCATAGCCCATGCGCTGAAGCGGGAAGACGGCTGCGCGGTTGCCTACATAACCGTAAGCCACATGCGACTGGATGGACAGGATGCGTTTCATGAGGTTAGGTTACGACATGTCTGAAAACTTATCCATCCGTTCTGCCAAACCTGCCGATGTGCCCGTTATACTGGAGCTTATCCGTGAGCTGGCCGTGTATGAAAAACTTGAACATGCCGTGGTTGGAAATGGCGCGATGCTTGCGGAGCATCTGTTTTGTGAAACCCCCAAGGTGTTTTGCCTGATAGCCGAAATAGACGGCAAGGCGGCTGGGTTTGCTTTGTATTTTTACAACTATTCAACATTCCTGACACGGCACGGCGTTTACCTTGAAGACCTGTTTGTGAAGCCTGAATTCCGTGCGGCGGGTGTTGGCAAGGCGCTTTTACGCCAGATTGCCAAAGATGCCGTGGCCGCAGGGTGCGGGCGTTTTGAGTGGTCGGTCCTTGACTGGAATGAGCCAGCTATCACGTTTTACAAGAAGATAGGGGCCGAGCCCATGGATGAATGGACTGTGTACCGCCTGAGTGGCGAAGGCCTTGCCAAATTTGCCGAAGGGGCGTTGTAACCCTGTAGGGGTGACATACGTATATATAGGTATGACAAGACGCACTTTCATATTTGGCCTTTTGGCCGGTACTGCCCTCATGACGCTGCCCTTTATGATGACACGGGCGGAGGAAGGAAATTTTGCCGTGACGATGAGCGATGACGAATGGAAAGCCAAGCTGAGCCCCGAAGCCTATAAGGTGCTGAGGAAGCACGGTACCGAGCCATCGGGCACCAGCCCATTGAACACCGAAAAACGCAAAGGCGTCTTTAAATGTGCCGGTTGCGGGTGGCCGCTTTATGCATCGGACCAGAAGTATGAAAGCGGGACCGGCTGGCCATCGTTCTGGGCGCCGATTAACGACAAGGCGGTTGGCACCAGTACGGATTACAAGCTTTTATACCCCCGCACCGAGGTGCACTGCGCCCATTGCGGCGGGCATTTGGGCCATGTTTTCGATGACGGGCCGCAGCCAACGGGCAAGCGCTATTGCATGAACGGCGCGGCTATGACATTTACACCCGAGTGAACCTCGAAGAAAAACTGCT
>JAGWXJ010000066.1 GCA_018969935.1 Alphaproteobacteria bacterium | reverse complement strand
GAAGGGGATGCGGTCGGCGCGGGTGCGCAGCGCCATCACGACTTCCTCCAAGGCGGCATTGCCTGCACGTTCGCCGATGCCGTTGATGGTGCATTCGATTTGGCGTGCGCCCGCCTCGATACCGGCAAGGGAGTTTGCGACAGCCAAACCGAGATCGTTGTGGCAGTGGACGGAGAGGATGGCCTTGCCGATGTTCGGCACACGGTCCACGAGCGATTTGATAAGCGCGCCGTACTCGGAGGGGACGGCGTAGCCCACCGTATCGGGGATGTTGATGGTGGTGGCGCCAGCGTTGATAGCCGTTTCAACCGCGCGGCAGAGGAAATCGAGTTCCGTGCGCGAGCCGTCCTCGGCGGACCATTCGACATCGTCGCAATGGTTGCGGGCGTAGGATACGGACCACTGGATGGCCTCCAGCACCTCGTGCGGCTCCTTTTGCAGTTTGTACTTCATGTGCAGCGGGGAGGTGGAGATGAAGGTATGGATGCGCTGGCGTTTGGCCGGCTTGATGGCGGCGACCACGGCATCGATGTCCTTTTGCACGGCGCGGCAGAGGCCCGCGATGACAGACTGGTTTGAACGTTTGGCGATTTCGTTTACGGCCTCGAAGTCACCGGGGGAGGCGATGGGGAAACCGGCCTCGATGACATCGACGCCCATGGTTTCAAGGATTTCGGCCATTTTCAGCTTTTCCTCGAGGTTCATGGAGCAGCCGGGCGATTGCTCGCCGTCGCGCAAGGTGGTGTCGAAGATTACGACGCGTGCGTTGTCTTTACGAATTTCATCGAACATGGATGTCATGGTGTATGCCTGCTTTTAGAATGTATGAAGTTTTGAAAATACGGGTATGCGCGAAATCCCTTGAACGGCGATACGTTCAAGGGCGCATAAGTCGAAGCAGGGCCGACAGGATTTTCATGGGATTTAAAAAAGCATAATCAGGCCTTCGCGTCCAGATACGATTTCGGGTAGGCTTGCGGGTATGGGTAAAAACGCCGTCATTCCTGCCATGTTGCTTGCGTTTCTGGGCTTTACGCTATGGACTGTCAGTGATGCGCTTATCAAGTTTCTGGGCGCGTACCCCCCTGTGCAACTGGCTTTTTTGTGCGGGGTTTACAGCCTTGCCTCGCAAATCGCGTTTGCCGACAGGCTGGGCGGTTTGCGTGCAACCTTTGCCAAGCCGAAGCTGGGTTTGCAGATTTTCCGCGGGCTTGTGATATGCGTGTGCGGGTTGCTTTCGTTTTATGTGTTCGCGCATCTGCCTTTTACGGTGGCTTATGCCATCATCTTCCTGACGCCCTTCGTATCCAAGTTTTTGGCCGTACTGATGAACGGCGAGAAGGTACCGCGGTTATGCTGGGCCCTCAGTGTTGTTGCATTTACTGGTGTACTGATAGTGATACGCCCCGGCATGATGCCCTTTACGTGGCCGCTGGTGGCGGCCTTGGCCATACCCGCCCTGTTTGCCTATGCGTATGTGCTAGGGCGCACGATTGGCGAGGAGAACCAGACCATGCTGTCGCTGAACCTGTTTGCCGATTGCGCAATGATTGCCGTGTTTGCCGTGCCGACGTTGCTGCATTTCGTGCCCATGGGGCCGATGGATTTTGCGACGGCGGTGATGATAGGCGTGCTTGGTTTTACGGGCACGCTGTGCGTATCGCTTGCGTATGTGCGCGCGCCCACCGCCTACGTTGCGCCTGTGCATTACACACAAATTATATGGGGCGTCATTTGGGGTGTGCTGTTTTTCGGCGAAAACCCTGATGTACCGACTATCATCGGCGCCGTTATGATTATCGGGTCGGGCCTTGTGCTTGTGGTATCAGGCAGCCGCACGGGTGAGCTGGAGAAAGACGTCCTCAAGATCTGAGTTTCTGGTCGATACGTCCTCGATTTTATAGCCTGCTGCCTGCACGGCAGTGATGAGCGCATCGGCCTTTACGTCCTTCGGGGCGTAGGTGAGGGCGATGGTGCGCGTACCTTCCGTACGGGCGTGGTAAGCCTTGAGGGTATCGGGCAGGGTGGTTACATCGCGGTCTACGCGGAAGCGGATGTCCTTGCCTTCGATTTTGCCCAGAAGGTTTTCCTTGCTTTCATTGGCGATGACGCGGCCATGGTTGATGATGGCGATGCGGTCGCACAGTTCTTCGGCTTCTTCCAGATAGTGCGTTGTCAGGATAACGGTGGTGCCTTGCTGGTTGAGGGCGCGGACGTTGGCCCAGAGCTGCTGGCGCAATTCGATATCCACGCCCGCGGTGGGTTCATCGAGGATGAGGATGGGCGGGTTGTGGACCATGGCCTTTGCCACCATGAGCCTGCGGCGCATGCCGCCTGAAAGCTGGCGCGTGTAGGCATCGGCTTTATCAGCCAGACCCATCATGGAGAGCAGTTCCATCGTACGGCGTTCGGCAGATGGCACGCCGTACATGCCCGCCTGAATATCGAGAATCTGTTTGGGGGTGAAGAAGGGGTCAAAATTGATTTCCTGCGGGACGACACCGATGGCCGAACGGACGCCACGCGGGTCTATATCCAAATCAATGTCCCATGCGAAGGCCTTGCCCGATGTTTTGGTGACGAGCCCTGCGAGAATATTGATGAGCGTGGATTTGCCCGCGCCGTTTGGCCCCAGCAGCGCGAACATCGAGCCTTTGGGAACTTCGAGGCTGACATCGTTCAAAGCCAGTTTTTCAGGGCTTTTGGCTGTCTTTGCGTAGCGTTTTACGAGGTTTTGTATGGAGAGTGCGTTTGTCATGTCCATAGTTATATAGGCGTATTCGGGCAAAAGAAAAACCGCTGTTCCCGGGAACAGCGGTTTTAATTTTTTGTGCGACCTTAGGGCCGCAGCAAATTACTGAGCTTCGAACGTACGGCCCGATTTGCCCGTAGCAGCAGGAGCTGCTTCGGCTTTCGTGTCGACTTTTTCAGCCGACATCATGTGACCTTCAGCGGAGCTGGCGTCGATAGGCTTGCCAGGTTGGCAAGCAGCGAGCAGACCTGCGGTGGCGAGAACAGCCATCATCGCGACAAACTTTTTCATGTGAGTACCTCTTTGTTATAAGTTTCAAACGTTTGAAATGTCAGATTGGTTAACCGGACAACGAGGGATACGGTAACTGCATCATCCCACCTTGTAAAGCCCCTATACCCGCTATCACTATGAAACTTGGGGAAAAAATAGCGGAACCATTTCACAAGATTGCCACAATTGGGCGGGTTGCCTAGGGTTTTTTGGCGGCAAACCAAGCATCAACCGCGGCCGAGATGCTGTTTGCCAAGCTTGTGCGGTAGGTATTGTTGGTGAGCTTCTTGGCTTCATCGGGGTTGGAGAGGAACCCGAGCTCGATGAGAACGGACGGAATATCCGGTGCTTTCAGGACAACAAACCCTGCGGACTTGCGCGGTGATTCCAGCAGCGGCAGGTTGTTTTTGCGGAATGCCGTTGCCAACTGGCCCGAGAAAAAGCGGGATTGGTCGACTGTTTCGCGCATTGTGAGGTCAATCAGGATATTGGCTACTTCCTTGTCCTCTGTCGGCAGTTCCACCCCTGCCAGCATATCGGCCTGATTTTCACGCGCGGCCAAACCTGCCGCCAATGTATCGGATGCCGTTTCGGATATGGTGTAGAAGGAGGCGCCCTTGGCAGCGGAGCCCGCATCGGGCGCGGAATCGGCATGGATGGAGATAAACAGGTCGGCGCCCAGCCTGCGGCCAATGCGGACCCTTTCGGGCAGCCTTATAAATATGTCTTTGTCGCGCGTCAGTTCCACGCGGTATTTGCCGGTGGCCAGCAGCACCGTGCGCAAGTCGCGCGCGACAGCCAGTGTTACATCCTTTTCACGCACGCCGCTTTGTACGGCGCCGCTGTCCTGCCCGCCGTGGCCGGCGTCGATGACTATAAGCGGTAGTTCCTCAGGCGCTTTCGGGCTTTCGGGTTTGCCGATGGGTTCAAGCTTGGCGCCGCCAATTCCTGCAAAGGGCAATTTGCCTGCGGGGGCAGGGGTGGCTGCCGCTGTTGCAATACTCAGGTTGCCGTAGGCCTTGCCCACCTGTTTTGCGAAAGATTCCGGGCTGGCGGGGGCGAGATCAAGCACAAGGCGCGGGAGCTGCTTGCCTTCAGCCGGCATCATGAAGGCGCTGCGCACGACGGCCTTTGATTCTAGCATCAGTGACATACGACTGTATGTGCCTGTTGGGGTTACCAACGGTTCAAGCCTGATGTCACTCACAATCGGGGGCAGCATGCTGCGGGCGATGGCAGGCTTGCCGGATATGAGGGGGAGGTCAACGGCGATGCGGGTCGGGTTTTCCTGTGCCATGGCCCTGAAGTCGGCCGTGGTATCCATATCCATAACTATGCGTACTGCGTTGCCGTGCGCCCCGAAACGTACACCCTTGATTTCAAGCGCATGCGATGACGAAGAAAATAAAAACGCAATAAAAACAACGCCTAGCGAAAAAAGAGCGTTTTTTAGATTGTGCATTTTTACCTTTGGCCTTATGGTACATACTCGTTAAGCGACTGGATACCCGCTTATTTACCGATTGAATTCAGGAAAAACAACCCTGAGAGCGTGGTGTCCGAAAAAGGTTTTGAAAAGGATCGGTTGTGGATGCCCTGCGGGGCCCCTTCAGGATCGCCAGTCAGATACCTTTGCCGTGCTGGCGCCACACATTCTGGCGCTGCTTCCACGGCAAGCAAGGGTCTTTCAGGAAAGTTCATCAACGATAACAGCAAGGCGTCGGACGCCCTGTTATTCCGCGTGTTTTGTCGCTTCCACTGGGTTTACGGGCAGGTCTGCGCCTTTTGCGCAAGGAGATACCTATGCCTAAAATTATGCTGATTGACGCAGCTCAACCAGAAGAAACACGCGTTGCCGTCATGGACGGCCGCCGCCTCGACAATTTCGATATCGAGAGCGCTTCCAAAAAACAACTTAAAGGGAACATCTACCTCGCCAAGGTTACGCGCGTGGAGCCATCCCTTCAGGCTGCCTTCGTAAACTACGGTGGCAACCGCCACGGCTTTTTGCCGTTTTCGGAAATCCACCCCGATTATTACCGTATTCCCGTCGAGGACCGCGAGCGCCTTCTGGCCGAGCAGGAAGAACTTTCCCGCCAGCTGATGGAAGAAGCCAAGGCCCGCGAAGAACGCGAGATGGCTGAGGCGGAAGCCCGCGCTGCCAACCCTGAAATGGATGCCGAGGCCGATGCCGCCGACATGCCCGAGGGTGAGGATGATTTTGCTGCCGAAGCCGATGTTATCGAGCCGCAGGACGCAGCCCCCGAAGCTTTTGAAGACGAAGGCGACGCCGAGGGTGAAGACGACCTGATGGACGGCGAGGAAGAAGCCGAAGGCGCCGATGATATGGACGCCGATGCCGAGGGCGGCGATGAAGCCGTTGCCGAAGGCGATGCCATGCCAGCCGAAGGCGGGGACGAACAAGCTGTAACAACCGAAGGGGCCGAAGGCCAGCAGGACGGCAACCGCCGCCGCGGGCGCAATAACCGCCGCCGCCGTGGCCGTGACCGCAACAGGGGTGGCCGCGGGCGCGGCCTTGAGCGCAAGCAGGACCAGCTTGTGGACCGTGACGGACATTCGGATGAAGAAGACACTGGCATGACATCGCTTTGGAAGCGCATGCGCCGTTCCTACAAAATTCAGGAAGTCATCAAACGCGGGCAGATCATGCTCATACAGGTGGTGAAGGAAGAGCGCGGCAACAAAGGCGCCGCTGTTACGACCTACATCACCATGCCCGGCCGCTACTGCGTACTGATGCCCAACTCGCCGCAATCGGGCGGTGTGTCGCGCAAGGTTGCAAGCCATGCCGAGCGCCGCAAAATGCGCGAGATGCTGGACGAGCTGCAAGTGCCGCAAGGCATGTCGGTTATCCTGCGTACCGCCGGTGTCGACCGCACGCCCGACGAAGTCAAACGCGACCTTGATTACCTGATGCGCCTGTGGGACCGCGTACGCGATACCACCATGCAATCGACGGCGCCTTCGCTGATCCATGAGGAAGGCTCGCTCGTCAAACGCGCGGTGCGTGACCTTTTCAGTAAGGACATCAAGGAAGTTGTGGTGGAAGGACCCGAAGGCGCGAAAGTTGCGGCCGAGATGATGTCCGTCATGATGCCGGAATACGAAAACGCCGTGCGCGAGTACAAGGATACCGTGCCGTTGTTCATCAAGTACGGGGCGGAGCCGCAAATCGACGCCATCCACTCCAACACGGTTACGCTGCCATCGGGCGGGTACCTTGTTATCAACCCGACCGAGGCGCTTGTATCCATCGATATCAACTCAGGCCGCGCCACGCGCGAGCGCCATATCGAGGAAACGGCCCTTAAAACAAACATCGAGGCTGCTGACGAAATTGCGCGCCAGCTGCGCCTGCGTGACCTTGGCGGGCTTGTTGTCATCGACTTCATCGATATGGAGAGCCGCCGCCACAACGCGATGGTGGAACGCCGTATGCGCGATGCGCTTTCGACGGACCGCGCACGCGTACAAGTGGGCCGCATTTCATCTTTCGGCCTTATGGAGCTGAGCCGCCAGCGCTTGCGCCCGTCCCTGACCGAAACGCACTTCCAGACTTGCCCGCACTGCCGCGGCCTTGGCATGATGCGCACGACGGAAGCCATGGCGCTTGCCGCATTGCGCGCCATTGAAACCGTTGGCATGGAAGGCCGCGCCGGCGAAGTGACCGTGACGGTGACGGAAGGCGTTGCGATGTTCCTGTTCAACGCCAAGCGCGCGACGCTTGCCATGCTGGAAAAACGTTATGACCTGCAAGTCGTCATCCGTATCGCGTCTGTCGTGGACAATGACCAGGGCTTCCTGATGGAGGTTTCCCGCTCGCGCCGCGCCGAACGTGTCGGTGCCATTGATGCGGTTGTTGACGGTGATCTGGCCGAGGACGATGTTGATGACACTCAGGTTGATGAAGGTATGGATGCCGAGGAGCGCCAGCCTGATTCCAATGCCAGCGATTTCGACGCCCAGTTTGGCCGTAATAATGGCGGACGCCGTGAAGGTGGCCGTGACGGTAACCGCGAACGTGGTGGCCGACGCCGCGGGCGCCGCGGTGGCCGTAACCGCTTCCGTGACCGCGATGGCCAGCAGGGTGGTGACGATTTCAACAACGGTAATGTGATACCGCAGGATTCCGATATGGACGTCGATGACAACATCGGTAACCGCAAGGAAGATGACGGTGAAGGTTTTGCCGAAGGTAACGGTGAACAACCACACGGTGAAAGCCGTGAAGGTGGCCGCGAAGGCGGACGCCGCCGCGGGCGCCGCGGTGGGCGTAACCGTGGTGGCAACCGTGAGGGTGGCCGCGAAGGCGGGCGTGATGGCAACCGCGAAGGTGGCCGTGAACGTGGTGGCCGCGAGCGTAATAACGAAAACTTCGGCAATGAAGCGGGGGACCAACAGCCGCGCCAAGCACCTGCCGCAGCAAGTATACAGACCGTTTACCAGACACCTACGCGTAAAGCCGCGCCCGAGGCCGATGGCAACAGCATGGGCCAGCCAGCTGCCTACGAGGTGAATACGGAAGCCAAAGGCGAGAAGAAAAAAGGCTGGTGGAAAAAGCTGACAGGCTAACCACTGCAGGAATTAAAAAGCCCCCGAAAGGGGGCTTTTTTTATGCGGTAAATTCCATGCGGTAAAATCAGCGCGGGCGCAGGGCGGGACGCGGCCTGATATCGGCTTCCTTGAGGCCCGTGGCTTCACGCAGGGCTGCGAGGAAATTGCGTTTCTGGATATCCGAGAAACGGTTGTCACCAGCCAGCGATTGCTCGGTTGCCACAAACAGCCTTGCCATTGTGGGTACGCGGCGCGGGCCACCATTGAGCTGGGTTATAAAATCATTCAGGCCCTGCGGTGTCATGCCGCCAGCCAGCAGTACAGGGATAGCCCTGCCCAGTGCCGTGCGGATGGCGGGCGGTGTGCCTGCCTTGAGATCCGTAATTTCGACCATGCGCGGACCTTGCGGCTTGCCCTCAAAAAATTCCTGAATGTTGCGGCCCGCCGTATCGAATTCATGCGCGATAGAGCCGAGCGGATTTTCAAGGAAGTTAGGCGCGCGCGGTGTGCGCGGGATAACCGTTTCGGATACGAAGAGCCTGCCGCCTTCCTGCCTGATGCGGTAACCCTGATTGAGGAAGCCGCGGCCTGTATCAACGGGCGAATATTCAGGCAGCGCCCTGACAGCTGCAACATGTGCAGCAGCCTTGCGTGCAGTCATCTCTGCTGGCGTGGGCGACCTGTCGCGCCCGGCTTCACGCAGTGCATGCTTTGCCTGTTTATCGTCATTTATTTCATGCTCCAGATACTGGACCATTTGTGTACGGGCGGATGCTGCCAAAGCGCGGCGTGCGCCTAGGCCCCTGAGGCCACGTGGGGGTTCTCCCAGCGTTGCGGAACGCCCGCCACGGAAATCCATCCACTCGCTGTACATATCCAGCAAGCCAAGAACAGCCGTCGGGTTGCCGAGCTTTGCCTGCGCAAGTTGCGCATCAAAGGCGGCCCGTGCCTGCGCGTCCATGCTGCCACGAAGCCTTGTCAGGTTGTCGACGATTTTTGCGGCTTCCGGATTTGTTGTCAGGAAGGCTGCAAACTTGCCTTTGACTGTTGTTGCATCGGCGATTGCGGAGGCAACCGGGTCCGTTGTCCGGATGTTTACAAGGTCGTTGTACGCCGATGCAATGTTACGCGTCTGGAAGCGGGTGCCAAGCTGCGTGAGTTCGGTTTGTAAGGTACTTGCAAGGGCGTATTGGCGGTTAGCTGGGGTTGCGAGGTCGGTGATAATTGACCTTGCTGCTGCCGCTGCGTCTAACGGATTACTGCCCTTAAGAATGGCCAGTTGTGCTAACAAATTTTCTTTTTGCTGACCTTGCAGGCTTTGCGCAAATTTTTCGATGGATGCGATTGTACGGCTGCTTGCTGTATGGCCTTGCAGTGCTGCAACATCGAGCGCTAATTTTTGGCGCGCTTCGATAATTGCCAGCCTTTGTTTTTCAATTAAAGTATGGTTTGCGATTGTGCGGCCAATTCTGCTTTGCAGTTCTTCAATTGAAGCGATTTGCGGGCCGTATTTGGCCTGCTGGCCATCCAGTGCGGTGAGGATGGCGTCAGCAGCGGCCTTGATTTGCGGCCTTTGTGCAGCTGTAGAGCGGAATTCCGCCTCACGCAACATGCTGTGTACGGCATCAAGGCTTGAAGCATCACCCTTGGCAAGCGCTTCGTTCAAGGCATCGATTTTTCCCTGATCTACCATCGTCCCAAGCAGACGGATAAAGTCTTTGAACGCGCTGTTGTTCGTGAACAACTCGGTCAATAGCGGGTCGGTGAATGTGCCTTCGGGCAACAGGTCGGCAATTCTGGTGTCACCAAGGAGCGGCAGCGGTGCCGTACCTGCACGGTTGAATGTATTTTTTGTATCAAACAGCAGGGCGTTGCGATGTGCCTCCCCAGCCTTGATGGCATCCTCGACGCTGCTAACGCCGAACATCTGGCCTGATACGCCAAGGCCCGACCCCAACAACAAGCGCGCAGCCAGCGAGAAGCCTGCGCCAACCAGCATGGTGGCATACAGGTTTTTGCGCGCATTCTTATCTGCAAATACGCGTAGCCTGTCGTTGATAAGTAGGCTGTCGCTTATGCTGCGTTTTGTTATGCGTGCGAT
>JAGWXJ010000065.1 GCA_018969935.1 Alphaproteobacteria bacterium | reverse complement strand
AATTTCGCCCTCGGCCCTGCGCACGCACGGCATCCACATCACGTCATACCCTGGCGATCTGGTCGAGGAAACGACCGACAGTACCATGGGTGTCCTCAACAAATATGTGCCCAATATCCGCGAACCGCTCAAGGCATCGAAGCCAGTGGTACAAATCGGCACAAAATCTGACATGCTCATGGCCAGCAACGCGATGCACAAGCCACGTGAAGGCAATCAGGTCTTTGATGAACTGGGTACGCAAATCTCGGTAGAAGGCATTTACTCGTATATGCCGAAAGCCAACCTCGCCAAGGAAGAGGCCCGCACGGTTACCGGCAACGACTACGAAAAACTCGTAGCCCTCATCGATAAAATCCGCGAATACGGCGAGGAAAACCTCCACGCCCGCCTGCGCGCGCAAGGTATCAATCCTGAAAACGTAACCGTAATCGTAGATGACCGCGCACTAGCCTACACCGACCCGCGCATCACGAAAACCCGTGCCTTCGACAGTGTCCGCGAGCACCTGAATACCTACGAAGGCAAGGACAACCCGGGCGCTGAGCTTTCCAAGCTTCTGACGCACCTTACGTGGGGCACCCTCCAGCAATGCACCCGCGAAGCCTCCGATGAAATTTTCCTGCAAACAGGCGAGCGCCCAAGCACCGAAATACGCGATACGGCCTGCTATCTGGCCGTAAAACTGACCGATATTCTGAAACCCGATACGCCAATCATGAGCGCCTTTGGCGTGACCCGCAGCCTCATGGACCTCAATCCGCCGATCGGCCCTGATGGCCAGCCCATCGAAGTGACCATTTCCGATGAAATCCTGCGCCCCGTATCCTTCGGCGGCAAACTCACAAAACGCGAAATTCCCGCCTATGTCACCCGCCACAGCGAGGTCAATCTGGGCCTGCGCACACTCGCGCGCCAAGGCGGCGTACCCAACCTTGAATCCTACCGCGAGGTTTCAGCCTGCCGCGACTTCGGTTGCTCGGTGCTGGGCGTCGAAAACCCGCATGAACAACCTTACAAACTGGCCACGTTCTATTCCCTCATCAAAGGCTCGCACGGCCACGGCATCGAACATCTGGCACGCAAGCTGCCTTACGGCGTCCGTATCATCCCCGGCAACGGCGGCAAATACGACCCGACACAAACAAAGGGGATAGTGCCTTTCACCGCAAAGACCGAGCGTTGCGGCATCGTCCATGAAAACGCTGTCATGCAGGCCATGGGCCGCGTAAGCGACCTCCTGCAGGTTGCCGATGCCGTGCTGCTAGGCCCCATCGACCGCAAGATTTTTGAAATACCGGGCATGAAATGGCTTCGTAAGAGCCTGTTTGCGAAAGTAGTCGTCGGCTCGCAAATCAGCGACCCTGCGGTTGTATCGGTCAGCAAGCTGTTTTACAGCGCCGCCATGAAGGGCACATACCCGCAAAAAGGCGCCGATGCCGAACAAGCCATGAAAGACCCGACATGGGGTGCCGAATGGCGCAACTTCTTCCACCGCCTTAAAACACCGGCCCTCAATGCCCGCGTTGATAGCGTGTTCGATACGCTTTCCAGCTGCCTTAATGATATCTCGCGCACCCTTGTGCGTCACAGCCACGGCTACAACCGCCGCACCCCTGAAGAACATGCATTCTTTGAAACAGGTACAAAGCCGGAAGAAGATCTCTATCGCGTAACGTTCTATTCCTCGGCAAGCGCAGCCCAATCGCTGGATGCCTGGCGCGAAGCCAAGGACCTCACATACAAAGCCGCTTCCGAAGGCTTTGCCGTTATATACGGCGGCGGAGAGGAAGGCCTGATGCGCGCAACAGCCGAAGGCGTTCACCAATACCGTGCCGACTACAAGGAAAAATTCCCGCAGGCACGCCTGCCACGCCACCACATCAGCGCAATCCAGTGCCAAGACACCTACGAGATGGAAGGCCTCGATAAACGCGCCGACTATGTCTGCATCTGCCCGACCATCGAGGAACGCGAATCCAAACTGATGAACACCGATGCCGAAGTCCTGCTTCTTTGCGGCATCGGCGGCGACAAGGAAGCCGTAGGCTCGTTCTTTGCCCGCGCCCGCAAAATGGTCCCCACCAAGGACCGCCCGTTCATCATCGTGAACCAGCCTATCCGCGAAGCCAACAATATCCGACCCTTCGACGAATTTTTGGCGGACATCACCCCGCAGGAAATGCAAGAGCTCAACATCGTGGTGGTTGACCATGTTTCCAAGGTTATGCCAATTCTCAGGAATAGCCGTAAAAACATGCAGATGCGTCTTGGCGCCGACAAAATATTCATACCCTACAACGGCACGTCAATCGTACCGGCCCATAACCCGCCGCAGGTTATTACCCATCGCCCCAATATTGCCTGACCCGCTTGTGAAAAAGGGTTGAATGGGCTAAGTCTTTCGGGCTGAAAAACCCTGAGGATTTCCCATGTCAGAAAAATCTTATGACGTCATCATCATCGGCGCAGGCCCCGGCGGCTATGTATGCGCCATTCGCTGTGCCCAGCTTGGCCTGAAAACGGCAGTCGTTGAAAAACGCGCAGCCCTCGGCGGTACCTGCCTCAACGTCGGCTGCATCCCCTCGAAAGCATTGCTTTCCGCCTCCGAAAAATATGAGGCTGCCGAACACCATTTTGCCGACATGGGCATCAAGGTTTCCGGCGTGAAACTCGATCTTGCCGGCATGATGGGCCACAAAACCAAAGTGGTGGCCGACAACACAAAAGGCATCGAATTTCTGTTCAAGAAAAACAAGATCGACTGGCTGAAAGGCGAGGGGATGTTGGGCGGCAACGGCACCGTCAAGGTAGGCACCGATACGTACAACGCCAAACACATCGTCATCGCAACCGGCTCCGATGTAACCCCGCTGCCCGGCATCACGATTGACGAGAAAAAAATCGTGTCCTCGACCGGCGCGCTGGAACTCGAAAAAGTGCCCGAGCATCTGGTCGTCATCGGCGCAGGTGTCATTGGCCTTGAACTCGGCACCGTCTGGCGCCGCCTTGGCGCCAAAGTCACGGTCATCGAATACCTTGACCGCATCATGCCCGGCATGGACCTCGAAGTCGCTAAAAACGCGCAGCGTATCTTTGAAAAACAGGGCATCGCATTCCGCCTTGCAACCAAAGTCACCAGCGCCAAAGCCGAGAAGAACGGCGTAGCGCTGACCCTCGAACCCGCCGCAGGCGGCACAGCTGAAACAATGGCTGGCGATGTTGTGCTTGTGGCTGTTGGCCGCAAACCGCATACGGCAACCCTTGGCCTCGATAAAGTCGGCGTTGCTATGGACAAACGTGGCCGCATCGAAGTCGACCACCACTTCCAGACAAACGTGCAAGGCGTCTACGCAATCGGCGATGTCATCGCAGGCCCGATGCTTGCCCACAAGGCCGAGGATGAAGGCGTGGTACTGGCCGAGATGCTGGCAGGCCAATCCGGCCACATCGATTACGATCTCATCCCCGGTGTTGTGTACACATGGCCCGAGATTGCGAACGTCGGCAAAACGGAAGAACAACTCAAGGAAGCTGGCGTTGCCTACAAGGTCGGCAAATTCCCGTTCATGGCCAATGGCCGCGCCCGCGCCATGGCCGCAACTGACGGCTTCGTCAAAATTCTGGCCGATGCGGCAACCGACAAAGTCCTCGGCTGCCATATCATCGGGCCCGAGGCAGGCACCTTGATAGCCGAGGTTGTTTTGGCCATGGAATTCGGCGCATCCTCCGAAGACATCGCGCGCACCTGCCACGCACACCCGACCCTCAACGAGGTGGTCAAGGAAGCGGCACTCGCCGTCGATGGCCGCCCCCTGCATATCTAGGGTAGGGGAAGGGCGCACCAATGAACGTATGGTGGTTCCTCGCAATCATGTCCGGCATGGGCCTTGCTGGCCGTAACGTCCTGTTCAAAATGGCAGGCGTCAAAATCGATAGTGCGGTTGCCGCGCTTGTGTTGTCGCTATCCATGTCAGCCGTGGCGATTGTGTACTACCTGTACCAGCGCACTTCAGCCAAATTGCCCCTCATACCGGGGGAACAAACCCCCCAAGGGCTGGCGTTGGCCTGTGTAGCGGGTTTCAGCTTGGCCGCCGCCAACATCTTTTTGGCCTACACCTACAAGGCTGGGGGCAACGCCGGCTTGACAGGCATCATTCAAAATGGCGTATCACTAGGCCTGACAATCCTCATCGGCTGCCTGTTTCTGGGTGAAACCATGAGGCCGCTACAAATGGCTGGCATGGCAGCAGCCGTGCTAGGGATATTCCTCATCGTGAAGGGTTGACTTATATTTGACATAATACATTTAGTTGGGATATAACTATCCCACCAAACAAACGAGGTTGCTATGAAAACGGAAATCAAGCTTGATCAAAAATGGCTCAAAGCCGCCGCTGAAGGGCGCGTAGAGCTTACACAGAATGACCTCCTGCCCTTGACCAAGCACCTCGGCGGTAATGTTGCCAGCCCTTACACAAAAGCCACCGAAGCCGTAGGTGCTGCCCTCACATTCGCTTATTTGGCCGAAGCCAGCAAAAAACCTGAGGACCATCTGGCAGCCCTTTGCTCACTCTCGCCAAACCGCAAACTGGTTATTGCCCAGCCCACCATTCAAAACATCGTTACGCAGGCATTCCCCGAAATCACCCGCGATAAAATCGCCATGGCCTTCGGCGCCCGCATGGCTTGATAAACAGGGGCCCCATGGGCCCTTTTTTATTGCACTGCCATATCCATAAAATTGACAGGGATTCTAACTATTTTCTATAACCAAAATACCTTACATGGCGTAAGGGCTATTTGGGGGTAGAAAATGCAGGACAATTCACTACAGGCAACTGATCCAAAACCATTTGGCATTGTGCTTCCATTACTGGCGCTGCTGGGTATCGGTTTACTTATGGGCGTCATCCAGACACACATCTCCTCCGATGCTGTCATCCAGTTTTTTATCGGCGATATTTTGGGCGAATAGAACCTGTATCGCGAGCGGGTTATGGTACACTGTGATTTGTTGAATCGCTCACAAATCACAGCCGACCATGATGACCAGCACCAAGCAGACCAACTCACCCCTGACCGAAGCCGATGTAAAAGACTGGCTCTCGAAAAACCCCGGCTTCCTCGAAAAACACCCCGATATGTGCGAGATTTTGTTGCCCCCAAAGGACAACAAGGGCAAGGGCATTGCTGACTTCCAGCACTACATGGTCCAGCGCCTCAAAAAGGATAAAGAGGCCATCACCGAAACCACGCGCGACCTGATCGAGGTCAGCCGCATCAACATGAACAGCGTTACCCGCATTCAGGAAGCGGCGCTGCGCCTCCTGGAAGCCCGTAACTTCATCGAATTCGTGCAGGCCATCACCATGGATATCGCAACCATCCTCGATGTGGATGTCGCCATGATGGTCATAGAAACCAACGGGCAGGATGTGCCCAACATGCACGCCTCAGGTATCCGCGTGGTGCCCTCGGGTACCATCAACCAGTGGATGCAAGGCCATCAGGTCATCCTGCAATCGGATATTCAGGGCACCGAGGCCATATACGGCGGCGCTGCCCGCCTTGTGCGCTCGCAGGCCGTCCTGCGCGTCGATATCTCCATGAAAACGCCGCCCGCTGTTCTGTGCTTCGGCTCCCGCGACCCTGAAATGTTCAGGGACGGGCAGGGAACGGAACTCATCGGCTTCCTCGCCCGCGTCGTAGAACGCTGCTTCAGGCTATGGCTGGACATACCGGCCTGACCGCCCTCGAGGGCCTCTGCCAGCCTGACTTGCAGGAAAGCGTAGCCGCATGGCTATCCGCACTCGCGTCCGAAAAGCATTTCTCGGCCCATACCTTGCGGGCCTACAACTCCGATATCCGCCAGTTCCTGACATACCTCAGCGGCCATCTGGGCCAGCCCGTAGCCCTCAAGGATATATCGGATACAGCCTTGCGCGATTTCCGCGGCTATCTCGCCAAAAAGGCCATGCAGGGCAACGGCGCCAGCACCCGCGCCCGCGCGCTGGCCTCCTTGCGGACCTTCTTCAAATGGCTCGATAGAAACGGGATTCTCCACAACCCCAATATCCGCCTGATGGCCACGCCAAAGCAGCCGCACAAAGTGCCAAGGCCGCTGGAAGCCACCCGCATCTTCGACCTGCTTGAAATGGTAGGCACCGATGACAACTGGATGGCCCTGCGTGACAAGGCGCTTTTGGGGCTGCTTTACGGTATGGGCCTTCGCATCAGCGAGGGCCTGAACCTGACGATCGCCGATATAACCGCAGGCCCTGACACCATGCGCATCACGGGGAAGGGCAGCAAGGAGAGGGAGGTCCCGACCATCCCCGTCATCTTCAAACTGATTGAGGCCTACCGCGCCGCCTGCCCCTACCCCGAAACCCCATCACGCCCCCTTTTCTTGGGCGAGAAGGGCGGCAAACTGAATGCGGGCATGGTCCAGAAACTTATGCGCCAGATGCGCATCCATCTGGGCCTTGGCGATGCCGCAACCCCGCACGCCATGCGCCATAGCTACGCGACACACTTGCTGGGCGAGGGGATGAACCTGCGCGAAGTCCAGACACTACTGGGCCACGCATCGCTCAGCACAACCCAGCGCTACACGGAAGTGGATTACAAACAACTGCTGGAAACCTTCAAAAAGGCCCATCCGCGGGCCTGACCAATCAGGCCTCGGCCTTCAGCCAAGCAGGCACCTGAAGCGGCTTTTGCCCTTTGAAAATATACTCAAGCTGCGCTTGGCGGCGGTGGTACAGGCCAAGGCCGACAATCGCTTTTTCCTCGCGCGTCAGCGGCTCTTTCCAGCCCGTTTCGCCCGCCTTTTCGGCAAAGATGGAACGCACGGCCTTGTCATTGGCCAGCACCGACCTGCGCTCGGAGGCCTTGCCGCCCACGGCCCACGCCTGTTCGTAACTCGCTTCACGGGCAACATAAAGATTGTCCTGCATATCATGGATGACGTGCGCAGCCATGCCATTCCAGGTCTTTACAAGGCGTCCGCGCTCAAGGCTCTTATAACGACGCGCGTCTTTACGTTTGTTGCTGTACGCCTTGTATGTGCGTCTGGCATCGTAATCCTGAAACGCCCTTACGGGGCCCATGATGCTGATGTAATCACCCCACGAACGCGCTTCAGCACGGCGGTAGTTTTTGTACATCTTGGCAATCCAGCGCTCGCGCGACAAATCCTTCGATTTGGCGTGGCGCTCCATAGCCGCTTCAAATTTCTGCTGGGGCGTTACCTTGAATTCATCATGCTTGAGTTCCTTTACGCGCAGCTTGTACTGGTGCGATATCGCCTGAACGAATTTGCTTTCTTTCAGCGCCTTGACAGATGCCGCAACAGGCCCGACAAGCACAAGCTTGATGCCTGCAATAAACACCGAAATAGCAGGTTGCGCCGCCACGTACGCCATTGCCATCGGGCTGGTAAGCACAGCCTTGGCACCAGCCACAGAAGTAAAGGCGTCATACCAGTGCGCAAGGCCCGCAACGTTACTCAGTTCCTTGGCAAAATAGATATGCGCCTGCGCACCATAAGGTTTAAGGGCAAGGAACATACCAATCCCGATACCAACGACAATGGCAGGCCCTGCGGCCACACCAAAGAATTTGGCAACATTCCCGAGCGACTTGTAAGCGAACCTTTTCATGCGGCCCTTGAATGTATTGGGCTGCATCGATGCAATATCATAAAGGGTGTGGTGGCGGCTGAACCCCCATTTGAAAGCCTTACGCAGCGCCATAGGCACGATATATTGGAAGGTATGCCATGCGGCCCGCTTCCAAGAACTAAGCTTGCTCATGCCCCAGCGGCCGATGGCGCGAGTGTTCTCGGCAAATTCGTCAATTGCGGCAAAAGCCTTGGCGCGCCATGACGGCCCACGCTTGGGGAAGAGGGCGGTAACGCCCTTAACAGCCCCCTTCGCAAGCTTGATAGCCCAGTCAAAACCGTTGGAAACAGCCCAAACTGCAGCATCGGCTGACTTTTTGACAGCAAAGGAAGCAACTTCCCAGATCTTTTCAGATGGCTTGTAGAGCAGGAAATACGGTACATACAAAACTGCTTGAGCCAGCTTGCTGAAAACACCATTCGTAGCCACAGAAAAGCGCCTGATGCCAAACAGGCTGGCGGCAAAAACCTGCGCCCACCATTGAGCCTTAAAGGGGGCAGGGTACTTGGCCCAATCGGCCATGCGCATGCGGGTAAATGGCCAGATATAACGCCCCATCATGCGGGGTAGAAAGCGGATAGGGGCCCAAAACCACGAACGGTCCAGACGCTGCTTCAATGCCTTCGGGTCATAGGCATCATAAAGATTGTAGGTAGCAGCAAAATGCTCCGCCTCGATTTCCTCAAGCATCTCGATTTTGTGGTGCTCGTTGCGGGCCAGCAGTTCATGGGCGCCGACACCAACCTTCATAAGCTTGGCAATTTTCTTCTTGAGGCTCTTGGCTTTGCGGCGCAGCCTGAAGGTTGTAAGCGCCGATGCACCGGCGCCATAACCTTCTTCAAGCGTATCTTTGGCAACTTCGGATGCGAATTTCAAAAGCCCGTTACGAATTTTGTCTACGGCGGCGCGCGCCTCGTTCAGGGGCTTGAGTTTCTCATCCTGAATAGCCTTGGCAACCAAGGCATCAAGCGCGGCAGCATCCGTGGTCTTGGCCGATTGGCGAACAGCCGCCTCAATGGCGGCCTCATCGATAGGATCTTCAGGGGCATGGGTATAGCGGTAGATAATGTCATCCAGCCTGTTTTCAGCCAGACGCACGGCCTTGGCAGCCTTCTTGTGGCGGATAAGCATGCCTTCTTCGGCCGTAATGAAATTAAAACCCGCTTCTTTGATCATACTGGCAACCGCCCTCTTTTGAATATATTATAGAAATTACCAGAGTGCGGGTGATTATGCAATGTTTTCAGGGCGTTAAACCAACTTGGCTACCAAAATGCAAAACCATAAAATTATCTAGGAAAATCAGTAGGAAACCTCTTAACTAGGCACTATGTCGCTCAAAACTGTATGGCAAAATCCACTAAGACTATCGCTCATCCCGACAGACGATCCGATGTCGTTTTTACGCATGCCGGCTGGCCACACGGGGCTGCCATTGGGCCCAAAACATCCAGGAAGCTTCGGGTTTGTACGCAAGCACCACATCCACGAAGGCGTTGACTTGTATACCGCCGAAGGTGAAGCCGTTTACGCAGCCGAGGATGGCGCCATAGTCGCTATAGAAGCCTTCACGGGGCCGAAGGCAGGTTACCCGCACTGGCTGGATACGGATGCCATACTGGTAAAAGGCCCAAGCGGCGTAATCGTATACGGCGAGCTGGTTCCGCACAGCACAATCAAAACAGGATTGGAAATCAAAGCCGGCCAGCTTCTCGGCAACGTCACGCGCGTGCTTCGTCACGATAAGGGCCGACCGACAATCATGCTGCATCTTGAGCTCCATGATGCCCACGTGACCAAAACATTTGAATGGGCCGTCAACGGCCAAAAACCGGCATCGCTGCGCGACCCGACGCCATATCTGGTGCCCTTGTCCAAACCCTATCTAAATATTCCATAATATACATTATCACTTTGCCGACACGGGTCTGGAGAATTCTATTTTGAAGTGCGAATTTCTTTGATTTATGAAGGTCTTAAGACCTGAAAGGATTTCGCATGAATAAGCATTACAAGCATATCAGTTTGTCAGAACGCCGCCAG
>JAGWXJ010000200.1 GCA_018969935.1 Alphaproteobacteria bacterium | reverse complement strand
AACCGAATGGTTCTCTCGCCTATTGGATGCTCGCTTGATGAAAGGAGCTAACAATGGCGCAGACCTATACCAATGAATTTGGTAACACCATCTACCTCGGCAAAACCGAAAAGCTTGTCCGTAACAACTGGGCATTGGCCACACTGGATGTGTTGACGCGCCTTTTGGTCGCGTTTTGTCTGGGCGCCATTATCTTCTTGGCCACCACCGACTACGACGAGTTGGCAAACTGGTACAAATTCGCAACCGAAAAGCCTGCCGTATCCGCAGGCATCCCTGAAATCGGTGTTGTCAGCAACCCCGCCAACCAATCCTGATAGGTGCTATAGCGCTTGAAAGAAGCGGGCCTGAGGTGCCCGCTTTTTTGCTATGCGCGCAGTGCATTACAGCACTGCAATTATGATATCCATAATCACGATATTTTTGATCCTTATCAAGCAAAACAGGGCGTTATGGGCATAAAGTCCGCGCCAAGCGGTGAATAGAGGGATCCTTCGCCCACCGGCCTCAAAACAACCTTAAAAAAGGGAAGGCCGTCCAATGTGCCAATCTTGCTTTCAGGCGGGCGATCTCGTCAACCGTTTCAACCTCTTTCGTAAATCCAGTTACGAGTGTTCAACCTGCACCGTAACCGATAACAGCCAGTGCTTGCCGCGCGCCATCGCGCACGGCCAGCAACCTCCATACGTCTTCTTCGGCCCGCGCGTCAGCGGGCGCGGCGTATTCAAAATGTTCGGCATCACAACCGCCGAGGCGTTTTCAAGCGCCAGCGTCGATGGCGTATTGGGTGACTGCGATGGTTATCTCGCAAGCCACTCATGGATGGCCGAATTGGCAACAGCCATGAGCACGGGCGGCATTCAAAACATCGTCTTCATCGGCCAGACGGGCATCCCCTCGGCCAAATGGCTGGCTGACCCTGCAACCGCAAATCATCCTGTACTCGGTTTGTGGTACCGCGAACATCAGGGCGTCATTGATTTGGCCGACAGCCTCTACGGCCCGGCATTTACGCAGGCCGAATTGCAAACAAACATCGAAAAAGCCATTCCTGTCCACGCGCTCATCCAGCTGCGCACCTACATGAAAAAATATTTCCCCGATGCCGATGTCAAAGTCAGCGCGGGTTTTCTGGATGTCGCCAGAGCAAAACTGGAATGGGTGGATAGTACGCGCATCGGCAGCTACACCGCCAAAGGCAACGCTGAGCTTAACGCCCGCTTTGCGGCCCGCCGCGGAAGCCTGATGCAAAAAGGCCCGCATGCCTGCGATAGTACGCGCGGCTTTATCAGTTGCTTCGACTCCCGCGCGATTGCCTCGCATGTCTTCGGCATCGCATCCTCGGAATCATTTGTTAGCACCAGCATGGGCGGTGTTTGGTCCAGCTACGGCACCGACCTTGCGAATTTAACATGGGTGCCTGAACTGTTCATGGTGATGGAAGCAAAGCCCGTAAAGGAACTGGTGTTTCTGGGGCATACGGCCTGCGCCGGCGCAAAACTGATAGCCGCTGACAAAACAGCCAACCCGCTGCATGCAAGCTGGCAGG
>JAGWXJ010000064.1 GCA_018969935.1 Alphaproteobacteria bacterium | reverse complement strand
ACGCGGACCTGCCGCCGCAGCGACTTCCAGTGGAAGCAAAGCGCGGCCACGCGTGTGGCCGCCAATTGCCCGCCCTTGCGGCTCAGGCTGTTCGTGTAAAAAACGAATCCGCGTTCATCGACGCCCTTCAAAAGCAGCATCCGTACCGATGGCATGCCGTCAGCTCCTACGGTGGCCACGCTCATGGCCTCTGGGTCGTTGATTTCCTTGGCCTTGGCTTCCGTGAACCATTCATCGAATAGAACGTATGGGTTAACACCCGTGGCGGGAATATCGAAATCTGTCATGGCGCAACCATCCTTTTGCCTTAAATAAAAGCTATATATAAATGGAAGTGAATCACTAACTGAAAGGGTTTTCTATGTCGCTTCGTTCAATCGTTCTTTCCACCGCCTTGATGGCAGGCGTAGCGCTGACTGGCTGCACATCCTATGACGCCGGCAACAAGGAAATGGTGGGCACGGGCTTGGGCGCACTGGTTGGCGGCCTTGCCGGCTCTCAAGTCGGCGGCGGCAAAGGCCAGCTTTGGGCCACGGGCGCAGGCGTTCTGCTTGGCGCGCTTGTCGGCTCCGAACTCGGCCGCAGCCTCGATAAAGCCGACATGGCTTATATGAATCAGGCCCAAAGCCGCGCTTATTCGGCACCTATCGGCCAGACGATTTCGTGGAACAACCCGCAAAGCGGCAACAGCGGTACCTACACGCCTATTCGCGATGGTCGTACCAACTCGGGTTCCTACTGCCGCGAATACCAGCAGACCATCTACGTAGGTGGCCAGCAGGAAACGGCGACAGGCACGGCCTGCCAGCAAGCTGACGGCACCTGGAAAATCATCAATTAAGAATAACCACACTTAAATTCTATAAAAATGGCCGAAAGCTGCGTCTTTCCGGCCATTTTTAATGGCTTGTTAATATAATTTACATAAACTTATTGAATGACCTTACTACAGCAAATCATCTGGGAAGGGCGCGAGCTGTTTACGGGCATGGTCCCCGAGGAAAAGCGCCTCCACCCCGAATTCATGGTCTTCGACGGCGACCATTGGTACATGAATGCGCCGGCAAGGCGCTTCAGTTCTTACGATTTCGACAAATCCCTCGAAAAAGTGCGTATTTTGCTGAATGACGAGGATTTATCTAAGCTGGACGGCATCCCGTTCATATCCAAACTGGCCCTGAGCAAGCGCCACGACGACAGTTATAAGTACTGCCTCGTGGTTATGCCCCAGCCTGACTCCGATACGGCTGAAGATATATTGAAATGGGCGGAATCACGCGGCCTTTCAGCAGTAAGCCTTATCCGTAATGGCCGTTAATTTTTAAACGGCGTCTTTCCTTTTTGTTCTGTCCCCGCTAAAACAATCCTTCAAATTGAAGGAAGGTAGTTTTATGACCGCACGTAAAGGCTGGATGGAAGGCAAAAAGGGCCTCATCATGGGCGTCGCCAATGACCGCTCGATCGCATGGGGTATCGCCAAGGCCTGCTTTGACGAAGGCGCCGAACTCGCGTTCACCTATCAGGGCGAAGCCCTTGAAAAACGCGTCCGCCCGTTGGCCGAGAGCGTGAACTCCAAAATCGTTGAACCTTGTGACGTAACGGATGACGCCTCCCTTGATGCCGCCTTCGCCGCCGTTGAAAAGGCCTGGGGCAAAATCGATTTCGTTGTCCACGCCATCGCCTTCTCCGACAAAAAGGAACTGGACGGCCTGTACCTCGACACCACGCGCGAAAACTTCAAGCGCACCATGGATATCTCCATTTACTCGTTTACGGCAGTAGCCCAACGCGCAGCCAAACTGATGGGCGAGGGCGGTTCGCTTCTCACGCTCACCTATTACGGCGCCGAGCGTGTGATGCCCCACTACAACGTCATGGGCGTGGCCAAGGCCGGCCTTGAGGCATCGGTCCGTTACTTGGCAACCGACCTTGGCGGGCGCGGCATCCGCGTCAACGCCATCTCGGCAGGACCCATCAAAACGCTGGCTGCCAGCGGCATCGGCGATTTCCGTTTCATCCTGAAATGGAACGAACTGAACGCCCCGCTCAAGCGCAACGTATCCATCGAGGATGTGGGCAAATCCGGCCTCTATCTGCTCTCCGATTTGGGCAACGGCGTCACGGGTGAAATCCTGCACGTCGATAGCGGCTACCACACGGTTGGCATGGTCCAGCCTGAAGCCGCGGGCGCAACAGCCGAGCTGCTCAATCAAATGGCAAGCTCCATGGCCACAAACAAGGACGCCGCGTGATCTGGTTCAAACCCTACACGCTGGAGCAGTTGCGCAGTCTTCGCAACGCCAACATGACAGCGCATCTGGGGTTTGATTTTGTCGAGGTAGGGCCTGATTTTTTAAAAGGTCGCCTGCCTGTTGATCACCGTACAACCCAGCCTTTCGGCATCCTGCATGGCGGGGCTTCCTGCGTCTTGTCGGAAAGCCTTGGCAGTATCGCCGCATGGATGACCATCGACCCCGATAAATTTCGCGCAGTCGGTATCGAAATCAACGCAAACCATATCAGGGCTGTAACAGAAGGCACCGTGATAGGCGAGTGCAAACCCATCCATGTCGGCAAGCGCACGCAAGTGTGGCAGACAGACATCACCGAGGAAGCGACAGGCAAACGCGTGGCCATCAGCCGCCTTACGGTTGCGGTCATCGACCACGGCACGCTCTCGACACAAAAAGAAACAATCCGCCTTAGTTAAACAAAAGGAGTGCTCTATGTTTATTCGCGCAATTCTTTTCGCAACATTTTTGATGATAGGGGTGCCTGCCATGGCCGGTGAAACCGTAATTTACAACGATGGTGACGTAACACTGGAAGGTTATGTGGCCAAAACCGATAAACCAAATGCGCCCGTTGTCCTTGTTGTCCACCAATGGCGTGGCCTGAGCGCGCACGAAAAGGAACACGCCGACATGCTGGCCAAGGAAGGGTATAACGCTTTCGCAATCGACATGTACGGGCAGGGCATACGCCCCCAAGACCCCAAGGACGCTGGGGCCGAAGCCACCAAGTATAAAACCAATGCGCCACTTGCGCGCCAGCGCCTCAAGGCCGCCATCGATTACGCCAAAACCATCCAAGGCGTTGATGCCTCGCGCATGGCCATCATGGGCTACTGCTTTGGCGGCACCATGGCACTGGAAGCCGCGCGCATGGGCGCCGACCTCAAGGCCGCGGTCAGCTTCCACGGCGGCCTTGGTACCCCTGCGCCTGCCAAGGCTGGTGACATCAAGGCATCCATCGCCGTCCATCACGGCGCCGATGACCCTCTGGTTCCGCCCGCAGAAGTTGAAGGTTTCATCAAGGAAATGAAGGAATCGAAGGCCGATTGGGTGTTCACCGAATACGCGGGCGCAGTGCACGCCTTCACACACAAGGATGCAGGCAACGACCCGTCAACAGGTTTGGCCTACAACGAAAAGGCCGACAAACGCTCTTGGTCCGCGCTGCTTTCTTTCCTGAAAGAGACGCTGTAACATAAGCGGCATGTCAGGAAATCGTTTCGGTACACTTTTTCAATACCAAACATGGGGCGAAAGCCACGGCCCCGCCATCGGCGCCGTTGTCGATGGCGTGCCCCCGCGCATCGCCCTCACTGAGGCCGATATCCAGCCCTATCTGGATAAACGTCGCCCCGGCCAGAGCCGCCACACAACGCAGCGGCAGGAGCCTGATACCGTCAAAATCCTCTCGGGCACTTTCGAGGGCCAGACAACGGGTACGCCCATCAGCCTCGTCATCGAAAACGTTGACCAGAAATCGAAGGACTATTCCGACATCGCAGCCAAATACCGCCCCGGCCATGCCGATTATACCTACGATGCCAAATACGGCATCCGTGATTACCGTGGCGGCGGGCGCAGTTCCGCGCGGGAAACTGCAAGCCGCGTGGCTGCAGGGGCCATCGCCCGCAAAATTTTAAAGGATGTGACCATCCGTGGCGCTGTCGTCCAAATCGGCCCGCACAAAATCAACCGCGATAACTGGGATTGGTCGCAGGTTGACGAGAATGACTTTTTTACAACCGACAAGGACGCCGCTGCCCTGTGGGCCGAGTATCTGGATGCGGTTCGTAAAAACGGCTCGTCGGCAGGCGCCGTCATCGAAGTCGTGGCCTCTGGCGTACCCGCAGGCTGGGGCGCCCCCGTCTACGACAAACTCGATGCCGATTTGGCCAAGGCCATGATGTCCATCAACGCTGTCAAAGGCGTTGAAGTGGGCGCGGGTTTTGAATGCGTTGAATGGGGCGGCGAGAAAAACGGCGACGACATCCGCATGGAAAACGGCAAACCCAAATTCCTCTCCAACCACGCGGGCGGCATTCTGGGCGGTATTTCAACGGGGCAGGATGTGGTAGTGCGCTTTGCAGTGAAACCCACAAGCTCCATCCTCACACCCAAAGACACCATCACAAAAGATGGCACTGAAACCCAGATCATCACCAAAGGCCGCCACGACCCATGCGTCGGCATCCGCGCTGTACCGGTTGGCGAGGCCATGATGGCCTGCGTTCTGGCAGATCACTTTCTAAGGCACAAGGCTCAGTGCGGCTGATGCCGCTGTGGGCGCATTTTGCTGCCCACCGCCTGATGCCAGTCTTCGTAAACGGCATCCAGCAGGGCCTGCATCGTGTGTGGCAGGTTCTTTTTGTAGTGCGCGGCATCTTTCAAATGGATGGCGCCGTGGTGGTCAAAAACCTGTTCCCACGCGGCCCAGCGGACGAATGCCGATGTTTTCCAGCGCTTCGTCAGGCGCATCAGTATCGGATACTGCGCCAGAATTTTCGCCCCGCGCCCTGCTTCCGATAACGCCCTCTTGAAATCGGTCTGCGCTTTACTTGCTAGCTGCTTGAAGCGTGTCTGTTTTGGCGGTGTAGGTTTCTTTTGTTCGGGCAGATGAAGGTTCTCGCGCAAGTTTTTCTCTTTTGAACGCGCAACCTGTCTTTCCAGCTCCGTATCATTGAAGGGCGAGGGGGCGTTAAGCCCTGTAATCTTGTGAAGGATGCGCGTTGATTTTTTATTACGGCGCATGATGCGCTCGACAATATCTTGTTTCAGAAAACTGCGGTCGATTTTCAGGTGTTTGTCGATAAGCTTCTCGCAGGTTTTGATAATAGGATGGTCGGCAGGCGCTACGCGCAACAGGTGGTGCACCATCAGGTTTGCGAAATAGAATTGCATTTGATTGGCTAACAATGCGTGTTCGGGGCGTGGGGTAACGCTTTGGTGTTTTATATCAAATGCTACGTGGGCAAGTGATGTAAAAAAGCTACGCAAATGGGCTTCAATAGAAGCCCGCATAAATCGGTTCTCGTACAATCTTTGGAATATTGCAGACTGAACATGTAGGCCCAGAAATTCATAACTGCTTTCATCTAGGCCAGAGAAAATAAATCCTTTTTTCCTATTGGTAATTTTTCTAAGAACCTGCGAAGAAGGGGTATCAGCCGTTTGGCCTGATTGCGTAAGGTGGTGGGCATACGGCGTCTTGGAAAAATGGAAACCTGTATTTTGCATGTAGGGGATAATTTCCAGCGGCGTTAGTGCATGATACCAGTCATGATTAACGAGCGAGAAAATAGACTGAAAATCACGTAACATACCTGTGCCATGGTGATTAACCGCAGCCTTTAAATAAGATGCTGGAACTGTAATGAACGGGATGGAAACAAGCGTATTGGTAATTTTATGGTCTTGTGTACGGCGCCCTTGAGAAAAATTCATGAATCCAAAGGTGGTGGCGCCATCACCCTGCGTATTGATGCGGGGCACGTAATGCATGCCAAATCCATCCTCCATGACCCCGAGTGTAAGATCGTATCCGGCTAATAGCTTCCCATGTAGGTCAGTAACTTTCTTTTTGTTTATCCCGTAGGGAAGTATGGCGGGCATACCAAGCTGGATTAAATAGGACCCATAGGCGGTATTGGTGAACAGCTGGCTGATATCGCCGCCACGCCAGATAAATCGGGCATCATCCTTGGGGCTGTCCATGCCTATGATGTGTTCAAGTTCGTTAAACACAGGTGCCAACGCCTGCGTTTGCATTGAAACAAGGCTGTGCCCATCAGTTTTAAACAGATGCTGCGCAAGTGCATCCCACTGGGCAGGGTTCTCTGGGCTGTCAATAATTGGCGCAAACGACATTAACGCACTATTGGCGCGTTCAAAGCCTCTAACGTGGTGGTCTTGCGTGGGCATGTCTAAAACGTAGGAATTAATGACATATTACAGAAAATAGGTAAAGTTTTCGGCAAGGGGCAGCATGGTCCTTTCTAAGCAGAATATTTGACATCCGCCCAAAAATCCTTATAAAAGCGCCATTCCCGTGAAAGTGGTGCATGAGATGGTCTTGTGTTCCCGCCCTTTGAATAGGGACTAGCAGGACAAAAACAACAAAAAAGGAAGTCTAGAGATGAGCGACAAACGCCCAACCTCCAAGCATAAGCTTGACCGCCGCCTTGGTGTAAACACCTGGGGCCGCCCCAAATCCCCCCTTAACAAACGCGAATACGGCCCCGGCCAGCACGGCCCCCAAAAATCGCGCAAGCTGTCCGACTACGGCAAGCAGCTCATGGCAAAACAAAAGCTGAAAGGCTACTACGCCAACATTGGCGAACGCGCTTTCCGCCGCCTCTACGCTGAAGCTATCCGCCTCACGGGCGACAGCTCGGACAACCTGATCGGCCTTCTCGAAAGCCGTCTGGATGCCGTCGTCTACCGCATGAAATTCGCGGCTACGCCTTTTGCTGCCCGCCAGTACGTCAGCCACGGCCACGTTCTCGTAAACGGCAAACGCGTGACCATTTCCTCGTTCAAGGTTTCGGCCGGCGATGAAATCTCGCTCACGCCCAAAGCCGCCAACATGGCCCACATCCAGCTGGCTTGCGATTCCGCCGAGCGCGACCTCCCCGAATACGTGGAAGTCGATGCCAAAGCGAAAAAAGGCAAATTCATCCGTGTACCGAAAAAGGACGAAGTGCCTTATCCGGTCCAGATGGAACCGAACCTCGTTATCGAATTCTACTCGCGTTAATTTGTACGCGACATTCAAGGAATTTGGCCCGCAATCAAATGCGGGCCTTTTTCTTTCTGGAACCAAAGAAACATGTGGCCTGTTCGACTGCCGTACCTAACGAGGAGGAAAATATGGCTGATATCACAGGTAATGAAGACAACATGGGTGTAGGCGTCGTCATGGGCATTATGCTTGCCATCATCGCGGCTTGCGCTCTCTATTTTGTCGTTGAAGGCAAGGCCACGGTAAGCAAAGACCCTGAAATCAAGGTCAACGCGCCGGGCATCTCCGCAACCGTAGACACCAAATAACGCATTAGCATCTTACAGAGCCAACCAGTAGCGCCGGTTCTTCCATTTGATTTTGGTCATGGGCATGCCTTGACGCGGTAGTAAAATCACTACCGACAAGGCGGAACCACATGGACAGGCGCAAGTTTCTTAAAACAACTCTTTTTGCAGGCGCAGGATTGGCTGCAACGTCTTGGATGCCTTGTGCGTGGGCACAACTAGGAATTGCGGATCCCGCAAGGCTACGCATTACCACGCGTACGCTGGATGTAAATGGCAAGGCCGCAAGTGTATATGGCCTGATTGGCCCTAATGGAAAATCAGGTCTCCGCTTGAAGGAGGGCGACATCTTCGCTGTCGACCTTGTAAACACATTATCTGACCCCACAATGATCCACTGGCACGGTATTCTTTCGCCCTACGAACAGGACGGCGTACCTGATATGCCAATGCCACTTTTAAAAGCCGGCGAAACGCGCAGCTATAGCTTTCCTGTCGGGAATGCCGGCACTCACTGGATGCATGCCCATACACTGCAGGAACAAAATCTGCTTGCTGCCCCCTTGATTGTTGGGGCGTCCAAACAGGCAGACGAGCAGGAAATCGTTATCTTGCTGCACGATTTTTCCTTCACCCCCGCAGCCGAGCTTTTAGCCAAGCTTCAAAAAGGTTCTACAAGTGGCATAGGGCAGAATATGAATCACGAAATGGCAGGAATCGATGGCGCGTCGATGGGCGATATGCCAGCCATGGAGATGGATTTGAATGACATCGAGTACGATGCGTATCTGGCCAATGACCGCACTCTGGGTGATCCGGAGGTCGTGCAGGTCGAAAAGGGCGGGCGTATCCGGCTTCGTGTCATCAATGGCGCAACATCAACCGTTTTCACCATAGATACAGGTACTCTTGAAGGCGAGCTGGTATCCGTCGATGGGCATGATGTGGCACCTTTGCGCGGTGGGAGGTTCCAGCTTGCGATGGGGCAGCGTGCGGACATCCGGCTTACCATCCCGCAGGATTCCAGGGCATTTCCTATTTTAGCACTGAGGGAAGGTTCGGCGCATCGTACCGGCATTATATTGGCGCCTAAAGGAGCCAGGATCGAAAAACTGGCAGTGGAAGCCGAACAAAAGGGTCCTGAAATGGGCTTTGGTCTGGAATCAAAGCTGATAGCGGCTCATCCGTTGAACGTAAAAACCCCCGACCGCACCATCAACGCCATGCTCATGGGCGATATGGCAACCTATCAATGGAGTCTAACGGCAGATAGGCCACTAAAGGTGAGGGAAGGGGAAAGGGTGGCCATCAACATCGCTAATCACACGATGATGGGGCATCCTATCCATTTGCACGGCCATAAATTTCAGGTGGTTTCAATCAACGGTAAGTCAATGCAGGGCGCAGTGCGCGATACGGTACACATCCCCCCTATGGGTTCTGTAGGCATTGCATTTGATGCAGCTAATAAAGGCAAATGGGCCTTCCACTGTCACCACCTCTACCACATGGCCACAGGTATGATGCAAATGCTGGAATATGAAGAAGTTTAGTTTTTCATAAACTTGACATCGGGAAAACGGATTGCTAATCCCTAATCCGTCAAACAAAGGAAGACTTGCATGTCATCGACACAGTTTGCAGCCAGTGCCAAACGCGAACCTGCCAAATACCGCATGGACCCTACGGACACCATATCCATTGGCAGCGTTGTCCTCACCCGCATCATTGCGAATACGGATATCGAAGGCGTTGTAGCAAAGGGCGAGAAGGGTGGTTACATCCAGTGCTTCTGGAACCTCTCCCAAAATGGCACCTGCTGGGTACACGATGGCGCATTCGTCATCGGTGAAGAAGCACAAGTCATGAACGATGCCCAAATCAAAAAAGGTGGTTCGGTATACGGCTGTGTTATCTCGGCGGATGCCGTTGTCGATAAACCGGTCACCGAAAGCCAGCCAAACCTCGAACAAACACTGGCCTACATGGCCCGTAAGGAAAGCGCTGCCAAGGCCGCACGCCTTACCGTTTAACAGGATAAAAAAAGTAAGCTTACAAACTGCCCGCCCTAACCGGCGGGCTTTTTCTTAAAATTCGGTTAAGAAAAGCATTTGCCTAAAAACTATATAAAATTTGACATAATATTTAAATAGACGGACACTGAAAGTATAAGCACCCGTTGTGAGGTAGAGAAATGACAGCAGCCACCACCCGCAAATTCACCCTCGACATGAATGACCGCATGGACTTTGAAGGCAGCACGCTTTTCCGCCTCGTTGCCACCAGCGACTTCGGCGATGTGAAGGCAGGGGATAAAGGCGGTTATGTTGCCCACTTTAACAATGTGGCTTTGGATGGCGAGGCATGGGTCGATGACGGCGCCATCGTCAAAGATGATACAAGCCTTATCCTCAACGATGCCCGCGTACGCAAAGGCGTAGTGATTGTGAATTCCATGCTCTTTGGCAAGGTTGAACTGAAGGGCCCGCAAAC
>JAGWXJ010000063.1 GCA_018969935.1 Alphaproteobacteria bacterium | reverse complement strand
TAACAGCTTCAACGCAGCGCCCTAAAAACGAGCCGGGGGCATACCCCAACAAACCGACGCTTTGGCCCATCATGCGCTTGGCCATCACGGGCATAATCGTATCGGTGCCCAGCGTTTTGGATTTGAGGCCCGAGCCGTCTGCAAACGGCAAAAGGTTGGGCGCTGCGTGCACCATCGCAAAATCCGCAAGGCCTTCACGCAAATCAGCCACGCATTGCTCTATGCGCTGGCCTGTCAGGCGCACGCTTAAGTGCGGTATCGCCCGTGTGCAATCCTTCCACCAGAAGGGGAAGAAGCTCACCGCAAGCGTGTGGCTGATAACAATACGCACGGGGTTCGCAAGCGCGGATGATGCCGCGCGGGTGTCCTCAACGGCTTTGGCAATCCCGCGGCTTATCTGCTCGGCATGCACTAAAAAGCGTTGGCCTGCAGGTGTAAGGTCAACCGGCGTGACGCTACGGTCGAAAAGGGGGGTGCCTACCCGTTCCTCGATAGCCATGATACGGCGCGAAAACGCAGGCTGCGTAATGTGCCTAAGCTCAGCCGCGCGGCGGAAGGAGCCCGTGCGCGCCAGCGCCAGAAAATCCTCTATCTCGGTAAGCTCCATGGGGTATTCCTTTCAAAAACGCAGCCTAGCCTAAGCGTTTGCAGGTCATCATGCATTTTTTGCATGGGGAATGAAAACAAATAAATTCAAATGGCGGCCTTTCCTAGGGATTATGGCGCCAGACACAAAACATGATGCACAAAAGGTATTTAAAATGACTGCTGCCCAACAACCCGCCGCCCTGCAGACCGAATGGCTCACCACCCGTGACTTCCAGCCTGCCGATGTTAACCGCCTTGTCGCATGGTCAGGCCTTGAGGCCCCGAAGTTTCTGGCGGGCCACGCCAATCACGCTTCTGCCGCGCAGGCATTCCTGAATAGCGCGCAAGGGCAGGGCTATCAGGCCGTCTGCTATCGCGGCGGCGAGGTGTGCCGCAACGCTGGCCGCGTTGTCGAGGGGCCTCTGGCCTGTATCCGCACGGGCTTTAATGGCCGCGTTCAGGTTTTCGTGGATCCCGCGATGCGTGACGATCGCGAATTTCTGGCCCAACTGCGCGATATTACGGCCCGCGCTGGCGCATCGGCACCCCGCCCAAGGCCTGTAATGGCAGCCTGATAACGCTGCTTGGGAATTTATAAACGGAAAAACACAAAGGGGCACCGCGTGCCCCTTTTTTTGTATAAAAAAATTTTGCCTGATTAAGTCGGTGAATAGGAATTAACAGCCTTAATAAAAAAATGGTTATAGCTGTTTTTAGCCATGGTTTGAATCAAAAACGGTATAAAAAAAGAAACCGGGCCCTAAGGCCCGGCGAGTTGAACAGGGAGGTTTCACGTCTGGGAGACGTAAAGTCGATGCGAACATCGACGCAGCATGTTTAGTGCTTCGTTGGGTTCGCCGCCATAAATTTTTGAACATGCCAGATATGCATAAAATGCATGGAACGAAAGCCAGGTATGATTATTTGTTACAACGGCCTTAAATGCTGTTCTGGGACAGCTCTTCTATCATAAAATCGCGGAAAACCTGAATGCGCGTGGAATTACGGCGCTCGACCGGATACACGAAAAAGATAGGAATTTCGAGGGCTGGGTACTGGCTTAGGATTATCTCAAGTTTCGGGTTATCCTGAATCATGAAATCTGGCAAACAGGCAATCCCGCAACCACATTCTACAGTATTTAGAATGGCGTGCATGGAATTGATAAGAATACAATTCGGGCTATCCTTCTCAACGCCAGCTACTTGGAAAAGCCAGTCAGCTTGCTCATGCGGCAGCACGGTGCCGGGCGGGTATCCTACCAATGTGTGTTTCTTGAGGTCGGTTGCCGACTTGGGCCGCCCGTTTTCATCCAGATAAGCCTTCGACGAACATAAATGGAATTTGACGGTCGCAAGCTTGCGCTTGATCAGCTCGGGCTGGTTGGGCTCGTAAAGCCTCAGGGCGCAATCGGCCTCGCGCATGCTCAGGTTCAGGATTCTGTTATCCAGCACCGCCGTCAGGCGCATCTTGGGGTATCGCTTGCGGAACCGTTCGATACGCGGCGCCAGCCACGAGGCCCCCACAAAACCGGGGACGGTTATCTTGAGCGGCCCCTCGGGCATACTCTTGGTGTCCGATATCCGGCCCTCTAGCAGCGCAAGTTTTTCGTAAACGTCTTTGGTGGCTTTCAGCAGCAGCTCGCCTTGCTCGGTCAGCAGCAGGCCGCGCGCGTGGCGGTGGAACAACGCAACGTTCAGCTGTTCTTCAAGGGATGCGATTTGGCGGGAGATGGCGGATTGGGAAAGATTGAGCGTTTCGCCCGCATGGGTAAAACTGCCGGCCTCGGCAACGGCGTGGAATATCCGCAGTTTGTCCCAATTCAGATTCATAGGCCCTAACTTTCCTGATGGTATTTACTTATCTAGATCAGGTGATCGGTTCGTTAAAGCCTTAATTTCTCTCAGCGGTCGATTATGACGTAATACGCATGGTACGAAGTGCCGCAGGCAACGCACGCAAAACCCGCAGGTGTACGGAATGTACCCGTATCCATCGTATTTGCAGTACCCGTATCTGCAAATGTGCCGCTAAAGCGTTTGCTGGTGTCATGCAGGCAGGCTGCGCTGTCGGTAGGGATGGCTGCATTGTCGGCATACCCCGCCTTGCGGTTATAGGCTTTGCAGAAATTCTGGTTCACGTTGGGCAGCACAAGCATCAGGTCGGCTTGTGTGTCGTCACCAACCCCAGGTGCGCGTGTAAAGCCGTAAAACTCCCACGGGCTGCCATCGTTGATACCGCTGGGCACATCCACAAAAGCTACCCCGCCACCACGGATGTTGAAGACTTCCGCATCAGGCGTTGTATCGGCAGTGCCGTAGTTGGAAAGGGAGGGGGATGCAAAGCTGATCGTGCTCTCGCTCTTGCCCTGCCGCGTCAGCATCTCGATGCCGCGCTTGATATCAACGCCAAAGCTCGACATGGCATCGGCGGCAATCAGTGTTTTTTCAGCCGACAGGTTTTCGCCGCCGCGGTTGCTGGATGTAATGGCGTAGGTCAGGCCTGCAATCAGCACCACCGCAATAAGCAGGATGAAAAGCACGTTGCCGCGCTCGGCATGGTTGGAATGTTTCATGGTGGCTCTCCGTCTATATATATGTAGGCGGAACTAGGGTGTCACGAACCAGGCGAAACGACAAGGCACGACCCGAGATGCGCACAGGCCGCATTCGCCTGTATCTCGGAATATCCCTGAAGGCGCGCACGGAAGATAAGCCCTGCATTCGTATTTTGCGGCACGATGACAGGTCGTCCGCCTTGCAGGTTGTTGGGCAGGCGTGCCTGCGCCGTGCGCAAGGCTTGGTCGGTCATCGCGCGGGACTGGAATGCCCCTATCTGGATAGACCAGTCGCCATCGTTGTCATTCGATGCTTCTATGATCTGCGCAGGGTTAAGCCCTTTGGGCAGCTGCGAGCGCGGGATGCGCAACTGCATGACAGTACGTGCGGCCTTGGCAGGCTGTGTGGCTGCGCTGGAATTGGATACGGCGGGATAATCCTCCTCAACCTCGCGGTACGATTTGCGTGCAGGCAGCGGCGGCTCGATGGAGGCGAGTTTTGGCGCCTGTTTTTCTTCCTGCTCGTAATTCTGGGCCTGTACGGTCCCGATCATGCTGGCAACTTGCTGGCTGCCATTGGGGGAATAGGCGCCGTCATCCTCCGCATCGTCTGTAGAATCGGCATTCGTGTCAGCTGTCTGGTAAGCGGCATCCTCGCGTATGGGCGGCGGCACGGGGATAGGGGGCGTACCATGCAGGGCCGCTTCCTGAAGTTGCGGCCCGCGTGTCGCCAGTGTCGCGAATCCTTCATCAAGCAGTTTCACCATGTGGTCATTGCGCGAACGCCATGACTGCCCGCCGAATACAACACCAACAAGGCGTCGCCCGTTTTGTTTGGCGGAAGCAACAAGGTTGAAGCCCGATGCGTTGATGTAACCGGTCTTGATTCCGTCAAGTCCGCGATACTGTCCAAGCAACCTGTTGTGGTTGTGGTGGCTGACGCCGTTGTATTCGAAGTTGCGGATGCCGAAGTAATGATAGTGCTTGGGGAAGTCGCGCAGCATTGCCATCGCAAGCTTCGCCATATCACGCGCCGTCGTCTGTTGCTGGAGGTCTGGTAACCCCGATGCGTTGCGGAATTGTGTGCGGCTCATGCCCAGCTCGCGCGCCTTGCGCGTCATGCGGGTGGCGAAATTGCGCTCGGAACCCGCCAGTTTCTCGCCAAGCGCCACAGCAATGTCGTTTGCGGATTTTGTGACGATGGCCTTGATCGCATCTTCAACCCGGATGGATGAACCAACGGGCAGACCAAGTTTGCTCGGCGACATTTTCGAAGCGTGCGATGAAATCGTGATGCGGTCATTCAGGCTCAGCTTCCCGTGTTCGATCGCATCGAACGTCATGTAGAGAGTCATGATTTTGGTGAGCGATGCGGGGTAGCGAATCGAATCGGCATACTTTGCCATCAATACTTCACCCGTCTGCACATCAACGACAATTGCCGAATAACGCTTGTTTTCTGCGGCGTTCGCGCTTTTTGTCTTTTTCTTTTTTGCAGCGGATGCATCATCGATTCCGATGCAGAAACATGTCGCGATGATGCATACGAAGCACATCACACGGAAGAAAAACGAAGTAGCTGAAGTAAAAAATTTTTTCATCGGAACTGAATTCACGTTTTTCTTCTAAGCTTTGGTTTTTGCGATGTTGCGAGGAGGCGAGTGTACATACAGTGTAAAGTTTTCAAAACAGATTTGTCTATCTTTTCAGCAACCCTCTCGACTCTCTCGTTACTTCAGGTATCATATTGACATGTGATAGGAATTCATCCTATTTTGTGCACTGCAACATTGGGGGTAAACCATGATTGAACTTCAAACTGTGTCCATTCAGGCACTTGAAGGTATGAAAGCGGCTCCTGCCGCAGCCAAGCCGGCTAAAAAGAAAACGGCTAAAAAAGCAGCAAAAAAACCTGCTGCTAAAAAAGCCGCTAAAAAGCCTGCTAAAAAAGCTGCCAAGAAGCCCGCTAAAAAAGCTGCAAAAAAAGTAGCTAAGAAGCCTGCTAAGAAAGCCGCTAAAAAGCCGGCCGCCAAAAAAGGCAAAAAGAAGTAATCTCAACGGCGCTGAAGAAATCTATCTCCAGCGCCGTTAGCCACCAGCTAAGTGTTGTTGGATTAACGCAAAGGAGAATGTGATGACAAAAGCAAACGGATATCAGGCTTACAGCATGGATAAGTACGCTGAGGTCTGCATGAAACAAGTTGAGGACATGATGTCCATGGGCAAGCAGTCCACGGACGCATGGATGAAATGCGGCTCCATCCTTGCAAAAGGCATGGAAGACATGATGAAGACATGCATGTCGAAGGCGCAAGGTGCCAACGAAAAGAACACCAATGTCTGGAAATCGCTGATGGCTTGCAAAACCATCAACGAGGTTGCTGAAACGCAATCCAAACTGGCTCAGGAATGCTTCGAGGACGCGATGAGCACCTCGGCACAAATGTCCGAAATGACCGTCAAAGTCGCTATGGACTGCTTCGAGCCAATCAATAAACAGATGTCCGACGCCATGAAACGCGCTCAGGACAGCATCGCCGCCTAATCTTTAGGCGCGATTACTAAAAAAGCCCGCTTCATCGCGGGCTTTTTTATTTGATGCCATTACTGTGGCTTATAGCTACCCGTAAAGTAACCAAACATACCGCTGCCTGATTCCCACTTGTAGGTTTTGCCGTCCGCATAAAAGGGTACGCCCGTGCGGGATGACTGGCTCTGGTGCAAGGAATAACCGGTGCACTTCTGGAATGCGCCACTATCGGTGGAAAGGCGCAGCTCCCCGTCACGCTCGGCTGCCCATTTAAGGGCTACGCCCGCCTTGTCGGTAACGACATAGACTTTCTGCCCGCAGGAATCATCGTCATTCCATGTCTGTATGGTCAGGGGCTTCACGCGCAGGCCTTCAACAGCATCACGATAATGCACGGCCTCCTTAAGGTCGCCTTTATGGATGAGGATGGCTTGGAGAATGGATAAATCATATGAGCCCGCGCTGCTCAGGAAGGCCTCGCGGTCCTCTTTACTAAGCGGTTCGGCTAATGCTTTGGCTTCGTCTGGCGCCACATGCGCCCGCGCCGAAGAACTGGAGTGCAGGTTCATGAGCAGAATTTGTGTATTGAGGAAATGAATATTGAACGGCGTGTAATAATACCCGCCACTGGAACGTGTGCTGACGGCAAAGTTTTTGGCTGCCGTTGTGCGCGCAGCCGGGCTTGAATAACTGCGCGTTGTGGTGCTTGTGCTTCTCACGCTGCTGGAGCTGCGCGCACCAGCCGATGCACTGCCCCCCTTGGCCTGCGCCAAGTCATTGCCGCTGATGGTCGGCGCCAGTGTAAAACTACCAAAGGCCATAATGGTTGAAACGATAGCTGCTGCGAATTTGTGTTTGGCCAGAGCCATGGATGCACCTGTCAGTCGTTGAAATTGCAAATTACCACTTTTAGGGTATGCCTATCAAATTTACGGAAATTGGGAAAACCTGAAGAATCCGCGCAGCGCCTTGCTTTTGCACGACTCTGTCGCTATGAATGTCGCGGCTAAAAAACCAAAAAGGAGTCGCCATGTCCTCTATCGTTGCCCAACGCCTTGCTCGCATCAAACCTTCGCCCACAATCGCCGTTACAACCAAAGCGGCTGAACTGAAAGCGGCAGGCCGTGATGTTATTGGTTTGGGTGCGGGGGAGCCTGACTTCGATACGCCCGACCACATCAAGGAAGCCGCAATCACGGCCATCCAGAAAGGCCAGACAAAGTACACGGCCGTTGACGGTACGCCCGAACTCAAGAAAGCCATCTGCGCGAAATTCAAACGCGAAAACGGCCTCGAATACGCACCCGATCAGGTCAGCGTAGGCACCGGCGGCAAACAGGTGCTGTACAATGCTTTCATGGCATCGCTCAACGCAGGCGATGAAGTGATCATCCCCGCGCCGTACTGGGTATCCTACCCCGATATGGTGATGATGGCCGACGGCACGCCCGTATTCGTGGAATGCACCGCCGAAAACTACTTCAAAATGAAACCCGAGCAGTTGGAAAAAGCCATTACGCCCAAAACCAAATGGGTCATTTTCAACTCGCCTTCCAACCCCACGGGCGCGGCCTACACCTTCGATGAAATCAAGGCGCTGACGGATGTGCTCCTGAAGCACCCGCACGTCTGGATCATGACCGACGATATGTATGAACACCTTGTCTACGACGGCTTCAAATACTTCTCGGTCGCCCAAGTGGAACCCAAGCTGTATGACCGCACGCTCACAACCAATGGTGTATCCAAATCCTTCGCCATGACAGGCTGGCGCATCGGCTATGCAGCTGGCCCCAAGGCCCTTATCAAGGCCATGGCGTCCGTGCAGTCGCACTCCACGTCCAACCCGTCTTCCGTATCGCAGGCGGCTGCACTGGCCGCCCTCAACGGCGATTTGGGCTTCCTCAAGGAACGTAATGACGTGTTCAAATCCCGCCGCGACATGGTGGTGGAAATGCTGAATCAGGCAGCAGGTATCACCTGCCACAAACCCGAAGGCGCATTCTATGTGTACCCCAGCTGCGCAGGCTGCATCGGCAAGGTGACGGCCCAGGGCAAAACCATCAAATCGGATGATGATTTCGCAACGTACCTGCTGGAAGAAGAGGGCGTGGCAGTGGTCCAAGGTTCTGCCTTCGGCCTTAGCCCGCACTTCCGTATCTCGTATGCAACATCAACCGAAGCCTTGAAGGAAGCGTGCACGCGCATCCAGCGCTTCTGCTCCAAGCTGGCCATACAGGCCGCCGCCTGAAACTAAGAAAGCCGCCTTCGGGCGGCTTTTTTGCACCAAAATTGACAGGAATTGGACGCACGGTTTAGCTGTATCCATGCATCGCAAATCAAAACCCATACGCTACGGGTTGGCCGCACTTTTTCTGGCGCTACAGCCTTTACAACATGCGGCCGCTATCGGCAGCGAGGCAACGTTGCAGTGTAAATGCCCGCAGGATATCTGCCCACTTGATGACCAAATCGAAGTTCTGGACGAAGCACGCAGCGCCGCCATAAACGAATTTATCCGCGAACCTGATGCAGCGGGTATCGTGCGCCGCACATTTGAAACCGCGCGCCAATACGGCATGGCCCTGCGTGAATACGATAGCCACTTTGGCCAGAATTGTTACCCAACCATAACTGTCGATGAAGGCATCCTTCTTCTCGATGACATTCTCGCAAACCAGCAAATCGGGCTTGTCGTAAAGCAGCGGGCGTTAGACGAATATCTCGATAAAGCAGGCGTCGGCAAAGAAGAACGCGTAAGCCTCAAAGGCCTTTACTGCGGCTACTACGGGCAAATGCTCTGCCCGACATCCTGAAAGCTTAAGCGCGGCGCTCAAGCACGTACATGGCAAACGCGCGCAGAACATCGGCGCGGCTATCGAAGACATGCAGGTGGCGGATGGCTTGGTGCACCAGCATCTCGGCGCGCATGCGGGCCTGCTCGGCGCCCAGCGTGGTCACGAAGGTGGATTTGCCGGCGGCAGCATCCTTGCCCTTTTCCTTGCCAGTTTTGGCAGGGTCGCCTTCGACGTCCAGAATATCGTCGGTCACCTGGAAGGCGAGGCCAAGGTCAAAGGCGTAATTGCGAAGGGCCTTGCGGCGGGAATCATCGGCCTTGCCCAATACGGCACCGGCCTCGCACGCAAACGACATCAGCATGCCCGTCTTCATGCGGTGCAGGCGGCTGATCTGGCCGATATCGAAGCTCTGTGTTTCGCCAAGCAGGTCAAGCATCTGCCCGCCAACCATGCCGCCCATGCCCGATGCTTTGGCAAGCAGGCTTGTCAGCTCGCAGCGCACGTAGGGGTCGTGGTGGGTTTCGGCATCGGCAATAACTTCGAATGCAAGGGTCAGCAGCGCGTCACCGGCCAGTATGGCTGTGGCTTCATCATACTTTTTGTGAAGGGAGGGGATGCCGCGGCGCAGATCGGCATCGTCCATCGCGGGTAGGTCGTCATGCACAAGGCTGTAGCAGTGCACGAATTCAAGGGCGGCGCCCACGCGCTTGGCGCGCATCACATCAACGCTGAACAGCTTGGCGCATTCAATGACAAGGAAGGGGCGCATCCGCTTCCCGCCCTCAAGCGTGGCATAGCGCATGGCTTCCACCAGTTTGTTTTCCGGCGCATCCGTCAGCGGCAACATCGTTTCGATGGTGGTCTTGATGCCCGATGCAGCCTCGCTAAGGGCGCTTAGAAGTTCGGGGGAGGATGCTTCGCGGGGTGATGGCATGGGAAGGGCTTACTGTTCTGGGTTGAAGGGCGAGGCGCCAGTGGCGGTGCCATCGGCGGAAAGGTTGATTTTTTCAACGCGCAAACGCGCATCTTTAAGGCGTGTTTCACAATGCTTTTTAAGGGCCATGCCGCGTTCATAGGCGGTGATGGATTCCTCAAGCGGGGTTTGGCCCGATTCCATGGCGCGCACGATGGTTTCCAGTTCGGAAAGCGCGGCCTCGAAGCTCATTTTCTCAATGTTTTCAGCAGGTTTGGTCATCGGGTGCAAAGCCTAGCTGTTTGTAGGGCCATGGGCAAGGATTTTACTCGGCCAACGCCTCAAGATGCGCGCGTACGCTGTTGGCAAGGGCATTAAGGTCATAACCCCCTTCAAGCACCGATACGATTTTGGGGCAGATTTTGCGTATTTC
>JAGWXJ010000062.1 GCA_018969935.1 Alphaproteobacteria bacterium | reverse complement strand
GCTTAAAAACGATATCGAGAAACGCCAGACGGAGATCAACCTCTCCTTCCCCGATGCGCTTGATATGATGCTTGTTTGCGTACAGGGCGGTATCAGCCTCGAGGCTTCCATCAACCGTATTGCTTTGGAAATGTCCACGCACTCACGCACACTGGCGGAGGAACTTGGCCAACTGGGTGCCGAGCTTGGCCTTTTGAACAACCGCCGCGAGGCATTTCAGGACTTTGCACGCCGCGTGGGCAGCGGGGGAGCCAAATCGTTTGCGACGGCCATGATACAGGCCGAACAATACGGTACGGGTATTTCCAGCGCCCTACGCGTAATGGCAGACGAACTGCGTGACGCACGTATGGCCGAGGCCGAGCGTAAAGCTGCTGCCCTGCCCCCGAAACTGACCGTACCTATGATCGTGTTTTTCCTGCCCGCGCTGTTTATCGTTATTCTTGGGCCTGCAGGCATACAGGCGTCCATCGCATCATCCGGCCACTAAACCAGCCTAGTTATTCATGCCAAAGCGGCGGCGCGTTTCGTTGTTATGCGGCATAAAACCCGTATGGCTTTTGTAGGGTATCCCCAGCAGATCGGATTTTTCGAACAGCGGTGTAGGGCCTGATGCTTGCGTATCCATTGAAACGGGGGTTGCGACCATGCCGCCAGTTTCAGGAGCGCGTGGCGTGCCCGCAGCAGGTTCGATTGATGCAGGCGTTTCGAAGCTTGCTGTCATGTCATCGCGCTGGCCATTCTGAATTTCAAGCACGGGCTTCATCTTGCCTGCGGTTGCTACCTTTTCAGCAACATCCTGCTTTACAGGTTCAGCCATTGCGGTTTTTTCAGGTTGGGCGGCTGCTTCCGTTTCAGGCTTGTGCGCGGGTTTCATGGAAATAACCGGCTCGTCCTTCAGGTCATCAGAGGTAACGTTTGCGACTTTCATGGCAGGCATGGTGGCCGGCATCGTCACGTTTTCGGATACGTTGGTATCGCGCAGGATTTTCAGGTAGGCACGGTTGTTTTGATACACTTCGCTGCGCAATGCCTCGCCCGTTGCGAGTGCCATTGTCTTGTTGGCTTCATCCACTTTGCCTTGCGCTGCCTGCGACATGGCAAGGTTGTTGATGACGGATGTCTTGTTACGCGCCTGCGGCCAGAGAGTATAGGCTTTTGTAAACGCATCCTCGGCTTCTGCGTGGCGGCCCAGCCCGCTTAGGGCCAGTGCCTGCGCCTGAAGGGCATCGGGCGACGTTGCGTCCTTGTCCACGGCTTTTTCGGCGAAGGTCAGGGCTTCCTTGTAATCGCCATCGGCTATCAGGACCATTGCGGCCTCGGTTTGCATGGATGCCGTGGCATCTGGCGAGAGTGCGGGCGTACGGATTACGAGGCGCGCATCATCCACTTTACCTGCGCGGCGAAGGTCACGTGCGTAGGCGAGTATGAAGCTCTGGTTGTTCGGGTCGGAACGGTAAAGTTTTTCGTTGATGGCAAGCGATTCCCCGATTTTACCGCTGTTGGCGGCATCACGCGCGGCATCGGCCATGGCGCCTGCAATCTTGCTATCGGATTTGGCCATTGCGGATTTGGGCGTTGCGCCCGTTGTCTGGCATGCGGACAAGGCCAAGGCGGCCACAAGAATTGCTATACGGGAAGCGCGGACCATCATTGCAGCACACTCGTCATGTCGTTGGTTTGGACGCTCAAGTCGTCATTGCCTTCTGCGGGCGGCGCGGCTGAGTCAGTAGGAAGGTTTGAAAGCGTACCGGTGGCGCCTGCCTGTACTGTCGTGCTATCGGGCAGTGCGGTTTCGTAGCATTTGCCGGGGCAGTAATACATGGAAACGGGGGCGCATGTACCGTTCTGGGAAAGTGCGCAGGCGCGGGTGATGCGTTTGTAGCTGCTGTTGCCCGAGCTAACCAGAACATGTTTGTTGAGAATGGCTTTGCCATCCTTATTGAGGGCGATGATTTTGGTGGCGCCTGGCAGTTGAGGCACGAGCATCAGAAGGCGCGGGTTTTCAAGCAGGGCTGATGCGTGCTGCGGGTTGCCGATGACAACGCTTGCGGCATCTTCGTTTAATTTGATGACAGCGGGGCCATCGGGCGTGAGCTTGATGGGCGCGTCATCGGCCATTGCGGCTTCGGGCAGCGGTTGCATGGGCGGCGTATCCTGTGCCAGCGCCTGCGCGCCACACACCATAACAGCCATGAAAGCAAGGATTTGAAGGAAACGCATACTACCCCCAGAGCGAGAGAATCATCACCCCAGCAGTATACGTGATGCGGGATACCTATGGGAATCCCTGTTATGCGCCTTATTGGGCGGCAGCGGGCATGTTGCGGTTGGCCAGCTTGTCCTTGACCGTGACAAACAGCAGCCAGCCGAAGGGTACGGCCACCAGCGAGTAGCTGATCAGGTGAGCTATCACGCTGTCATCGCTGATGTTTTCGGTCAGCTCGTGGAAGATGCCGTTATCCAGCAACGGTACGAGGCCGGTTTCCGAAAGCTCGTGCAGGCCATACAGGAAGAGCTGGGCCGAGAAGATAACAAGGAAAATGGACGATACCTGCAGGAAGCGCCCAATATGGATGAGGTGGCTTTTGCGGACCCAGAACCATGCGATAAGGGCAGCCAGTGCCAAGCCCAAAATGGCGCCCATGATGATTTGGGTTGCGGTTGTCTGGTAGGCGGCGGCGGACATCATGAGCACCGTTTCCATGCCTTCACGCGTAATCATGAGGGTTACGAACAGGAAGACGCCAAGGGCAGCCAGAAAGCCGTTCTTTTGTGCATGGGCCTCGAGGGCGTCACGGATATCCTTGCCCATGGATTTAGCGGCCTTTAGCATATGAATGGTGAATGTGCCAACCATAACGCCCGCTATAACAGCCAGAGTGCCTTCCGTGAGCGGGTTATCGGAAATTTCCTCAAGCCAGATGCCCAACACGGCGCTGCAAACAAGCGCGCAGGCCACGCCCCAATAGACAGGCTTCCTCAGATTTTCGCGGCCCGTACGGACAAGGTAGGCCAAAGAGATGGCGACAATCAAAAAAGCTTCGACGCCTTCACGGAAAGCGATGGTCATGGTTTCGAGCATTGGCAGAATCCTTACTTACAATTGAGAACGGTTTTCATCTCTAACCTTTTTATTAGAGCGTGCCTTGACTTTAATCAAGACCAAAATGGTCTGGATTGAAAAAGTTAAAGCCCCTTCTATATAGAAGGTATGAAAACACTCAGACTCTTCAAAGATATAGGCCACACCGACCTTGGGTGGCTGAAATCAGGCCATACATTCTCTTTTGCATCGTATTACGACCCAAAGTGGATGGGCTTTGGCCATTTACGCGTCATCAACAATGACCGAGTCGAGGGCGGTGGCGGCTTTGCCCCCCACAGCCACGACAACATGGAAATCATATCGTATGTCACGGAAGGCGGGCTTGCGCATGGCGACAGCCTTGGCAACAAGTCGGTCATTCCTTACGGCAGCATCCAGCTTATGAGCGCGGGCTCAGGCATCACGCACAGCGAATATAATGACGACAGCGTGCTGCCCGTGAAGTTCTATCAAATCTGGATAAAGCCGAATGTGCGCAACGAGGCACCGACGTATCAGGAGAAAAGCCTGTTTGATATTGACGCCACCAACCAGCTTGTACCGCTTGTTACACCTGATGGGCGCGACGGCACCTTGCTTATCAGGCAAGATGCCACGTTATCGCTGGGCCGATTCAAGGCTGGCGAAACACTGACACTCCCCAAAACCGACACGCGCGATGTGTGGGTGCAGGTTGTGGAGGGGCAGGCTTTATGGGAAGGCCAAACGCTTGCCGATGGTGACGGTTTGGGCATCAGGGATGAAGACGAGGTATCAATTTCGTTTGCTAAGCCTACGGAATTGCTTGTTTTTTCCATGGGCAGGTAGGGGTGAAATTGCCTTTTGTGCTTTTGTAGGCTACAAGGGCTGCCATGAACACGACAACGCAAACCCCTGCCAAATCGTCCCCTAACATCAAGATCCGCGAGGCTTTGTCGGACCGCGATTACCACCGTGCGTATCCGCTTATCCTGCAACTGCTGCCGTATCTTGATATGGGCACCTATACCAGCCGCGCGTTTGTAGCACGCGCGACTGGCTACCGCCTGTTTGTCGCCGAAATCGGCACCGATGTTGTTGGCGTTATCGGCCTTGTACCCAACTACAACATCCATGACGGGTTTGTGATGTATATCGAACACATCGTGGTCGATGAAAAATACCGCGGCCAAGGTTTTGGCAGTATGCTTCTGGACTTTGCGGAGAAACGCACGATCGAGGAAGGGTGTACCCTTATCCAGCTAGATACGGATGAAGGCACGGAAACCCACCGCATCTACGAGCGCCACGGCTACGTGAAAACGGGTAGCTATTACGAGAAGACCCTCAAGCGCCCGCGCGGGCCCTTGCTTTCAGGCAAGAAGCAGTAACAGCAGACACGGCCATACCCATGCAACGACACTTCGCACGCGTCGCCATTTATGCTGACCAATCGAGCAAGGCATCGCCATCCCCTATCGATCAGGAACTCAAGCGCACTTTCCCCGATGCCATCATCGAGCGCGTGGACAGGCATGATATTGCCAAGCCATCGCTGTACCGCGATTTGCTGATGTTTGTATTACCCGGCATTCAGGGGGAAACGAGCCTTTACCACGAACATGTGGGGCCATCCAACCACCTTATCCAGCACTACATTGCATCAGGCGGGCGTTTTTTTGGCCAGTGCGCCGGTGCATGCTATGCCGCAAGCAATGTACGCTTTACGCCCGAGTGGGCACCTGCCAAGCGCCGCGATGCGGGCTTGTTGGGCCTGTTTAACGGCGTTGCGCACGGCCCCTTGCCCGGCCTTGGCGTGGACGGCGAAGACCCGCGCTATTACCGCGGGCTTACACATGCGAACATTACACTGGAGCTTGCCGATTACAGCCACACGCTGCCGCTTGTTTATACCAGCGGGCCTACCTTCATACCGCATGCAGGCCAGCGCATGAACGTTATTGGCCGTTATGCGGATGCCGATAACAAACCCGCCATCATCAGCTTTGATTACGGGCGCGGGTTTGTGCTGCTTTCAGGCCCCGTACCGCAAAACGGTGCGACGCCGCCCACCGGTATTCCACAATTTGCAACGCTGGATGTGCTATTGGAATTACTGGCACCTTTTGAAGACCAGCGCGTTGCGCTCTTCGACCGCCTGATGCGGATGATGAAACACCACTCAAGGATGGCAGGTTTGCATGTCGCGTAAACCCATACACATTATTGGCGCAGGTTTGGCCGGCAGCGAGGCCGCGTGGCAAGTGGCGCAGGCAGGCGTGCCTGTTGTGCTTCATGAAATGCGCCCCGTGCGCATGACGGATGCGCACAAAACCGATGGCTGTGCGGAGCTTGTGTGCTCCAACTCCTTCCGCTCCGACGACGCCCAGAACAATGCCGTCGGGTTGCTGCACGAGGAAATGCGCCGCTGCGGTTCCATCATCATGGCGTGCGGTGATAAACACGCTGTACCTGCCGGTGGCGCACTTGCTGTTGACCGCGATGCTTTCTCAAACGAAGTGACCGCGCAGCTGAAAGCCCATCCGCTTGTATCCTTCGAGCGCGGCGAGATTGCAGGCCTGCCGCCTGAAGACTGGGATAGCGTGATTATCGCGACAGGCCCGCTGACTTCCCCTGCCCTTGCCGATGCCATCCGTACACTGGGTGGTGAGGAACAACTCGCGTTCTTTGATGCGATTGCGCCCATCGTGCACACGGAAAGCATTGATATGGGCACTGCGTGGTTCCAGAGCCGGTATGACAAGGAAGGCCCCGCAGGTACAGGCAAGGACTACATCAACTGCCCGCTGGAAAAAGACGAATATTACGCGTTTGTAGAAGCGTTGCTGGCCGCCGAGAAAACCGAATTCAAGGATTGGGAAAAGAATACGCCTTACTTTGAAGGCTGTATGCCCGTTGAAGTGATGGCGGAGCGCGGTATCGATACGCTGCGTTTTGGGCCCATGAAACCCGTTGGCCTGACAAACCCCAAAACCGGCCGCCGCCCTTATGCCGTGGTACAGCTACGACAGGACAATGCGCTTGGCAGCCTTTATAATATGGTCGGTTTCCAGACCAAGATGAAGTATGCGGAACAGACGCGGGTTTTCCGCATGATCCCCGGCCTTCAGGATGCGCAGTTTGCAAGGCTTGGCGGGCTTCACCGCAATACGTTCATCAACTCGCCGCGCTTGCTTAACGGCACCTTGCAAATGAAAGCGCAGCCACGCCTGCGCTTTGCCGGGCAAATAACGGGGTGCGAGGGCTATGTAGAAAGCGCTGCCGTAGGCCTGATGGCAGGCCGCTTTGCAGCCGCAGAACGCCTTGGCAAAACCATGACCATGCCGCCTGCCACAACGGCCTTTGGGGCAATACTTAGCCACATTACGGGCGGGGCGAATGCGGAAACATTCCAGCCCATGAACGTGAACTTCGGGCTATTCCCCGATATCGACCTTAAAAACGCGAAGGGAAAACCCATCCGCGGGGCGGAGCGCAAACAGGCGCTATCGGCCCGCGCGCTTGCGGACCTTGATAGCTGGCTTAAAGCCGCCTGATCAGCCTTTGGGGTTGTAACCGGGGAAGCGGCTTGTGGGGCCGTGTTCTTCTTTCGCTTTTTTGACCGAGCGCTTGTAGCTGATAGAAGCAGCTGCGCGAAGGCCAAGCCATACAACGCCGCCGATGACAGCGCCGGCAGCTGCCTTGCCGAATGCGAGTGCCGCAGCAGCACCGCCGAGTGCGCCGTTGAAGCCCCATGCTACGTAGCTGAATACCGAAGACAATTTTTCACGCGCTTTCATTTGCCGACCCTTTTTAATGTGTTGTGTCGCTAGATTTATAATTGTAATTTTTCTTATGTCAATCTGTGGGATCGTAGAGGCTAAAAAATGACCATTCAGGAAATCTATGAAGAAGCTGCTGCGCGCGCAAAAGCCTTAGGGTTTGAAACACCCGTACCAGTTTACCTTGCGGGCCCCGAAGTTTTCTTGCCCGATGCCGTTGCTATAGGCCTTGCCAAAAAGCGCATCTGTGCCGCGCATGGACTGGACGGGCTTTTTCCGTTCGATAACGAGGTGGATGTCAGCCAGTTTACACCTGAAGAAGCGGGCGTTGAAATTTCACGCAAGAACGAGGCGCTGATGGACCGCGCGAGCGCGATTATCGCCAACGTGACGCCATGGCACGGGGGGCCTAGCCTTGATGTGGGCACGGGATTTGAAATCGGGTACATGCGCGCGCTTAGAAAGCCGCTGTTTTTATACAGCAACGACGGCCGCAGTTTTTACCAGCGTGTGCGTGCGCATTTTGGCGATGACGTTTATACAGACGCACAAGGGCATACCCGTGCGCGGGCCGATGATACATCCATCGAAAATTTTGGCGGGATGCGCGACAACCTGATGTTTGACGGCGCGGTTATTTCAGCCAAGGGCGTATTTATCGCAGCAACCAAGCCTGATGTGTACCGCGATCTGGATCTGTTTACGCAGCTCGTCCAAAAGGCGGCCAGCCATTTTTATACACGCCCTCAGCTGGCCTGAAGCAAGCCGCTTACACGGCGGGCCAACGCAACATCCTTTTCGGATACCTTGTTGCCTGCATCGTGCGTGTAGAGCGCGAAGGTTACCTTGTTGTAGACATTGGACCATGCGGGATGGTGGTTCATCTCCTCGGCAATCTGGGCCACCTTGCGCATGAAGTCGAAGGCGTTTTTGAAATCCTTGAAGGTGAACACGGCTTTCAGGGAGTCGTTTTCCAATCTCCAGTCCTTCATGCCTTTGAGGGCATCATCAACTTCTGAGCGCGAAAGTGGCTGAACCTTTCCCATTCCCTCACGCTGCCCTGATTTTCAGGGAGGCTTCGTACATCTGGGTTACGTATTCCCAGTTGATGAGGCTATCGACGAAGGCATCGAGGTACTTTGCGCGGGCGTTGCGGTAGTCGATGTAGTAGCTGTGTTCCCACACATCGCAGCCGAGGATGGCGCTTTTGCCTTGGGCCAGCGGGTTTTCCCCATTCGGCGTTTTCATGACCGAAAGCTTGCCGTTTTCATCGGTTACCAGCCAGCACCAGCCTGAACCGAACTGGGTCATGCCTGCCTGCGTGAAATCGGATTTGAATTTATCCCATGAGCCGAAGCTTTCCGTGATGGCCTTTTCGAGGTTGCCCGGCATTTTCTTGCCGCCGCCGTTCGGCTTCATCCAGTTCCAGAAATGGACGTGGTTCCAGTGCTGGCCAACCTGATTGAACAGGCCTGCTTTAGTGGGGTCCTTGAAACAGGCGACCACGATTTCATCGAGCGATTTTCCTTCAAGGCCGGTGCCAGCAATCAGTTCGTTACCCTTGTCGATGTAGGCCTTGTGGTGCTTGTCATGATGGTATTCCAGTGTTTCCCTGGACATGTAGGGCTGGAGAGCCTCGTAGGCGTAGGGCAGTTCGGGCAAGGTGAAGGTGGTCATTTTAAACACTCCTTGTTGTTCGGTAAGCGTAAAGCTATGTCTTTTACAGGAATACGCAAGGGGTTAATGGACAGGACCGATACCTATTGCCGCGACATCGTCGTGCGCCATGATTACGACCGCTATGTGCTGGCACAGGCGGCCCCTGCCCCTTTGCGCCCCGCCTTGTATGCGCTTTTTGCCTTTCACCATGAAATTGCCAAGACCCGCGATGTCGTGCGCGACACGCACGCGGGGCTTATCAGGCTTGCGTGGTGGGGCGAGGCGCTGGAGGGGTTTATGCAGGGCCAACCCATGCCAAACCACGAAGTGGCAGAGGCACTTGGCCGCGCCATCAAGGCACATGACCTGCCAGTAGAATTGCTTGGCGAAGTAATCGATGCCCGCCGCACAGAGCAGGAGGACATTACACCGGCTACCCTTGAGGGCATGGCGGATTTTGCCGACATCTGTAACACACCGCTACTTACAGCCGCATGCCTTTTGAACGGTGAAAGGCCAGAATATGAACCATTGCGCGCGCTTGCTACCGCGTGGGGGATTATAGGCCAAGTACGGGCCATCCCTTATATGGCCGCACGCAAGCGGTGCTATTTACCAGCCACAATGGTTTATGAGTTGGGCATCATGCCGGAACAGTTTGACCATCTTGAACCGTCAGCCAAGCTTAACACCCTCGTTGAATGTATTTTGGCGCGCGCACAGGCGCTTCTATCGGAAGCGAAAGGCCAAGGCGCCCTTTTCAAAAGGCAGAAGCAATTGGCGCGTTTTTACATGAAGCGCATTGCGGATGCGGGTTACAACCCATTTGATGTGCGCGTGTGTACGCCCGTGCCGTTTTTGGGAATGCGTATCCTGTTTCAGGACCAGTAATAAATCGTATCGGCGTGTTCTTCATCGGCAAGACTGCGTAATGTTTGCAGGTTATTGCCGAAAAGCTGCCGCGCGGCATCGGTAATATATGTGCCACGGCAAATGTGATCGATAAACCCGATGAGGGTTTGCGGTGTGGGCGAGAGAACCTTCGTTTCCTCGGCTATCAGGGCCGTCATGCGGCGCGCGAACTCGTACGGCATGCCGGCTGATGTACCCAAATCGGAATCCTCCAGCAGGGCTGCCTGCGTTGCCAGATCGCGGTCATCAAAGAAGACCTGAAGCTGTTTTGGCGCATCGGCCTTTTTAAGCGTGCCGTTGAAGGCGCCGCGCAGCCATTCGGCGGGGCTTATATCCTGCGTGTCGCCTTTACTGACATCGGTTGCCAACACCATGGCCTGAATGCGCTGCCATGAACTATCGGGAAGACCCGCAGCCAGAAGGTACGGGCGCGCCTTGTT
>JAGWXJ010000199.1 GCA_018969935.1 Alphaproteobacteria bacterium | reverse complement strand
TACAACAACGGTGCCCAGATCCTTTTTGACCTTCGTTTTGAAATGCGACTGGACGCGCTGCAGATCCTGCAAACTCTTGAGTTGGGCGGCTGTGCGTAAAAGATGGACCATGGCTATCCTTGTATTGTGTGGCATGCATTTCCCCATATAATTGCATGCAAACAGGGAACTAAAACACGTTGAAACACATTCAATGCCTATTGCTAGTTTTTGTGACGGCAAGCCTTGCTGCCGTCAACCCCCTGCTGGCGCAAGAATACGATGAAACCAGCGATTCCGGGCCTTCTGCGGCAATTTACTCCGATGATATGAGCCTTGAGGCCTTGCAAAAATCGCTGCCTGCGCATTTGCAAACACCCCTACCCGTGAAAGGCGATGACAGCGCCGAGATGGCAGCGCCACAGGCCGAAGCCGATTCCACGCCCGCATCGAATATCGAGGCTTTTTACCGTGAAGCCACGGGCGCAGACACACTGAGCCAGTTTGGGTATGCGTTTTTTGGAACCATCAAGAACACAGAAGCGCCTGCCGCAGGAACCGTGCAAGACAGCTATGTACTTGGTGCGGGCGATAGCGTGACCATCGCTTTTTTAGGCGAACGCAAGGACAAACACAGTTACACCATTGACCAGACAGGCACGCTGAATATCGATTTGCTGCCGCCTGTTGCAGCCGCCGGTAAAACACTTGGCGAATTGCGCCGCGATGTGCGCGCAATGCTGGATATGCAGGCTTATCACGGCGATGTGTATGTAAGCCTTGATGCCGTGCGGCAGCTTGGCGTGCTGGTTGCGGGGCAGGTGCAAACACCCGGACGGCAAGCGGTAACGCCTTTGCAAACGGTGCTTGAAGCCATTGAAAATGCCGGCGGTGTTTTGAAAACGGGCACCTTGCGCCAGATACGTCTGGTGCGCGAAGGAAAAACCATACCGATTGATCTTTACGGCGTGATTGCCAGCAAAGGCGATGCGGCGATACTGCCCACGCTACGTGATGGCGACCGCATTATCGTGCCAACACTTGGCCCCACAATTGCCGTGACGGGCGATGTGCGCCAACCAGCCATTTATGAATTGCCTGCCGAAGGCGCACTGCCTGTCCATGAAGCCATCAGCCTTGCGGGCGGATATTTGTCGGACGGGCAAAACCGCCTGACCATCCTTGACCCGCAAGCGAACGGGCAGCGCACGGCCAGCATGGCCAGCGCCACATCAGGCAGCATGATCGGTGACGGCGTGATTTTGACAGTTACGCGTACGACTGACCGCATGGCGGGTACATTCAAGCTGACGGGCGAAACACGGAGCGAGGGGACCTTCCCCCTCACGCAGTACCCCAAGCTTTCAGGCATATTGCGGCGCGCGGAAGCCTTTGGCGATGATGTGTACCCGCTGATGGGCGTGATAGCCCGCCGCAATACCAAAACACTGGCACGCGAGATGATCGCGTTTTCACCGCAGGAGATTTATCAGGGCCGCGCCGACATGCCGTTACAGGACAGCGATACCGTGATGCTGTTTTCACGCGCGGACATCCATACAGCCCTGCATGACAAAAACACGAAT
>JAGWXJ010000061.1 GCA_018969935.1 Alphaproteobacteria bacterium | reverse complement strand
AAACCCGCCACCGCGTCATCGAAGCGGCCGAGCAATGCGAGCGCATGGATATCCCTGCCATTCACCCCATCCAGAAGCTGGATAAGCTGCTGGCAGGCTGGCAGCACGGCCCCATTTTCGCGGGGCTAGAGCGCAGCGATGCAAAAATCCTGAATGACGCATTGGTACCTGATGGCGATTGCGCGGCCTTGGTAGGCCCAGTAGGCGGCTGGACGGATGCCGAGAGGGAAATACTGGGCAGCATGAAGGACGTGATACCCGTATCACTGGGCCCGAATGTGCTTAGGTCGGAAACAGCGGTAGCGGCTATGCTTGCGCGCTTGGCCCATAAATAAGCGCGCCGTAAATCAATAGGAAGGCAAGGGTAATAAACACGCCCATGGTAAGGGCCGTGCCAAGAACACGTGCAGGCATGACGTTATTGCCAAGCCCGATGATATGCAGCACGCGGGCGCTTACTAGCGTAATGCCAAGCACATGGAGCGCCGTCATATTGCCCCCGCCAATCTCGTACAGCGCAAGCATCAGCAGGGATAAAGGCGTGTATTCGGCAAAGTTGCCATGCACCCTGATGATGCGCGTAAGGTCGGGGTGCCCGCCGTCACCAAGCGATGTTTTAAGCTTGATGCGTGCGCGCACCGTGCGCATGGAAAGCACCACATAAATCAGCGCAAGGATCCCTGCGTATAAACCTGTTTCAAGCATCGGTGCCCCCAACTGTAATACCGTTCATCCAAAGCGTAGGCTGGCCAACGCCCACAGGCACGCCCTGCCCGTCCTTGCCGCAAGTGCCAACACCGTTATCAAGCTTCATGTCGTTGCCCACCATTTTTACACGCGTAAGGGCGTCCGCACCCTTGCCGATCAGCGTGGCGCCTTTGACGGGCGCACCGATTTTGCCATCTTCAATCAGATAGGCTTCCGCCGCCGAGAAAACAAATTGCCCCGACGTAATATCCACCTGGCCGCCGCCAAAGTGGGGGGCGTAAATCCCGCGTTTGACCGATGCGATGATTTCAGCAGGTTCATGCGGCCCCGCCATCATGAAGGTATTGGTCATGCGGGGCATGGGTTTGTAGGCGTAGCTCTCGCGCCGCCCGTTGCCTGTGGGCTTCACACCCATCAGGCGGGCATTCAGGCGGTCCTGCATCAGCCCTACAAGGATACCGTTTTCAATCAGCACGTTGCGTTGCGTAGGTGTGCCTTCATCATCAACGGTCAGGCTGCCGCGCCTGCCTTCGATGGTGCCATCATCGATAACGGTCACATGCTCCGATGCCACTTTTTTGCCCATCATTCCGTTAAATACCGATGTACCCTTGCGGTGGAAATCCCCCTCAAGGCCGTGCCCCACGGCTTCATGCAGCATGACCCCAGGCCAGCCGGCACCCAGCACGACATCCATCTCGCCCGCGGGGGCTGCAATGGCCTCCAGTTGCACATGCGCTTGTCGCAAGGCTTCTTTCACGGCATGTTGCCAACGGGTGGGGTCTGAAAACAACTCGTAACCCGCACGTCCACCCCAGCCTTCATGCCCTGTTTCAATCCGTCCGCCTTTATCCAGTGTTACGCTTACATCCATCCGCACCAGCGGGCGTATATCGGCATAACGCGTGCCATCGGGGCGCAGTATCTGCACCACCTGCCATGTTCCGCCCATGGATACGGATACCTGCTTCACCAGCGGGTCCAGTTCGCGCGCATAGGCTTCTATGGCGTTCAGCAATTCAACCTTCTTTGAAAAAGGCAGGCTTTCAAGCGGATTTTCAGGCGCATACAGCATGCGGTTTGTAGGTGTAGGGGCCAGCGCTAACGTGCCCGCATACCCTGCCGTAACGGCACGTACGGTATCTGCTGCGCGTTTTAGCGCGCCTTCGTTCAATTCGCCTGCATGGGCATAGGCCGTAAGTTCGCCGGCAACACTGCGCAACCCGAAACCCGAGTGCACATTAAAAGACGCGCTTTTCAAAACCCCGTCATCACGTGCCAGAAATTCCGAAGCCTCGTATTCCAAAAACAGCTCGCCGTCATCGCTACACTGCAACGCATCGGCCACGATACGGCGGGTATTTAAGGGGTCGAGGCCCGTGCGCGTAAAAAACAGGTCATCCGTAAGGGCCAAATCTGTCATTTTTCTTGTCCACTCTCTATGCTAGCCTGCTGAATTGAAAGCATAACACGGGAATCCGCATCCATGACAACCGTCCCAAAAAAACTGGCCGAGGTCACGAACATCAACCTCACTCAAGCCTCGCAGGGGCTCAAAAAGCTCAATGTCACAATCAATTGGGCATTCAACCCCTATGGTGGCAAGCCCATGGATGTCGATTTTTGCTGCTTTGTATTGGGCAAGGACGGCCAGACCCGCGAGGACGAAGACTTCGTTTTCTACAACAACCCGCAAGGCGCGGCCCTCGCGGTCAAACACATGGGCGATGCCGCCCCGGATTCCGATAGCGGCCCGTCCCTCTCCACCGAAACGATTATGGTCGATCTCGATAACCTGTCCTTCGACATCTGGCGCATCGTTTTCGTGCTCTCTATCTATGAAGGCGTTGAAAATGACCAAACATTCGATGTCCTGCGCCAGGCTGTCTTCACAATCCAGAACGCGGCCAACAATCAGGAATTGGCCCGCCTGACATTCTCCGGCCATAAATTGGAAAACGCGACCGCCATCAAAGTGGCCGAAATCGCCCGTGACGGCGTGGAATGGCACTACACGGCCCTGAAGGAGCCCGTGAAGGAAGGCTTGGCCGCCATCGCCAGATCTTACGGCATCCTTATTTCCTCAACCACTTGAGGGCATGGCGGGCCTTTACACCCCGCCCTTTTGCCTTTAATTCCAAGGGTATGACCCAGCATGATCATATCCTCATCCTCGATTTTGGCTCACAGGTAACCCAGCTCATTGCCCGCCGCGTCCGTGAGGCAGGCGTGTACTGCGAAATCTGGCCCTTCAACCACGCCGATGAAGCCCGCATCAAGGCCTTCAACCCCAAAGGCGTCATCCTTTCGGGCGGGCCGTGCTCAACGGTTGATGAAGGCTCGCCAAGGGCACCCGAAATGGTGTTCAACATGGGCGTACCTGTTCTGGCCATCTGCTATGGCCAGCAAACCCTGTGCATGCAATTAGGCGGCAAGGTTGAAAGCGGCCACCACCGCGAATTCGGCAAGGCCATGCTCAACATCGATTCCGAATGCGCGCTCTATAACGGCGTCTGGAAAAAGGGCGAAACCCATCAGGTCTGGATGTCGCACGGCGACCGCGTAACCAAAATTCCCGATGGCTTTAAGGTTGTCGCCACATCCGAAAACGCCCCGTTCGCCGCCATAGCCAACGAAGCCAAAAAACAATACGCCGTCCAGTTCCACCCCGAGGTCGTGCACACCCCCGATGGCGCAAAACTCTACAAAAACTTCGTCCTCAACATCTGCGGCTGTGCAGGCGACTGGACGATGAAATCCTTCAAGGAAGAAGCCATCGCGCGCATCCGTGCGCAAGTGGGTTCCGCCAAGGTTATCTGCGGCCTTTCGGGCGGCGTGGATTCATCAGTCGCCGCTGTTCTCATTCATGAGGCGATTGGCGATCAGCTCACCTGCATCTACGTCGATACCGGCCTCATGCGCGCGGGCGAGAGCGAACAGGTGGTAAAACTCTTCCGTGATCACTACAACATCCCGCTCATCCACGAGGATGCCTCGAAGCTCTTTTTAGGCCAGCTCGAAGGCGTGAGTGACCCCGAGGTCAAACGCAAAACAATCGGCAAACTATTCATCGAAGTGTTCGAGGCCAAGGCCAAACAGGTGGGCGGCGCTGGGTTCCTAGCGCAAGGCACGCTGTACCCCGATGTCATCGAATCCGTGTCCTTCACCGGCGGCCCGTCCGTCACCATCAAGTCGCACCACAACGTCGGCGGGTTACCTGAGCGCATGAACCTCAAACTGGTGGAACCCTTACGCGAACTCTTCAAGGATGAAGTGCGCGCACTCGGCGTCGAGCTCGGCCTCCACCCCGATTTCGTGGGCCGTCATCCATTCCCCGGCCCGGGCTTGGCCATTCGCCTGCCCGGCGAAATCACCGCCGAGAAACTCGAAATCCTGCGCAAGGCCGACACGGTGTATCTGGATGAAATCCGTAAAGCGGGTTTGTACGATAAAATCTGGCAAGCCTTCGCCGTGCTTCTGCCCGTCAAAACCGTGGGCGTAATGGGCGATGGCCGCAGCTACGATTACGTCTGCGCTCTGCGCGCCGTCACATCAACGGATGGTATGACGGCCGAGAGCTACCCCTTCGAGCACGCTTTCCTCAGCCGCACCTGCACCCGCATCATCAACGAAGTCCGCGGCATCAACCGCGTCGTCTACGACGTGACGAGCAAACCACCGGGCACAATTGAGTGGGAGTGAGACAGGAGGGTAGATGAAATCCTGCTTTCGCGAGCCTATACCGGAGATTTTCGAGGCAGCTGATTACCTTGATAAAGCGGTAACAGAGTATCTTGCCGGTAATTCCGAGTATGCTTCCGAGCTTATAAAAAAGGCAGATATTCCGGCAATAGGTGAATGGACTGAATCGATTTGGGGCAAAAATAGTCCATATGTTGAACTATCTCAGGTTTCTTCTATACCCGACATTCCCAAAGATATGCGAATAAAAGCGCGTATGCCGAACTCAATGGAAAAAAAGGCCTTACACACACGTGACCGGTACAATTGTCGCTTTTGTGGAATACCTGTTGTTAGGAACGAAACGAGGCAAAAGCTTCGTAAGGCTTTCCCTGAAGCTCTGAGATGGGCGCACGAAAACAATAAATGTCACAGGGCATTTCAGGCCATGTGGGCGCAATACGATCATGTGGTGCCTCATTCTAAAGGTGGCTCCAATAGCTTCGAAAACCTGATTGTAACATGCGCGCCATGTAACTTTGGTAAAATGAACTACACATTGGAAGAGTTGGGGTTAAGCGATCCAAGGTTAAGAAATCCCATAATGACTTCTTGGGACGGATTGGAGAGATTTAGGATCAAACTATAAATTGACCTTCATCATTGCATCCCCCCGCATCCTCCGCTAATTTCTGCCCGAAAACAAGAAAAAGCAAAGGAAGCCGCGTCATGCCACAACCTGCCAACGTCAACACTCCCGCCCCGATGCCGTTCAGCATCGTCAACACCCATGTCCGTCCGTTCAAGGCCACGGCCTACCACAACGGCGAATTCGTACCCGTGACGGAAGCGAACATGAAGGGCAAATGGTCGGTCGTCATGTTCTACCCCGCCGATTTCACGTTTGTCTGCCCGACCGAACTGGGCGACGTCGCCAAGCACTACGAAACGCTCAAGCAAATGGGCGTGGAAGTTTACGCCGTGTCCACCGACACGCATTTCTGCCACAAGGCCTGGCACGATAGCTCGGATACCATCAAGAAAATCCAGTTCCCGATGGTGGGGGATCCAACGGGCACCATCTGCCGCAACTTCGGCGTGATGATTGAGGAAGAAGGTTTGGCCCTGCGCGGCACCTTTGTTATCAACCCCGAAGGCGTCATCAAAACCGCCGAGGTACATGATCTGGGCATCGGCCGCTCGGCAGCCGAACTCATTCGCAAAATTCAGGCAGCCCAATTCGTGGCCGAACACGGCGGCGAAGTCTGCCCCGCCAGCTGGCAACCGGGCGATGATACGCTCAAGCCCAGCCTCAAACTGGTCGGCAAAATCTGAAAATAAAAAAGGGCCCCTAAAAGGGCCCTTTTTTATTACAGGTCGGAATTGGTGTCCTGTTTCCGCCCGATACTCTTTTTACGGAAGCCCGTGATGGTTTCGCACCCGCTGGGGTTCCCCTCGAAGGTCAGGCGGCTAAGGGTATGCTTGGGCGTTACGGTACCCCTGATGGTGCAGGTATTGTAGGTCACGCCCTGCCAGTACAGCCCGCCAAAGATATTGCGGCCGCTGCCCATGGTTACACTGGGGCCGAAAATGCTTTCGGAATCGCGCTTTTGCCATACATAAACAGTATCCGCACCCTTGGTGTACTGCCCCGTGGGCGCCCCGAAATCGCTGAATGCCACGGCAGCAGGCTGCCCCACATAACGGGCCTGCATATCGGTGTCGAAGGTGCGGGCCCCCGCGCAGGCGGCCAGCAACAAAACAGGTAAAACAAGCAATAGACGCATCATACGAACCACCCTAGATTCAAAATTGAACTGAACCGAATGTGTAGCAATTCAAGCTGAACGCAAAATGAAATACATCTCCACCCGCGGCGGATGCCCCGCAACCGATTTCAGGGGTGCCCTGATGGGCGGCCTCGCCCCCGATGGCGGGCTGTATGTCCCTGATGTCTGGCCCACGCTGCCACAAGGTTTTTCCCCTAAAACGTACATTGATACCGCTGAGGCCGTTTTATCCCTCTTTATGGATGGCTTCATCGATAAACCGACACTTCGTACGCTTCTGGAAAAGGCGTACGCAAGCTTTGATGTGCCCGAAGTCGCGCCATTACGAAAGCTCGATGAGAATTTATCGGTGCTTGAGCTCTTCCATGGCCCCACCATTGCCTTCAAGGATGTAGCCTTGCAGTTGCTTGGTCGCCTGTTTGATTACGAACTTCGGAAAACAGGTCAGAAAATCACTATCCTTGGTGCCACATCGGGCGATACGGGTTCCGCCGCCATCGAGGGCTGCCGCCATGCACAGGGTGCCGAGATTTATATTCTCTACCCGCATGAGCGCCCGTCCGAAGTGCAGCGCAGGCAAATGACAACCGTAAACGCCCCTAACGTGCATGCCGTCGCCGTGGAGGGCAATTTCGATGATTGTCAGGCCATCGTGAAACAGCTTTTTGCCGATGCCGCATTCCGTTCCTCGCAAAACCTGTCTGCCGTCAATTCCATCAACTGGGCCCGCATAGCAGCGCAGGTCGTTTATTACGTACATACTGCGTACAGCTACCCTCAAGGGGTTAATTTCATCGTCCCAACCGGAAATTTCGGCAACGTGTACGCGGCGTACGTGGCTAAAAAGCTGGGCGCACCCATCCGCAAACTGGTGGTTGCCTCCAACAGGAACGACATACTCACCCGCTTCTTTGAATCAGGCCGTATGCAAAAATCGGAGGTTGAACCATCCCTCAGCCCGTCCATGGACATACAGGTGTCCAGCAACTTCGAAAGGGTGCTCTTCGATGCCCTGGGGCGTGACCCCGAGGCCCTTAAAACCTGCATGGCCGATTTTACAAAACAGGGGTCCTACAACGTGCCCCAAAAAGCATTCGATGTGCTGTTGGATATCTTCACAGGTATTCGCTGCGATGACGATGACACGCTGGCCGCCATCGCCTGCACACAGCGCGATTATGGCTATACCATCGACCCGCATACAGCCGTCGCCTTCCATGCCTACCATGAATTCAAGGACTCACTGGAAGGCCCTGTGGTGGCACTGGCCTGTGCACATCCCGCCAAGTTCCCCGATGCCGTACAGAAGGCCACAGGAAAAAGGCCCCCGTTGCCGGAGGCCTTGGCCGATCTCTATGAACGCCCCGAGCACTTTACGGTAATCCCGAACAGCGCTGAAGCCGTTAAAAAGCTGATATTGGGTTAGCCCAGTTTCACAAGGCAGGCCTGCGCGCCCGAAAGCTCGACATCGGAGGGTTTTGCCTCGATATCAAGCGAGGCCACAACCCCGTTATCGACAACCATCGAAAAACGCTGAAGGCGTTTGCCAAGCCCGGCGCCGGCACCGTCAAAGGTCAGGCCCAGTGCATCGGCAAAAGCGCCGTTGCCATCAGGCCACATGGTCACTTTGCCTTGCGTACCCGCAACATCTGCCCAATGTGCCATAACAAAGGGGTCGTTAACGGCCACACAGATGATTTCGGCAATACCTTTGGCCTTGATAGCATCAGCCTCTTTCACATAGCCGGGCAGGTGCTTTTGGGCGCAGGAAGGCGTAAACGCGCCCGGCACGCCAAAAATAACAACCTTTTTGCCTTTGACGGCATCAAGGGTATTGAATTCCTCAAGCCCGCTGGCACCCATGCGCTTAAGGGTAAGGGAGGGGAGGGTATCGCCTGTTTTAATGGTCATTTTGGCCTCGTTATGGGTTGTGTTGCCCCACGTAGATAAAGGGCTGCCTTCCTTGAATCAAGGGGACGGAGTGTGCAATAATAGCCACATGCATCCATCACTGAAGTCTGCGGCCCTTGGCGGGCAGGAAAACGGCACCCCCGATCGTACGTGGTTGGCCGGAAGCCTGCTCATAGCAACGCCTACCATGTCGGATCCGCGTTTCAAAAAATCGGTTATCTTTATGTGCGCCCATGATGCTGCTGGCGCGATGGGTATCGTCATCAACCATGAATTGCCCGATGTGCCCTTATCACTGCTCTTGACGCAGCTGGCTGTAAAACCCTCCGAAAACTTCGCCGATTTTCCTGTCCTGCAGGGTGGTCCTGTTGAAACAGCGCGGGGCTTGTTGCTGCACACGGATGATTTCTGCAAATCCGATTCCATCCGCATCGACAATCGCTTTGTCGTGACCGGCACCATAGAAGCCTTGCGTGAAATGGTGGTCGGGGAAGGCCCTGCCGACAAGCTGTTTGCCCTTGGTTACGCTGGTTGGGGCCCGGAGCAGCTTGAAGGGGAACTAGCGCAGGATGCTTGGTTGGTGGTTGATGCCGACCCTGAACTGGTTTTCCGCACCCCCGCCAACCAGAAATGGGAAAAGGCGCTTAAAAAACTAGGCGTTGACCCCGCCTTCCTTGCTGCCTCGGCTGGTAGGGCCTGAAAACACACGAAAAAACTGGCTTTACAGTACTGCCTCAATAAGGCTCAATATCAGCCTATGTCCAACGACACCGCAAACACCGAATTACCTATTGCAAAACTGGCCGGACGCGCCCTCGATTTATGCGCCATGGTCGGTCATTCCGTGATGCAGTTTTTCGGTTCGGTTGGTCGCTTGTTCGAATTTGCGATGAAGGCCATCGCGCATATTTTTCTGCCGCCTTGGTTCTTTAAACAGATGGGCCGCCAGTTTGTCGATATCGGCTATTACTCGCTGGCCGTAGTTGGCCTGACGGCGCTTTTCTCGGGCATGGTGCTGGCCCTCCAGAGCTATACGGGTTTTGCCCGTTTTAATGCGGAGGGCGCAATCGCAAACGTCGTTGCCCTCTCCATCACGCGCGAATTGGCGCCCGTGCTTGCGGGCCTCATGGTTGCCGGCCGTATTGGCGCCTCGATTGCTGCTGAAATCGGTACAATGCGCGTAACCGAGCAGGTGGATGCGCTCACCACTCTCTCGGTCAATCCGATCAAATATCTGGTCGTACCCCGCATTTTTGCAGGCACAATCATCATGCCTTTTCTGGTCCTGATTGCTGATATCATCGGTATCTTCGGCGGTTTCCTTGTCGCCGTATTCAAATTGCATTTTGGTGCCTACACCTACATCGAACAGACCTGGAATTTCCTTGAACCCAACGACGTAGGCTCCGGCCTTGCAAAGGCGGCCGTATTCGGCTTCATCGTGACGCTCATGGGTTGCTACAACGGCTATAACTCGGCACGCGGCGCCCAAGGCGTGGGCGCAGCCACCACCAACGCTGTGGTGTCGGCCTCCATCCTCATTCTCATCTTCAACTACTTGCTCACGCAGATCTTCTTCTCATGACGGACAAGCCCACCAAGATCGAGCTGAATGACGTCCGTAAATCCTTCGGCGACAAGCACGTGCTTCGCGGTGTGGACCTGAAGGTCGAAAAGGGCTCGTCCATGGTCATTATTGGCGGCTCGGGCACAGGCAAGTCAGTTACGCTCAAATGCGTACTCGGCCTGCTGCAACCTGATGGCGGTAAAATTCTCGTTGATGGCACGGACGTCACAAAGCTTCGCGGCAGCAAGCGTGACGAACAA
>JAGWXJ010000060.1 GCA_018969935.1 Alphaproteobacteria bacterium | reverse complement strand
TGCGACATTTGCGATAGACGATGACGCAGGCACTATGACGCGCATTGATGAACCAAAGCCGAAAATGAACTAAGGGCTATCAGGCCGAGGTTTTTGACTCGCGGTAGCTAAGCCAGCCGATAAGCAGCGCTATAGCACCAAGAAAAAACCAGCTTGTATTGATAACGCCTAGGCCGAGGCCACCGTATTTTTGCGGCTGCGCGAGCCAATCGCCGCAAGAAGCGCCAAGCGGGCGTGTGAGCACATATACAACCCAGAATGTAACGACAGCATTGAGCCTGAAAATAAAGTGCGCCGCAGCTGTTGCTGCTATGACACCGCCGAACAGCATGGCTGCGTGCAAGTAGCCTATGCCAAAATCCTCGGATATCAGGTCACCGGCTGCGGTGCCAAGAGCAAACGTAACAAGTATTGCGAGCCAGTAATAAGCCTCACGCTTGGGTGTATTGATGGCATTGATGGAGAGCGTTTTTTCCTGCGCGTACCAAACCCAGAATGTGGTTACGAGCAATAAACCGAACACTGCCGTAGATACTTTGAGAGGGACTTCGAAATGGTCGGTCAGGTTGTCGGTTACCAGTGTGCCGAACACGCTGATAAACACAACGGCTAGCCAGTAAACCCACGGTATGTATTTTTTGGCCTTGAATTGTATGACCAGCGCCAACGCCAGCAGCACACCCATGATGGCGGATGTCAGCGTTAGGCCCAGATGAAGGTTGAAATTGAGGTAGTCGGCCGCTGTTTCACCAACAGTCGTGGACATCATTTTTATGAGCCAGAAGGCCAAGGTGATTTGGGGGACTTTATTGAGGTTTTGCATCTGGACACCATTGTTTCGGTCAATCGTACCATGATATTCACCGAAACTGAGGCCAGACTGAGAATTATTCTCAGTTAGTGCATAGCCATTCCTTCTCGCACTGGTCGAGCGTATCGGTGCGGATGGCCTCCCGGATTTCGCCAAACAACTGCATCATTACGGATACGTTGTGCATGGATAGGACATGTTCGGCCAACGGCTCCTGTGCCTGCACCAAGTGGTGCAACGTGCCGCGCGTGTACTGGCGGCTGATGTGGAAGGTGCTGGTAGCATCCAGCGGCGTATCATCGCCACGGTATTTGGAGTTGCGCAGGTTGATACGCATGCGCGGCTGGCCCTTAAGGAGCATGGTGCCGTGGCCTGCAAGGCGCGTGGGTTCCACACAATCAAATGTATCGATACCCTGCCGCACACCTGCGAAAATATCTTCCACGTGGCCGATGCCGAGCATGTGGACAGGGCGGTCACGCCTTATCGCTTCCATGGTCAGGGCCACGATATCGACCAGATTATCCTTCGATTTTCCGAAGTAGCCGCCAACGGCCATGCCGAAGAAATCCTGCTCGTTGACGCGGGCGGCGCTTTCGCGGCGCAAATCCTCGAAGTTACCGCCTTGTACGATGCCGTACAGGGCCTGTTTGCCGTCATTCGTTTCGGCAAAGCGTTTGATGCATCTATCGCCCCAACGCAGTGACATGCGCATGCTATCGGCGTGGTAGTTTTTGCCGTGGGCGGAGGATGTGCATTCATCAAGCTGGTAAATGAGGTCGGCGCCCAGCGCCTTCTGGACATCCATCGAACGTTCGGGCGTCAGGTGGATTTTCTCGCCATTGAGGTAGGAGTAAAACCACGCGCCTTCCTCGTTGATTTTGATGAGGCTCTTTTTAGGGGCCTTTTTGCCGCGCATCTTGATTTCATCGGAGTTGCCTTCGTACCCCATGATGAAAATCTGGAAGCCGCCGCTATCGGTCATGATAGGGCCGTCCCAGACCATCATCTTATGAAGGCCGCCCAGTTTGGCCACAACATCGGGGCCGGGGCGCACAAGCATGTGGTAGGTATTGGCCAGCACGATTTGCGCGCCTGCGGCCTTTGCTTCCTCGCCCGTCATGGAGCGCAGGCCTGCATGCGTGCCGCAGAAGATGAAATTGGGGGTTTCAATGGCGCCGTGCGGCGTCGTTAAACGACCAAGCCGTGCCCTAGATTTGGTGCACGGCTTGAGAATATCGAACTTGAAATTCGGGTAGAGCGACAACTTACTTCGCGGCCTTGGTGGCTTCGGCAACCTGCTCGCGCACTTTGCGCAGCGTGGTCGACAGTTTGGAAGGCGTTTGCGAGAGCAGCCAGCCATCGATGCCGCCGTTGTGTTCGATGGTACGGAGGCCGTTGGCCGTCACTTTCATCGAAACGTAACGCTTCAGCGATTCCGAGAACAGGCGGGCGGAACGCAGGTTGGTGTTGAACGTGCGTTTCGTTTTGTTGTTTGCGTGGGACACTTTGTGCCCAATCTGGCGTTTTTTGCCGGTCACTTGGCATGTACGGGACATGGTATTCTCCTTAAATTCGTAAATCGGGCGGACAATACGGGATTGGCCGCCACAAAGTCAAGCATTCTTGCGATACTGGCCTGCGATGGCGGAAGCCCCCTCGCCCCCTGCTGCGGCATAGCCCGGCACAATGGTCTGCAAAAGGCGGATAACAGCCATATCATCGCCCTTCATGGCCGCTTCCTCGAGGTTGGCGACGGACCTGCGCAGCAGGGCCGCATCGGTGGGCTGGGAAATGGCCGCGAGCACCTGCGGAGAATCCGTGGCCGTACGCTGCTCGGCGGTATCAAACAGTTCCTCGAACATCTTCTCGCCGGGGCGGAGGCCGATGTACTCGATTTTTATGTCTTTATCGGGCCGCAGGTTGGCCAGCCGTATCATCTGGCGGGCGACATCGACGATTTTTACAGGTTCGCCCATATCGAGGACCAGAATGCGGCCGCGCTCGGAAGTATGGCGCAGGGCGTGGGCCGAGGCCTGCAGGACTAGCGAAACGGCTTCCGATATCGTCATGAAGAAGCGGCTGATTTCCGGGTGTGTGACCGTGAGGGGGCCGCCCTTTTCAAGCTGTTTCCTGAACAGCGGCACGACAGACCCTGACGAGCCCAGCACGTTGCCGAAGCGGACGGTGACAAAGCGGGTGTTGCCCGTGGCCTCCAGATCCAGCGACTGGGCCAGAAACTCGCCCACGCGTTTGGTTGCGCCCATGACGTTGCAGGGGTTTACGGCCTTGTCGGTTGAAATCTGGACCATGATGCCGACGCCCATATCGCGGCAGGCTTCCGCCACGATGCGGGTGCCCATGACGTTTGTGAGCACGCCTTCCGCCGGATTGGCCTCGACCAGCGGAACATGCTTCAGGGCCGCCGCATGGAACACGATATCGGGTTTGAAATCGCTGAAGACCTTGCGCAGCTGTTCGGCCACGCGGACGTTGCAGAGCTGGCAGCGCCACGGGAAGGCGGGCGATATATCGTTGATATCAAGTTCCAGCGCGTAGAGATTGTATTCGGAGAAGTCGATCATCGCCATGGCGGCGGGGTCGAGCTTGGCTATCTGGCGGCAGAGTTCGGAGCCTATGGAGCCGCCTGCCCCCGTGATGGCCACGCGTTTGCCGCTGATAAGGCCGCGGATGGATTGCATATCGAGCGTAGCCTGCGGGCGGCCCAGCAGATCTTCGATGGCGATCGGCTTCAACTTTACGCGCGTTTCGCCTTCGGCATCCGTGTCCACAAAATCGGCAAAGGCCTCGGGGTTTGGAAGGCGGGCGAGTTTGAGGCCGTAGCTATCTGGGTTATCCAGCACAGCTTGCGGGATATCCTTGAAGTCGGCGCCGCCGAGGGCCGTGTTTTCGGTAAAGACAAGGCGGTTGGGGCTGCGCTTGGCGGTTGCAAGTTCAGAGAGAATTTTATCGAGATGGTTGCCTTTGCCCAAAATGGGTACGCCGTGAAGCATGTCCCCCAACAGGGTGCGGCGGTTATCGATGAGGCCGACGATTTCGTATCCGCTTTCGGGGTTCTGGCGGATGGATTTGATGAATTTATCGGCAGCGTTGCCTGCACCTACCAGCAAGATGCGGCTGCGGGCCGCGCCATCATTCCCCCACCAGCTGCGGCGTAGCGGGCCTTCATGCAAAAAGCGGTAGCCCATGCGCCCGCCGGCCACGAGGGCCGTAAGCACAAGCGCCTGCATAATGATGAAGCTTGGCGCAAAAATGAATTCAGGCACGACGAAATGCTGGAACACGCCAAAGGAAAAGAGCGTGAGCGCAACCGCCATGGCAATGCCCATGAGGTCCTGCATGGAGGTATAGCGCCAGACCGCGCGGTGCGTACCGAAGATAACAGAGAAGCCTGCAAAGAAGGCCGAAAACACAAGCGCCTGCCTGATAATGCCATCTAGCGAGGGCATCTGGCCATGCATGTACAGGTAGTACGCACCCCATACGGAGGCGCTTGCCAACATGTAATCAAATGCAAGCTTGATGATTTTGCCTTTGAGGCGGTGCATGTTATCCCCTATAAAAACCGCAGTATCCTAGTAACTTGGGGTTATGATGTCATCCAAAATCCTTCCTGCCGACGTGCTTTCCAACGTGCTCGGGCTTCCGATTGTTTCCAATTGCACGGCGGAGGGCAGCCCGTTTGAACGTGCCGCCAAGCTCATGGAGCGCCGCCGCAAGCATGCCACACGCACCCGCGTGATTGCCTACCGCTATGACGGTGACGGGCGCGGGCGCGAGATGTGCGACAAGGTGCAGGCGGGGCTTACAGGCGGCGACCTGCCCTTCCATGACATTTGCGCAAAACTGGATGCCGATGTGCAGCTGATAGAGCTTGGCGCAGGCACCCCAACGCCCGAGGACAACGCAAGGGCTGCCGCCTTCGGCATGATGGTGGCCGAGGAAGATACGGGCCTGATAGCCGTGACGGCCTTTGGCGCAGAACCATCGGCCCGCAAATCGACGCCCGACTTTTTTGAAAGCACGATGCCAGATACGGCAGCGCTGTTTGGCGCCATGGTATCGGGTGCGCGCGCGGGCATACCTGTTATTGCCGAAGGGTTGAAGGCCATGGAGGCCGCTATGGCGCTTTACGCCCTGCGCCCCGATTTGTGCGCGTATGTATTTATATGCGGCGTCCCGACATCCATGAACGACCCGCGCTTTGCCATTTTTGCCGATGACCAAGCCGACCACCCGCTTTATGCGGCTGCGGCGCTGGCCACGCTGTTCATCGAGCAATCCAAAAAACCTGCGGCTTCCTGACATGCCCTTCGATTACAAAGCCAAGACACCCGATATTGCGCTTACGCCGATTATCTTCATGCGGTGGCTTGCGGCGACGGTGCAGCTGTTATCGGTGATGGGGGCTGATGCGCTGACGGGTGTGGAGCTGCCTTACATCCCGTTACTGATGCTGATAGCTGCGGCAGGTGTTGCCAACATTTATGCCATGACGGTGCACAAAAGGCGGCAGGTACCCGAGGAAACGGTCCAGCTGCACCTGACCTTCGATATTTTGCAGTTTACCGGTTTTCTGTACTTTACGGGCGGTACGCATAACCCGTTTTCCATCCTGCTGCTGGCACCGCTTGCGATGGGCGCATCGCTGCTTTCGCTGTTCAGCCTCTGCGTACTTATTATCCTTACGCTTTTTTGCCTAAGCATACTGGCATTTGGGGCTTACCCGCTGGACTGGCAAGGCGGGCCACCCGTATTCCCCCCGCAATATCTACACGCGCAATGGGTGGCGCAGCTGGCCGCCCTTATCGTCATCAGCTTCATTATCTGGCGCCTTGCCATGGAAGGCAGGCGCATCAACCACGCCTTGCAACGCACCCACGCCATATTGGAAGAGCGCCGCCGCATGACGGCCCTTGGCGCGCTTGCGGCTGCCGCCGTCCATGAACTGGGGAGCCCTTTGGGTACCATTGCCATCATTACACGCGAGCTTGAGCGTGAAATTACGCCCGATGACCCGATTGCCGACGACATTGCGCTTTTGAAAACGGAAGCGGACAAGTGCAAGGCCATATTGGCCGATATTGCGCGAAACCCCGTCAAAACCTTCGACAAAAAAGAAGCGATGCGGCTGGACCGTCTGGTGCTTGAAATTGCAAGCGAACATAATCACAGCGAGCGACCAGTTGCCATCAATGCTACTAGCCCCGTGCCAGAAAACCTGCCGAGCATTACCAAGGACGTCAACCTTGCCTACGGCCTTGGAAACTTTATCGGTAACGCCGCATCGTTTGCGAAAAGCAAAATCGATATCGTTATCGAGGGTACGTCGGAGATTGTCGAAATCACGATCCATGATGACGGACCAGGCTTTGAACCCGCAGTATTAAAGGTTATCGGGCAGCCTTATATTTCAACCCGAGAGAGCAAGCATGACCACATGGGGCTTGGCATTTTTATATCCATCAGCCTTCTGGAAGCCACGGGAGCCGCGGTATTTTTTGCCAACCACCCTGATGGCGGCGCAAATATCCGCATTATCTGGCCCAGAACAGCACTTGAAGCCTTGGGCCCAAAACGCTAGGGTTTTTGTTGCAGGAGCGAAATGAATGTCAGCACAGCCAAATACCATTATGGATGAAACCGATACCAAGGGCCTGCTGGCCATTGTCGATGATGACAAAGTGCTGGCCGAGCGCATGGGCAAAGCCCTTGAAAAGCGCGGCTTTGAATGCGTAGTGCTTACCACGATAACCGAAGCCATCGACTGGATATCGGATAACGAGCCGGACTTTGCGCTTGTAGATCTGCGCCTTGCCGATGGCAGCGGCCTTGATGTTGTACAGGATATCAAAAACAAATCGCCCGAGTGCCGCATCGTGATGATGACGGCCTACGGCAACATTGCCACAGCCGTTGCCGCCGTGAAGGCAGGCGCCGTGGATTACCTGACAAAACCCGCCGACGCCGATGCCGTTGAAGCGGCCTTGCTTGCCCGCGGCAATGACACCACCCTGCCCCCGCCGCCAGCCCGCCCCATGAGCGCCGAGCGTGTGCGTTGGGAACACATTCAGCGTATTTACGAACAATGTGACCGCAACGTATCGGAAACGGCGCGCAGGCTATCCATGCACCGCCGCACCCTCCAGCGCATCCTTGCCAAGTATGCGCCCAAGGATGTCGGGCTAGAGTAAGACACTCGCGCAGTAAACCAGCGACACGAATATAAGCAGTGTTACGCCCTGCAAATACAGGATGCGGCCGATATCGCGCGGGGCCAATTTGGCTGTACCGCCCTCGGGCCCGACCCACTGGCTGCCAACGGCTACGCCGGTTCTATCCTGCCTTGGGCCGCCGAGCATAAGTTTCATGGCGTAGGCAACCAGCAGTAGCGGCGCGCCACCTTGCAAAATGGACGGCCATTTGATGACCTTGAACATGGCGGGCAGCGCCCTGAAGAAAGACGCCCCTGCCGAAAAGAAAAGCGCGACAAGCAAGACGGGGCAAAGCAGCAGCATCGGCAATAGCAGCAATACCGTTGCCAAGCCATTGGCCACCACCGCGAAGGCGCTGCTTGTGCCATCCTGCCCTGTGGAGAGGGCCAGCACCATAATGGGCCAGTAAATTGCCAGCGCCTGCCAGCCAAAGAGTACATAAAGCAAAACCGGCGCTACTGTCCGCACGGCCAGCGAACGTATGGCGGCTGTTGCCGCCACGCGGATGAGGCCATGCTCATCCAGTGTTACGAGGTTGCTGTAAGTTGCCCGCGCCAAAGCCAGATACGGGCGCGGTGCCTTAGGGTTGCCGATTGCGACGGCAAGGGCCTTTAAGGGCGCAAACCAACCGATGGTGCCCGTTGAAAGCGCGACAAGCACTGTCAGGTAGGTGCCGCCGTAGCCAGTATCTTTTGCAAAGTGGTACGCAAAACCTATAACGCCAAAAGAAACCGCACACGCCACCGCAAGGACGACGATACCGCGCATGAGAAGTGTTGTATCGGCCCTGCCCGCACGGTTCATGCGCGCAGCGAGAGGATAGAACAAAGTATCGGTTACACGCTCCAGCATCGGGCGCGGGTCAGCATGGTGGCGAAAGAGCGTGCCATTCACGACATCGAGGAAAAACGCGCCGACCAAACCCGATAACGCAAGAAAGAGGCGGGTTTCGATTTGGGATATGTAAACATGAAGATCCATAACGCATATTCCACGCGCATAAAGCGCATACGTCTACTAAAAAGTGACAGACATTTAACAGGTTAGGGGTTATATTAATCTTTGTTAAAACCCATCTGCCGCACCGCACCATGCTTTATCAGCTTTATGACCTTTATCACGCATCCCTGACACCTGCGCGCGTTGCTGCGGAGGCGCTCAAGACGGGCATGCAAAACCCGTTCATGCCCCTTTCCTACACGCTGATGGGCCGCGCGCTTGCCGCGCAGGCAGAATTGTTTGAACGCGCGACACGCAAATTCGGCCGCCCCGAATTCGGCCTTGCGACCACGACAATTGACGGCAAGACGGTTGAAATCATCGAAGAGAATGTCGTTGAAAAACCGTTTTGCGACCTGCTGCATTTCCGCCGCGCCGTAAAACGCAATGACCCCAAAGTGCTGGTTGTGGCCCCCATGTCGGGCCACTTTGCAACGCTGTTGCGCGGCACTGTCGAAGCCCTTTTGCCCCACCATGATGTTTACATCACGGATTGGGAGGATGTGCGCCAAGTGCCTTTAAGCGCCGGCCGCTTCAACCTTGATGATTACGTTGCGTATGTGATGGAGTTCATCCGCTTCCTCGGGCCTGATGTGCATGTGATTGCCGTGTGCCAGCCTGCGGTGCCCGTATTTGCAGCCGCATGCCTGATGAACCGCTGGAAGGACCCGAAGGCGCCAGCATCCATTACGCTCATGGGCGGGCCGATTGACCCCCGCGTATCCAAAACAGCCGTAACCGAGCTTGCCGAGCAGCGCCCTATCACGTGGTTCGAGCGTACGGTCACGACCGATGTGCCATGGTATTACCCCGGCGCGTACCGCAAGGTTTACCCCGGCTTTTTGCAGCTTGGCGGATTCATGTCCATGAACCTTGACCGCCATGTGGGCTCGCACCTCAAGTTCTATCAGCATCTTGTGCAAGGTGATGGTGACGGCGCGGATGCGCACCGCAAGTTTTACAATGAATATCTGGCCGTGATGGACATGCCTGCTGAGTTTTACCTGCAGACCGTGGAAATCGTGTTCCAGAAGCACCAGCTGCCGCAGCGCCAGATGAAGTGGCGCGACCCTGAAACGGGCAAGCTGCACGATGTTGACCCGCACGATATTACCAAGACGGCCCTGATGACCATTGAGGGCGAGCTGGATGATATTTCAGCCCGCGGGCAAACTTACGCCGCGCACGGCCTTTGCGCGAAGCTGCCGCATTCCATGCAATTCCACCATTTGCAAATGGGTGTCGGGCATTACGGTATTTTCAACGGAAGCAAGTGGCGCACGCAGATCATGCCGCGCATCCGTAACTTCATCCGCCAGTTTGACAAAAAGACGGATAGCGTTCCCGCTTCCGACCTCAAGCACATACCGGATATCAAAGCCCCTTTGTGGCAGGCAGCCGCCCCTAAAAAGAAAAAGGGAAAATAGGCTTGCAGCGTGAGGCTGCTCCGTATATTTTTTCATAATGATACATGAAACAGCAGACGCGGTTACGTTTGTGCCGCGTACTTTTATTGACGGGATGACCCAGCGCATCCTGAACTACTACAGCGCCTGCAACGAACTGGCCGAGCTTACGGAACATGCAGGCGTTGAAGCAGAGATTGCCGAAGGCAAACCCCCGCGCGACAACCAGCGCGGCTTATCCATTTTATACGACAAGATCATCAGGGCTGGCCGCGAAGCGCAGCTTGTGCTGGCCCTTTGCCAGAAAAACATCGCGCTTATGCCGTATGTAACGGCGCGGATCAGGAAGCATGTTCTTGACCGCAGCAACCAGCGCATCCATGCGGGCGCGTTTGCACAGCCGGATTTTCTGACCCGCGAGCGCGCAGCCGTATCGGACATGATGTTCAAGGCCCTTGAAGCGATTGGCCCGCTGATGCTGCCCGAAACATGGGCCGAG
>JAGWXJ010000198.1 GCA_018969935.1 Alphaproteobacteria bacterium | reverse complement strand
TGCGGTCTACACCAAAGCACAACCCGCCAAGGATGGTAGCGCCCGAACGGCTAACGCCCGGCACCAGCGCAAGGCACTGCGCTAACCCGATGTACAACGCGGTTTTATACGGGATGGTTTCAATGGAATGGAGGCGCGGCTCGGGCCTGTATTTTTCAATCAGCAGCATGGCAATCCCGCCAACCAGCAACGCCGTACACACAACGAAGGGCGAGAACAGTATGGTTTTGATGATGTCATGCAAAAGGGCGCCAGCAAAAATTGCAGGCAAAAAGGCAATGATACTGACAATCGCAAAATGCCTGTCGCCTTCGTTTTTGGGCAGCCCCACCAACACGCCCCACAGGCGGTTGAAGTAAAGCACCAGCACCGCAAGCACGGAACCAAGCTGGATAGCCACCTCGAACACATGTCCCTGTGGCCCCTGAAAGTTCAGCAATTTTCCGGCAAGGATAAGATGGCCCGTGGATGATACGGGCAGGAATTCCGTTGCGGCCTCTATGAGGCCCATAATGAAGGCTTGTAAGTGTACGATGCTCATGCGCCTAAGTACCACACATTGAGCTGGCTGTCGCCATCCGCCCGCACATGCACAAGGCGCAAGGCTTCAGGCACGGCACCAGCCCAACCCTTTTCTGTTTCACCAATCACCAGCGCATCGGGCGCCAGCCACCCGCCATCCATAAGCGACGTAACTGAAGGCAACATGAAGTCCTTATTATAGGGCGGGTCCAGCATCACAAGGTTGCGTGGCGGTATTTTATCGGGCCTCGGCCCCATGGTCTGGCACCCTTTGATTAAAAAGGTCGATACCTTGTCATAGCCGCACATTTTGACATTGGCCTCGGCAATTTTAAGTACGCGCCCGTCATGGTCCACAAAAACACAGGACTGCGCCCCGCGTGAAAGGGCCTCGATACCCAGCGCGCCCGTACCGCAAAAACCGTCCAGCACATGGGCCTCGACCAGTTCAAAACCGGCCTGCGTAGCCCATTGGCTGTGCGCCAGCATGTTATAAAGCATCTGGCGCATTTTATCGGTCGTGGGGCGGACCGTCCCTGTATCAGGCACTTTCAAAATCCGGCCGCGGCATTCCCCGCCTGTTACACGCATAACTTGTTCCTTTGGAAAACTGCCGCTAGTTTATCGCACATGAACGACAAAACCAACCCGATGCAGGAAGCCCTTGCCGAAGCCCGCAAAGCCGCATCCTGTGGCGAGGTGCCGATAGGCGCCGTGTTGGTTGATGCAAAAACGGGTAGCGTTGTGGCCCGCGCCCACAACCTGACCGAAACCCAGAACGACCCGACAGCCCACGCCGAGATACTGGCCATCCGCCGCCGCTGCGAGGAAGTAGGCGCCCCCCGTCTGCCAGACCATGATTTATACGTAACGCTGGAACCCTGCGCCATGTGCGCAGCCGCCATTGCGGGCGCGCGCCTGCGCCGCGTTTATTTTGGCGCCTATGACCCCAAAGGCGGCGGTGTGGAACATGGCGCGCGTATATTCACGCAACCCACCACCAATCACGCGCCGGAAATTTACGGCGGTATCGATGAAGACGCCGCCGCAAAAATTCTCGTC
>JAGWXJ010000059.1 GCA_018969935.1 Alphaproteobacteria bacterium | reverse complement strand
TTTTTCACCAGTTCCGCGCTATCCTTGAATCCATGAGCACAGCACAGAACGCCCCCGCCACCGATGCCCTTATGGGCATTGAACTTGTGACCACGCGCCTTTCGCAAACGGACCTAGATGACCTATGCGATGCAACCGATGCGGCCATAAAGGCCGGCGGCGGTTTCGGGTGGGTGGAGCTTCCATCCCGCGATATCCTAGAGCGTTACTGGCAGGGCGTTGTGGCCATGCCGCTGCGCATGCTGTTTGTTGCGCGCCTTGACGGTGTCGTATGCGGCACCTGCCAAGTGCTCAAGCCGCCAGCCAACAACGAGGCGCAAAAGCACGCCGTGCAACTGACGGGCCTTTTTATCTCCCCGTGGGCGCGTGGGCGCGGCATATCACGCATGATGCTCGATTTCGTCGAGGATTCCATCCTCAAGGGCGGGTACAGCGTTATCAACCTTGATGTGCGCGAAACCATGAGTGCGGCTATCCAGCTGTATGAAAGCAGCGGTTACCAACTTGTCGGTAAAAACCCCTATTACGCCCAAATCCATGGTGCGTATGTGGAGGGGCGCTACTACACCAAGAAACTCGGCACTTCTTAAGCCAGAAATTGCCGCTATATTAGCGGTATGATTCTTGCCGCCGTATCACCGTACTTTAAACGCGACCTTGAACAACTTGAGGCTTTTGCAGCCGTACCATCCCTTTGGCGGGATGATGCCCAAACCTGCGTTGACGCCTACAAGCGCGACATGCCTACCGATGATGCCATCGGCATTGTACAAAAAGCGCGCCGCGTGATTGCGGTGTTTGTATGCGGGTTACAGGACAGCGGCGCTTTTATGGAGGCTTATAACAAAGCCCCGCTTTTCAACTGGCATGACTATCAGGAACCGCCTGCCCCCCGCGCGTTGCAGCAACGCCTTGCCGATATGCTTTATATCGTGCGCGGACGTGATGACGTACCCGTATTCGAGATCGGCGATCAGGCGCGTTTTATTGCGGTTGCCCTGATTGACCGCGCGGTGCGCGAGCGCATTGCTTTTGATTTTAATGTCGATGATGTGAACTTTACCGCCACGCTTTATGCAGTGACCAGCGAAGATGGCATAGCCGCGCTTGCAAAGAACGCCCTTGAAAAACGCATGACGACAAATGTGCGCATCATGGTGCACCAGAACCTGTCCGAGCGGGCAGTCATTGACGGGCCGGAGGATAAACAAAAGCTGTACCGCAGCCTGATGAAACCGTATGCGGAACTATCACGCAGCGGCAAAATACGCTGGATCCTGACGTCCATCCCCACCCGCCGTGATGCCGAGGTGGACGGGATTGCCTATGATGATTACACCGAGCTCTATTTCAGGATGTGCGACCAGCCATGGGATGCCATCAAGGCCGCGCAGTACCGCCTGATTGAAAAGCTGAATGCTACAAAAATGCTGCGCTTTACCAATAGCGACGGCACTGACCTGAGCATGAATATCGACGGGTTTACATTCTGCAATTCCACCATCGTCAGGAATATACCGGGGTCGGAGGTGTTTTCGGCGCCGTCCATCGATTCCACCGAGGGTAAGATTGTTGCCAAGGGCCGCTTTGCCGCAAAGGGCGAGGGCGGGCAAATCATGGAAGACCTGACGCTACGCTTTGAAAAAGGCTATCTGGCCGAGGCCAAGGCCGCCAAGGGGCAGGAACATCTGGACCGCGCCATCGGTATTGATGCGGGCGCGCGCCGTATTGGCGAAATTGGCATCGGCACCAACCCCTACCTCAAGCAGCATGTGGCCAGTATTTTGCTATCGGAAAAAATTGGCGGGTCATTCCATGTGGCTTTGGGGGATGCGTACACGATGACCGATTATCTGGGTGACCCCGTGCGCGTTGATAACGGCAACCGTTCCTTGCTGCATTGGGATATCACCACGATGCTGATAGGCAAGCAGGGGCAAATGATTGCTGACGGCACACCCATCATGAAAGACGGGCTGTTCTTAGACCCTGCGCTGGATGTGCTGAACCGAGGCTGGCGAGCCCTGCCCTTTGACGCACGCCCTGCGGCGTGGCAGGCCATCTACCCTGAACGCTAAGCCATTTTTGGCCGTAAAAGCGGGAAGCGGGTATAAATAGCTTCCTTTTCACGGGCGATATTACCGAGCGCAATGGCGTTGAATTCCTCATGCATGTGCGGCGTCAGGAATATGCGGCCTGATTTTTCAGTCGGTTCAAGGAACTGCTTAAGCCTTGCAGGATAAAATACGTCGTCAGCATAGGCACCGAATTCACGGCGGACATCGGCGGCATATTCGTCATAGCGTTCGGCCCTGCTGGCCAGAATGGCCATATCGATATCTATGCCCAGTGCGCCGTATAAATCGGCTGCGGCATCCAGCTTGTGGGTTTTTGTGGCGTTGATGAGATTTGCAACGCTTTCGATGAAAGCCCCGTCTGCGCCTGATTTGCGCAGGAATTCGGTACATCTTTCGGCGCTTCGGGCTTCATTTTTGGCAAAAAGATCCAGCGGCTCCGTTTCGTAATAAAAGTCATGATAGAGGATGAACGCGTGAAGCCTTGGCAGCTCGGATGCGGGCACTTCAAATTCATGGAGGAGATACAGCATTTCCTCAAGGTGGCGGAGGTTGTGGTAACTGCGGTGCGGTTTTGAGTGTGCGGTTACAATTTCCTGCCATTCGGCTTCGATGGTCGCCTTATCCGTGATTGCCAGATGGGCGCAGAGATCGTCAAATGCATTCCTGACGATGGCGGATTGCGGGGTTGTGGAATTGGCTGAAGTCATGGCACTCTCCCTGTCATATCATTTTATTTTATTATGGAGCCTATCATGCCTTACGACACAAACAACATCTTTGCCCGTATCCTGCGCGGGGAAATCCCCTGCAACAAGGTGTACGAGAACGATCACGCCCTTGCCTTCAACGATATCCATCCGCAGGCGCCCACGCATATCCTTGTGATACCGAAGGGTCCGTATGTTTCGATGACCGATTTCTCTCAAAAAGCTTCCGCTGCCGAACAGGCTGCGTTTTTTGCTGCTATTGCCGCAATTGTTGCCGAGAAAAAGCTGGATGAAAGCGGCTACCGCACGATTGCCAATACAGGCGTGCATGGCGGGCAGGAAGTACCGCACTTCCACATCCATATTCTTGCAGGCAAGAAGCTTGGCCGCATGGTATCGGCCGAGGCGGCTTAAACGTTGATACCTGACTCGGGTAGTTTGCGGCCTTCGGTTTCCTTGACGTCATCGCGGGTTTCGACGACGAACCAGCGCGGGTCATTGGATTTGACATCACGGGCAAAGACCCAGACATCCGTCATGGTGACGACACGGTCGGGGTGGCCTGCAACGGTTTTGCCGTCCTTATCGGTTTCAACGTAGGTTTCATCGGCCTTGAAGCGTAAGGTTACGCTGGCTTTGTTGCCTATCAACTGGGCATCGATGATATCTGCCATGCGGACGGCATGGACCTCGGTCACAACTTTTTTGCCTGCGGCCTCGCGCTGTTTTATTGCGGCATCGAAGCTTTTGTAGACTTCGGGCGATAGCAAATCCTGCAGGGTCTTGCGGTCACCATCAGCGAAGGCGCCGACGACAATCGCAAAAGCTTCCTTGGCGTTTTCAACAAAACGGTTGGGGTCAAAACTGCGGTCAGCCAGCGCGATCTGGACGAGGCCCGCATCCGTACCCGCAGAGCCGGTTTTAGGTGCGGGTAATTTTACAACGTTTTCAGTGCCTTGGGTTTGCGTACCCGCGGGCGGCAGGGTAAAGGGGTTGGGGCGCTGGCGCTCGGAGCCGCTGCGTGTGCCCAGCACGCGGCCCAGCCATACAACCAATACACATGCTATGACGGCGTAAATAATTATGTCTGTCGGGATGCCTGCGGCTTCCATAATGCTATCCTTGTTCTGCCCTGTGGGGCATGCTAATCCATACCTTCATCAAAAACGAAGCAAAATCGAACCATGACCGAGCAAAACCAAGCCTCCGACACAATCCAAGCCACGCCCCGTATGGTGCCCTTGGCTGTCCATGCACAATATATAAAGGATTTGTCGTTTGAAAACCCCAACGCGCCACAAAGCCTGTTGCCCGGCCAGCCGGTGCCCACCACCAACGTGAATGTCACGATGGATGCCCGCAAGCTGGACGCCATGCCCAACGGCAATACGGCCTACGAGGTTTTGCTGCATATCGAGGCTTCGGCCATGCGCGGCGACAAAGCCGTGTTCCTGGTTGAGCTTGATTACGCGGTTGCCTGTTCGATTGCCAAGGATGTGCCCGACCAGCACCACCACCCTATTCTGATGATCGAAATCCCCAAACTGGCTTTCCCGTTTGCGCGCCAAATTCTGGCCGAGGTGACATCACAGGCCGGTTACCCGCCCATGCTGCTGAACCCTGTCGATTTTGAAGGCATGTACCGCGAGCAGTATCTGGCGCAGGTGAAAGCCGCCAACGCAAGCGCCGCTTGATTTATCAGGCCAGCTTCTTCCAGATTGCGTCCTTGATTTTGTCGACCATCGCCTGATGGGCCGATAACTCGTCGGCAGGTACTTCGAATGTACGCGGTGCGCGGGCCTGTTTCGGGCCTGATGATTGGGTTATGCCGATTTCAGGCAGTACGGCCTTGAGGGCGGGCGTATCGAGGCTCAGGCCCGTCTGGCGGCCGCCAAGAAGCTCCAGATAAACTTCGGCCAGCAACTGGGAATCCAGCAGGGCGCCGTGCAGTGTACGGCCCGATAAATCGATGTTGTAGCGGCGGCAAAGCGCATCGAGCGAGGCGGGGGAGCCAGGGAATTTACGGCGCGCTATCATCAGCGTATCGGTGACACGACGCGGCTGGATGGACGGGAAGCCGAGGGTTTTCAGTTCGGCATTCAGAAACTTCACGTCGAATTCGGCGTTGTGGATGATGAGCATATCCTCGCCGATAAAATCGACGAATTTATCAACCACCTCCGCGAAGGTGGGGTGTTTTGACAAAAACTCGGCTGTCAGGCCGTGCACGGCAACGGCCTCGGCTGGTACATCGCGCTCGGGGTTCAAGTAGAGGTGCAGGGTGCGCCCTGTAGCCACATGGTTTTCAAGTTCCACACAGCCGATTTCGACAATGCGATCCCCCTTGGCGGGGTCCATACCCGTGGTTTCGGTATCCAGTACAATTTCGCGCATGTGTTAGTTATGCGCGGGGGCGGGTCAGGCGTCAACCAGATCCGCGTTTTCGAGGCGGGGGTGCTTGTCGGTCAGGTGAGGGGTGACCTGCGATAGCCACTCCGTAAAGAACAGGCGGTTGCGCTGGCGCAGCGTGTCGCCGTATTTGTGCGCATCGGCGCGGATGGTATCGGGGCAGGTGCTGCACTCGTTCATGTCGCATTTGCCTGAGGCGTACCAGCGTTCCAGTTTCAGCTCCGTCACCTCGGGGTGGAACTGGAGGGCTAAGGTATTATCCTCGAAGCTGAACCCCTGATTTTCGTATTTGTCGGATGTTACTAGGCGTTTGGCACCCGCAGGCAGGTCAAAGGTGTCGCCGTGCCATTGCATGACAGGGCCTGATGATTTGTCGAAGTAGCGGACGGGGGTGTGCTGCCCTTCCTCCGTCACTTTTACATCAAACCAGCCCACTTCCTTGCCGCGTGGGCCTTTATAAACATTGGCGCCAAGCGCCTTTGCGATGATTTGGGAACCGAGGCAGATGCCCAGCGTGGGTTTGCCTGCTGCAATACGGCGTTCCGCAAAACGGATTTCATGGTGGAGGTGTGCAAACGTATCGGCCTCGTAAACGCCCATGGGGCCGCCGAGGATGAGAACCAGATCGGCCTCGGCCGGGTCGAGGGACGCGATATCGGTTTCACGGGCGAGGAACGGGACGGGGCGGATACCAAATGCGCGGAGAAAAAATTCGAACGAGCCCATGTCCTCATGGGTGACGTGCATGATTGCCCAGACTTTTTTTGTTTTTGTCGCGTTTTTGTCCATCTGGAACAATTAAACCCTTTAGCAGCCGTTTCTTCAATTTTTTAGCGGCGGCGTAGCTGTGGCGCAGCCCGCGTGCCGTGTTTACGACCGTATCGCTTTTGCGCTGTTTAAGCGCATCGGGAAGCTGGAGGGCCAGCACCGCCTGAAAACGCGATTCGGTCATACCCTTCCTTGAAAGTACCCGCCGTTTTTGGACAAAATGTGGCGCTGTCACACAAAGAATGTGGTCAAAGCGCCATTCCTGATGGGTTTCAAAAAGCAGCGGTATATCAAGAACCGCCATTTTGTGCCCTTGGGCGCGGCACAACTTCAGGAATCTTGAAGAATCGGCGCGCACCAGCGGGTGCAAAATTTTTTCGAGTTTTTTGCGGGCTGCGTCATCAGCAAAGACAATCTGACCGAGTTTTTTGCGGTCTATAGCACCGTTAACCAGCGTTTGTGGGAATGCTTTTGCAACCGCTTTTACCGCGGCACCACCCTTGCGCAGCAATTTATGCACGGCTGCATCGGATTCATGGACGGGCACACGCAAGCGGCGGAATTGCCGCGCCATAACCGATTTGCCCATACCAATGGAGCCTGTAAGGCCTACGACTATCATGCGGCCAGCACCTTTGCGCGGAGTGCTTCATCGACATCCGGCATCACACCAAACCACGCGTGGAAGGCTGGGCGTGCCTGATGCAGCAGCATGCCGATACCTGTCACCGTGGTATGCCCGCGCTGTTTTGCCGATTGCAGCAATTCCGTTTGCAGGGGTGCATACACAATATCGTGGACCAGTGCGCTTAAAGGCAATGTGTTGAGCGTGACTTCCAGCGGGGGCTGGCCCTTCATGCCGAGGCTTGTGGTATTGACCAGAAGGCCCGCGCCTTCCATGGCTTCGGGCAAAGCCTCCCAATCAACGGCGACACAGTTTTTGAAGGCGGATGCCAATTCACGCGCGCGGACGAGGGTGCGGTTGGCGATGCGGATTTGCGGTGCGCCTGCCTCGGCCAGCGCATAAACAACAGCGCGGGCTGCGCCCCCTGCCCCAAGCACAACTGCGGGTGCTTTTTTGAAATCGTGCTTCGGGGCCCCTTCCCGCAGATTTTCGATGAAGCCGAAGGCATCGGTATTGCGGCCTTCCAGTGTGCCATCGGGGTTTATGACGACTGTGTTTACTGCGCCAATCCGTTCGGCATCGGCGCGGATGTAATCAAGCAGCGGCATGATGGCCTGTTTATGCGGCACTGTTACGTTGAAGCCGCAGTAGCCGGCCTTCACCAGTCTTTCAATATCGGCCTTCAGGTTTTCGGGGGCTATTGCGATAGCCTCGTAGGTTGCAGACAGGCCAAATTTTTCCAGCCAGTAGCCGTGGATAAGGGGTGATTTGCTGTGGCTGATGGGCCAGCCTATGACGCCCGCTTTCATATGAGCATTCTTTCAGGATGATGGCGGTTGAAGAGAATCATGATTTCGGCTGATGTTTCCTCGACCGAACGGCGCGTGACATCAATGACAGGCCAGCCGTGGGTTGAAAACAGTTTGCGGGCCTTGCGAATTTCATCCTCGACTGCATCGAGGGCCAGATACTTGCTATCGGATACCTTGGCGTCCAGCGTTTCGCCGCTTTTGAGGCGGTTGCGGCGCAATTCGACCAGCCTTTCCGGTGTTTCTACAAGGCCGACATAAAGCGGACCCTTGTGTTCAAAAGCCTCGGGCGGGACGGGTACGCCAGGAACCAGCGGTATGTTCGCGGCCTTGATGCCGCGGTTGGCCAGATAAAAGCATGTTGGTGTTTTGGATGTGCGGGAGGCGCCGACCAAAATCACCTCCGCATCATCAATCGTTTCGAGGTGTTGGCCGTCATCGTGGTGGATGGCGAAATCAACCGCGTCGATACGTTCAAAGTAGGCTGCATTGAGCTCGTATTGCCCGCCCGGTTTATCCTTTGTGGCTTGCCCCAAGTAGACCGAGAGGCCACGGAGCACGGGGTCAAGCACCGGCACGGCGGGTACCTGCAATTTGGTGCATGCATCGCGCAGTTTGCGGCGCAAATCCTTTTCCACGAGCGTGAACAATACGGGCCCGGGTGCTTCGGCGATGCCTTCGATGACTTGTTCCAGCTGTTCTTCAGTGCGGATGAAATTCCAGAATTTTTCGATGGGGGCCGCCACTTCGAACTGCGCCAGACATGCGCGCGCAACGCCGTGCAGCGTTGTGCCCGTAGCATCTGAAACAAGGTGGAGAAAAAAGCGCCCTTCCATGGGCGCTTATATTAAGCCTTTACGAGGGCTTCGGGGAATAGGCGAGCCGCGAGTTTTTTATCACGGATGCCAATGGCCCCCATGCGTATGGTGCCAATATCGTCCATAACCTGCAGGAAATGGGCTTCCACGACAGGGTCGGCAATACCGCGCCAGACGGGGTCACCCGCAAATTCAGCTACGGATACGCCCAGATAGGATGAACCCGTTAGCGGGTCGATGGTGAGGCAGCGGATAGCCCCCTCGCCCATACGGCCACGGCCGTTCATGGTCAGGTTGTCTATCATGTCGTCCATCATGGAGAGGGTTTCGGAATCGGTTGCGGTTACGCGGTTGGGTTTGCGGAACCACTCGGCAAAGGCCAGCGCCAATGCCGCTGTATCGTTCTCGATGAAGGGGCGGCGCTCGAGTTCATGGAGATACATGAGTGCGATATCGCCGTTTTCATCACCCATGGCGTGGCGCCAGATGGTTTCATCCCCTTCCAGCTTGGCTTCAAACGCCATGCGGGCTGAAAGGGTTGCAATATCGGCCTCGGCCAGTCGGCCAATGAAGAGCCACAAATCGGGGCGGTGCATGTTGCGGGCCTCGAAAGCACGCTCGGCCTGCCATGCGGCACGCAGGCCTGCGAAGGTCTGCATGGCCAGCATGTTGCGGAAATAATCGGAGCGGGCGATAGCGGCTTTGGTCAGGCCGCGGGTATCAAGAAGGATGAGGCGGTTATCGGCATCAATTTCGTATGGTTTGCCGTCGAGATCCGCTTCCTCGATCATCCAGTCGGCATCGAGATCGGCCAAAATGGCCTGTGCGGTTGCCGATTTTTTGACCTGTGCCTCCACGGGCCAGCCGGCCAGCAGGTCGGGGCTTTCGGTGCAATCGATGACGGGGCGCATAATACGGGACATAGCTGGGGATAACCCTAAATTCGAGGTTGTAGCTTATACACTAAATGTGGCTGCTTTGCGATTCTAAAGAGACAAAAAGTGGTCGATGTAATACACCGTTGCCACGTTTTCAGTTCCGGATTTACGGGATTTTGCCTTCTTGTTCTGGCGCGTAACGCCAGTAAACGCAACGACGGATGCGCGGGGTGCATCGGCAGACTCCTGATTTTGTGGGGCGCCGGAGGCGGCACCCGCGGGGATCTGCGGTACACCTTGCAAATTCCGTTCCAAACCCTCTTCCGTTGCGCGGAACGAGCGCTCGAATTTGATAAACCAGAGGAAATTGGCGTTGGAACGATCGCGGACTTCTGTAAACAGGGGGTCCGAGAGAATGGTTTCCACAAGGCCTGAAAGGTAGTTCTTGCCCATCGGCAGCTCGCCCGTACGGGCAATGATGTCGTTGGTGACCATTTTCGATACTTGCGGGTTTTCAAATACAAGGCCGTGGTTATCGGCCAGCATTTGCTGGATGAGCTTGCGGTCAACATCCTTGCAGCGGCCGGAGAAGAACCAGCGTTCGAATGCGGCGTGGCCTGCATGGCCGTTGTTGAGGGCGCGGAAATCGGCAATGGCCTCGCGGGCAAAGCCTGTAGCCAGATCATAGCCCGAGAGCGTGATGATACGCGCCCAAGCGGCTTTTTCGCCGGAGAGATTCATTTCCCAGGCAGCGCGGATGGCCATGATGGCGCAATCGGCTTCTTGAATGCGGTTCAGCAGCACGGCTTCTTCCGGTGCGAAGTGAAGGGGGTGGATGGCCGCACCATTCATGTGCAACCAAGCCTGACGGATGGCGCGGGCAGCAGCCAGCGCACCCATGGATTGGGTCAGGCGCGGGTTAACTTTCACGCACTGGCGGTCGCGGTCGTAGGTGGCGGTATCGACTTGCGGGTCGATGGTGATGGTGACGCCGCGTTTGCGGGCATCAGCGTACATGGCGGAGAGGACAC
>JAGWXJ010000058.1 GCA_018969935.1 Alphaproteobacteria bacterium | reverse complement strand
AAATCGCTTCAATAAGGTAGAAGAACTTATGAAAGTAAATTCTAAAGAATTTGGCAAAACATCCCTTGATGAAATGGATGCCTATTGGAACGAAGTAAAAAAGCAGGAAAAATCCGCAGCTTGAACCACTACGCCCTTTTAGGCAGGTGCAGCGATCAGTTTGTAAGGCTTGAACACCTGCAACATAATGCTATTCCCTACATCAACCGCAAAACTTGTCAGGCGGCGTTGCCCATTGGCAGAAACTGCAAACTCCGCCCTGAATGCCTTACCAGCAGATGAAACAAGCAATGCTCTCTCGGATGTATTGACGTTAAAGCCGTAAAGCAGGCCAAGCTTGGGGTTATTACCAACCCTAACAAACGGGGCATCAATGGGCCACCCGTCTTCATGGGCAAAGACTTCCTCGATCCGGCCCTTGAGGACCTGAATACCGTCAATCTTGATATCATCCGAAATAGCCATAACACTCACCCTATCCGTGAGCCCTTGTTATGAACAATATGAAAACAAAAAGCAAGAACTAGGATGCATCCCGCAGCTGTTCAAAACGCGCACGGTCAGCTTCCGATAACAGGACCTTGACGGTACGCGTAGCCCCCCTCACCCTGTCGGCTTCCACCTCGCCGTGTTGGTACAACCACGCTAGCCACTTACCTTCACTTACAGGCAGCTTGATAGCATATTCGGTTCTATCGTGGTTCAAATGGGCGCGAATAAGGTTCAAAAGCGTGTCACAACCGTCCCCTGTATGGGCCGATAAAGCAATCGCGCGGTTGTCGTTTTTTAGCCAAGCCGAGGCCTGTTTTTTAGGCAGCAGGTCAATCTTGTTATAGACATCAATGATGTGTTTAGCGCCTGCAGGCACGCCCAATTGCTCGAGAATCTGTAAAACATCCAGACGGCGCTGTTTATGCTCGGGGTCACTAACATCTTGCACGTGAAGGATGAGGGTTGCCTGTGTCACCTGCTCGAGCGTCGCCCTGAAAGCGGCAACTAGCTGGGTCGGCAAATCGGAGATGAACCCCACCGTATCAGATAACATAATCTTGCGGCCACCTGGCAGAACAAGCCCGCGCGTCGTGGTATCAAGCGTGGCAAATAACATATCCTTGGCCATTACATCGGCATCAGTCAGCCGATTGAACAGGGTGGATTTGCCAGCGTTGGTATACCCCACGATAGCCACAAGGGGGTATGGCACCCTCTCCCGCGCTTTGTGCTGCAATTCACGCGTATTCCGTATCTGGTCGATCTGCTTTTTTATAAGCGCAATCTTGTCGTTGATTTTACGGCGATCGAGCTCGATCTGCTTTTCACCGGGGCCGCCCGTTTTACCCGTCGCACGCTGGCGCTCAAGGTGGGTCCAAGCCCGCACAAGGCGCCCGCGCTGGTAGCTAAGCGCCGCAAGTTCAACCTGCAGCTTGCCTTCCCGTGTCTGCGCCCTCGCCCCGAAAATCTCCAAAATCAGGCCCGTACGGTCAATGACTTTGGCAAACCACGCTTTTTCCAGATTGCGCTGCTGCACGGGGGAAAGCGTGCAGTTAACGAAGACAACATTGGGCTTATGGGCCAGCACCGCCTCGTGCACACGGTCTACCGCCCCTTTGGAAAGCAAGGTAGCCGCATTGATGGCCGGCACGTTGACTACCAGCGCCTCCCGCACATCAAGCGAGATAGCCTCGGCAAGCCCGCAGGCTTCTTCAAGCTGCGCCTGCGGGTCACGCAAAAGCGTATCGGCAAGCGACTTGATAACGGGGTGGACAACAACGACGGTACTTGCCACGACCTTACGCGGCGTCGGCGTCTACACCAACGGTTTCGCCTTCAAACAGCTTCAGCGGGCCGCCGGGCATGATGGTGGAAATAGCGTGCTTGTAAACCAGCTGCGGGTGGGCATCGCGGCGCAGAAGCATGGAAAAATTGTCGAACCAGGTAATAGTGCCCTGAAGCTTGACCCCGTTCACGAGGAAGATGGTAACCGGCACTTTTTGTTTACGAAGGGCATTGAGAAATACATCCTGAACATTCTGGTTTTTTTCGGTCATCGTTTTTATCCGTTTTTGCTTTTATCCGATTTATTCTTATGTTTTATTACAGAGAACTATCTACCAACCCCTTAAGATAATCAAGGCATTCCCTGCATCCCGAGAACGAAAAAGCTGGCTGTGCCGCAGCATTTTCCAAGTGGTGCGACACTTCGGCCCGAAGCACGAACACAGGAACAACGCCAGCAGCTTTCGCTGTCGCCATATCGTTTTCCGTATCGCCTACATACCATACATGGGGTGCTTGCTCGGGAATGACATCCAACGAACCGAGCGCCGCAAAAATTCCATCAGGCTTCGGCTTGCCGCTGTACCCTACATCATCAGGCCCGAGAACCGTTTGGAAGTAGTGCGCCCATCCCATGTGGGCAACCTCCGCCCTCAGAATGCCGCCGCGCTTGTTAGATACAAGCCCCATGGGCACATGAAGCCCGTGCAGAAACGCCAGTAAATCCCCAGCGCCCTCAAGGGCCACCAGTGCATCAAGATGATGGGCCTGAACATACTCGTAGAACATGCGGTCCGCTTCTTCCCAGCGGTCGCCGTAATTGGCCTTTAGTCCGTCACGCCCGACCTTTTGTGTCGAGGCATGCGCCTCGGCAATATCCCAAAGCGGAAGCCCGAATTTGGCGCGGATGGCATTATTGGCATCCCTGATAAGCGGCAACGTATCAACGAGCGTATTATCCCAATCAAACAGAATGGCCGGTGGCAGGGCTATGGGCGCACTCATGCGGCCTCGGCATCCTCGCCACCACCCTTGAGGGCCTTGAGCTTGCGGTGGAAGGCCGTGCGGTCCATGCCCGCAAAGGCAGCGGCCTGCGATACGTTGCCATCAAAACGGGCCATGATGTTTTCCAGGTACCATCGCTCGAAAGCCTCGCGCGCGGTGCGCAAATCGGTCTGCAACCAACCCGATGCAACGCCCTCCCCGCCCGTAACGGCAGCAGGGGCGTCGCTTGCAAAATCGTTAGGTGTCACTTCCTTGCGCCCAGCCTGCGCCATGGATACGGCAGCAGCAAAGCACAACGCCTCGAGTTCAAGCGCCTGCCCCTCGAAAGCCATTTGCTTGAGGGCATCAATGGCAGGGCCGTTCACACGCACAGGGCCGCCAAGCCCCCAAGCATCAAAATACCCCCCAATCATGGAGGCGCACATATCGGCAAGGTCCGCGCGCCTGTCCTGTAAAGTAGGCATGACGAGAGTTACAACCGACAACCGCTCGTACAGATCAGACAAAAATTTACCCTCGCGGCGAAGCCCGTCCAGTAAAGCGGCATCGGCAGTCGCCATCACGCGCGCCTCGGGCTTGGCATTAAGACGGCCAAGCAAATCGGCCTGCATGGACGCGCTTAACTTATGGATGTCACGGAATATAACGCTGCCTTCATGGGCAAGCGCCTCGGCAAGTGTAGGCGCGTCCAGTGCCGCACACTGGATGGAAACACACGCCTTGCCTGCCCTTTGGGATTCTTGGTGAATATACTTGGCAAGATGCGCGCGGCCCGTACCCCACGCGCCCGTTATCAGCACGCGCGCTTCGCCAGCCGCCGCCTTTTGCGCAGCCTTGATAGCCGCCTGCATATCGGGGCTAACGGATACGAAATCAATTTTACGGCCGGCACCGCCGCGTTTGCGCCCCTGCTCGAAGGCGCGGCTGACAAGGTGCAACAGCCTGTCGGTATTGAAGGGTTTTTCGATGAAATCATAAGCCCCGATCTTGATGGCCTTGACCGCCATCTCGATATTCCCGTGGCCCGATATCATGAGCACCGGCAACGTTTTGGAACGGCGCTTCAAATCACCCAGAATTTCCATCCCGTCGCGGTCCGAATTTTCAAGCCAGATATCAAGGATGACAAGGTCCGGCATGCCCTTGGCGGCGATATCGGCATACGCGGCTTCTGAATGCGCCGCCTCCGATACGTCATACCCTTCATCCTCCAGTATTTCCCGCAACAGGAAACGGATGTCCTTTTCGTCATCGACAATAAGAATACGGCCTTTACTCGCCATGCTCAGGAGCCCCTCTTGTCAGGAAAAAACAGATGGATATGCGCACCCGTATAGTTTGCCATCATCGGTGCTGGGTCGTCCATCGTCAGCCTGCCGCCATGGTCTTCAACAATCTTTTTGACAATCGCAAGGCCGAGGCCGGTGCCTTTCAGCTTGGTGGTCACATAAGGCTCAAGCACGCTCTCGCGTTGCGATGCAGGGATACCGGGGCCATTATCAAGCACACTAAGCCACACGCCCTTTTCTTCACGCCCCAGTACAACGGCCACCTTGGGCGCTGGTGTTTCGGCCAAGGCCTCGATGGCATTCTTGATGAGGTTGGTAAGGGCCTGACGCACCAGTTGCTGGTCTGCCACAACATTCCAATCGGCACCCTGCTGGCATTGGACCAAGATTTCAACGCTCGTCGCAGCCGATTGCAGCGCCACAACCTCGCGCACAAGGCTCTCCAGATTGGCGTTGGCCATCACGGGCTCGGGCATTTTGGCAAAACCTGCAAAGGCGTTGACCATGGTCTTGATGTCTTCAACGTGGTGCACAATCGTATCGGTGCATTTGGCCAGAATTTCGCGGTCCTTGTCATCGGCCATCTGCCCGAGATACTTGCGCTTGATGCGCTCGGCCGATAGCTGGATGGGCGTAAGCGGATTCTTGATTTCATGGGCAATGCGTCGTGCCACATCGGCCCACGCGGCGGATTTCTGGGCGGCCATAAGGTCCGTCACGTCATCAAACGCGACAACGCTCTCGCCCTCGGTTGTTACCCTCACAATAAAGCGCCTGCGCGCACCGTCACGGCGAAGGACCGATATCTCCTGCTCACCCCGCTTGGTGACGGTTATATCGGGCAAAAATTCCTGCAGCTTCTGCCCCAACAGCTTCTCGCTATCAATACCCAACAGGCGCCCTGCAGCAGGGTTTGCAAGGGTCACAAACCCTTCCACATTCACCCCGATAATACCCGTGGAAACACCGCCCAACACGGTTTCGGTAAACCTGCGGCGGTCATCAAGCCGCTTGTTGGCCTTGATAAGCTCGTTCCGCTGCTGGGCGATTTCTTCGGTCATGCGGTTGAAGGCGCGGCCCAGATTGACGAATTCCTCTAGCCCCTCGGTTTCGCCAACCCGCGCGCCCATATCCCCCGCCCGCAAGCGTTCGGATGCATTGATGACCGCGCCTATCGGCTCCACCATGCGGCGCGCAAGGGTCAACCCAAACCAGATGGCGATGGTCATAAGCAACAGCACAACCACCACATACAGCATCGTAATCGTCACCTGTATGCGCTGGCTTTTGGCAGCCAGCTCTTGATACTGGGCAACGGCAGCCCGTGTCGTATCAAGGTGGGAAAGGACTTTCTGGTCAACGCTTCGGCCTACATACAGGAATGTTTCATCCCCAAACCCAGCAAGGCGGACCATCGCGCGCAGGCGGTCATCGTTATCGCTGGTTTCAACGGCAACATCGCCCGCGCGGGCACGGTCTATAAGGTCATCGGGGATGGGGCTGAAGATCATGGATAGCGCGATACCGCTTTGCGCAATCACATGGTTCTCGCCGTCAAAAATAATCACTTCCGAAAAATTGCGCAGGAAGGACTGCGTATTGAGCATCTTTTCAAGCGCCTTGGGGTTGCTGGCAAGCAAAAGGCTCTCGCGCTCAAGGTCGGCGGCCATACCCCTGATATCGGCTTTCAAAACCTGTTGGTGTTCATCAAGGTAGGCTTTCGCAACAGCAAGGGATTCATCAACCGCCGTCCGCACACGGGAATCAAACCACCCGTGCACCCCGTAATAAAACAGCCCGACCGAAAACACGGTAGTGACAATTGCAGGGAAAGCCACAAGCAGGGAAAACAGCCCCACAAGGCGCACTTGTAATGCCGAACCTGCCATGCCCTTCTTGCTCTGCGCCCAAAGGCCCACAACCCGCCGCGCAATGCCTGCAACAAGCAAAAGCAGCACAACCAGATCAACGTTCAAAAGCAAAATAAGGGTATTGGTATCCGATGCCAGAAGCGACTTGCGCGCCATGGTCGCGTAGGTTAGCGCGCCCATGCCCAAGGCAAGCACCATCAACACCATCATCAGGCGGTTGCCCATGGCATGCCGCTCGAACCAGGCCGCAAACACGGCGGCACGGCGTAGCAACGCCCTGCGCACTTCCGACTGGCTTTGGATGGCTTTTGTATTCATTCGGCTTTCAATTCCGCTTTCGGGCCGCTATTCTTACGCGAATTTTGGCTAAAAACAAAGAATTCACGGTAACGCATGGTCCAGTGGGCAACAATCATCGTAGCGGCAGGCTCCGGCCAGCGCTTTAGCAGCGATACGCTCAAGCAATACGCCCCATTGGGCGGCCGACCCGTTATTTCCTATAGCATTGAAAAATTTGCTAAATACGGGCCAGTCGCCTTGGTGGTCAACCCCGCGCATGCGCCCTACTTCCCCCAACTTGCAAACGGCGTCACACTGGTTGACGGCGGCGCCAGCAGGCAGGAAAGCGTAGCCAACGGCCTGCTGGCCCTTGGCAAATATACGCCCCGTAACGTCATGATTCACGATGCCGCCCGCCCGCTGGTATCCGATGAAGCCATCGCCCGCATACAGGCAACAATCGAAGGCGGCACCAAAGCCGCTACGCTGGCCGTACCCGTGGCCGATACCCTTATGCGCGGCCACAACGTAGTGGACCGCACGGGCGTCATGGCAGTACAAACCCCGCAGGCCTTCGCCTTCGATGTCATCGTGAACGCCCACGTCAAAGCGCAGGGCCGCAGTTACACCGATGATTCAAGCCTTGTTTTCGCCGAAGAAGGCATCGAAAGCACCTTCGTGGAAGGCGAATCCGATAACTTCAAAATCACCACGCAATCCGACCTCAAACGCGCGGAAAAAATCATGTCATCCATCCTCACCGAAACCCGTGTCGGCATGGGCTACGATGTCCACCCGTTTGGCGACGCCCCTGAAAGCGGCGCCATCAAACTCTTTGGCGTCGATATTCCGTCCGACCGCAAACTCGTCGGCCACTCCGATGCCGATGCCGGCCTCCACGCCATTGCCGACGCCATATTAGGTACCATCGGCGCAGGCGATATCGGCGTCCACTTCCCACCCTCAAACCCTGCCCTCAAAGGCATGGATAGCAGCGCCATCGTCAAAAAGGCGATGGAATTGCTGGCCAACAAAAACGGTACGCTTACGAACATCGATATCACTCTGCTAGCGGAAGCGCCGCGCATAGGCCCGCACCGCGAGGCCATTACCAAACGCCTCTCCGATATGCTTTCACTGCCCGCCGATGCCATAGGCCTCAAGGCCACCACGACCGAAAAACTAGGGTACATCGGCCGTGGCGAGGGGTTGGCGGTGCAGGCCGTTGCAACCGTCAGGCTCCGTAAATGAAAATCGCGCCCCTCCCCGCACCGCTTGTCTGGAAATCGCCGGAAGTCCTGATAGCCACAGGCCTTGGCAGTGGCCGCATAAGCCCCGCATCGGGCACATGGGGTACGCTGGCCGCATGGGTACTGGCTGTGACACTGCCCAAAACCGCCATCATCTTCCTTCTTATACTGGCCTGCGCGGCAGGGTTCTGGGCCATAAACGAATTCCAGAAAAAATCGGGCACCCACGATAACGGCATGATCGTCATCGACGAATGGGCGGGCATCTGGGTCGCCATGCTGTTTTGCATGCCTCACAGGCTTGACCAACTGGCGCTCGCCTTCCTCTTATTCCGCATCTTTGATGTTTTGAAGCCGTGGCCCGTCAGCCACTTTGATAAAAACGTCGAAGGGGCCGAAGGTGTGATGCTCGATGACATCGTGGCAGGCGTCATGGCAGGTATTTGCGTTTACGGGTACGGTCTATGGATGCACTAGTCGCGCGCCTCTTTGAAAAACTGAAAGACAAAGGCTGTATGATTGCGACAGCTGAATCCTGCACGGGTGGGCTTATTGCCGCCCACATCACGGAGATTGCAGGCTCATCCGCCTACTTTGACCGCGGCTTTGTAACGTACTCGAACGACGCAAAAACACGCCAGCTTGGCGTGCCCGCCGCCCTTATTGAAGCACATGGCGCAGTTTCAGCCGAGGTGGCAGAGGCCATGGCCCAAGGCGCCCTTGAACACAGCGAGGCCGATATTGCAATTGCCGTCACGGGCATTGCAGGCCCAACTGGCGGCACCCCGCAAAAGCCCGTTGGGCTGGTCTATATCGGCATCGCCACATGGGACGGCGCAAAGGCCCACGAACACCATTACACGGGCGGGCGCACCAGCATCAGGCAGCAAACCGTGACGCACGCCCTCGAATACGCTATCAAGGCCCTCTCATGAAAACGGCTATCATCACGTCCGCGGATTCCAAGTATTACCCCCTCCTTTGCGAGCTTCTGGCATCCATCAAACGCCACCCCCAAAGCGCTGATATGACCATCGGCATCATCAACGCTGGCCTCACCGACCAGCAGGTGGAAACCCTGAAAAGCCAAAACCACCTCGTTGTGGATGGAATTTGGCCTATCCCCTTGTCAAAGCGTCGTTTAAAAGGGCGCGACTTTTTAAAAGCATGTATTTCCCGCCCCTTTATCCCCGAACTTTTCCCCAGCTTCGATTTTTACATATGGCTGGATGCCGACACATGGGTTCAGGATTGGAGTGCGATCGATTTGCTTCTCGCAGGGGCTAAAAAAACCGGCCTCGCTGTCGTCCCCCAAGTCGATAGGGCTTATGGCAAAACCATGCGCATCAGCTGGTTCGGCCCCATCCCCTACCGCCCGCGCAGCTTTTATTACAGTAATGCCCGCAAGGCCTTTGACTTCAAAACGGCCCGCCTGCTGTTTCCGTACCCCACCATCAATGCGGGCGTTTTTGCCATGGCGGGCAACGCCCCGCACTGGAAACGCTGGCAGGAACTCATTCGCAAGGCCCTCAAAAAAGGAAATGTCTTTACAGCCGAACAGCTGACAATGGGCATGATGATCTACTTGGAAAACTACCCAGCCGAGCGGCTGCCTGCCCCCTGCAACTGGCTATGCGATACCAAGCCATTATACGACCCGACGCAACATCGGTTCATTGAACCGTATTTGCCACACCAGCCCTTGGGCATCCTGCATTTGTCAGGTTACGATTCGATGCGCTCAGACAAAAGCGTTCTGACCGACATAACATTCACCGACGGTACGGTGCACCAGATGTCACTGCGCTACCGTGAAGCAGCGCAGTGACGGGAATGCCGTTTACTGGATAGGCCCCAGATAATCTTTTTTGCCAAGGTCCACCCCGTTATGGCGCAAAATGCCGTAGGCAACGGACACATGGAAAAACAGGTTTGGCAGCACAAAATTGAGCAGGTATGGCTGGCCCGCAAACGTCATATCGTTGCCGCCGACTTTCAGGTTCACAACCTTGCCCTCGCTACCGTCAATCTGCTCCGGCTTCAGGCCTTCGATAAACTTGATGTTGTTGGCTATACGGGTTTGCAACTCGGCAAATGTTTTCTCGGTATCCTCGTAGCTGGGCGCTTCAACACCGGCAAGGCGGCCAACACCGCGGCGCGTTACATCGCAGGCAATCTGCACTTGGCGCGACAGCGGGAACATATCAGGCGCCAGCCTCGCATTAACCAGTACGCTCTGGTCGATTTTTTTAGAGGCCGCAAATTCCTCGGCCTTTTGCAGGATGGCAGATAGGTTTTTGAGGTTGTGCACGATAACCGGCACCGATGCCTGATACATGGAGAGGGTCATTGAAAGTCTTTCTTGTTAGAGTGGTATAAGATAAATACCACTAAACAAATGGGCTGAAACCCGAAAAAACAAGTCTACCCGTAAAGACTTTTTGCGCGCGTTTCAAAGGCGCTGACCATCCGCCTCACGACTTCATTGAAAAACACGCCCATCAGCTTCTGGAACATGGGGTTCTTGAATTCGAAGTCCACAAAGAAATCGATGCAGCACGCATCAGGGTTGCTGGGCAGAAAACGCCAGTGGTTGTTGAGGTGCTTCATAGGCCCCTTCACATACTCCACATGGATATGCCCGCCCTGACCGAAGCGCGCGGGCTTCAAGGTCACCTTGCTTGTAAACCGTTCCTGAAACATCTTGTAGCCGATAACAAGGTCCGCATACACAACATCACCCTCGCGCTTCCAGATACGCGCAGCGCGGCACCACGGCAGAAA
>JAGWXJ010000197.1 GCA_018969935.1 Alphaproteobacteria bacterium | reverse complement strand
CACGCACAAACCTCTCCCAGTCGCGATGTTTATGGCGATGTCACTCATGTGGATGGCGGATACCTTACGGGCAAATGAGCGTGGTGAAGCATCGGGTAGCGATGTCAGGCGGGCGGTTGCAAGCGTGATTGCGATGCTTATCCCGGCAAGCCTTCTCGGCTATGGGGATGAAGGACCGAGATACATCACGACCTATCTCCTTGCGATTGGTGTTTTTGTCGCCTGCTGGGCCAAGCGTGCGGCGTTTGAAAAGTCCAACAAAGCAATGCGCGCCCTTGGCTGGCTGGGAGACTGGTCCTATGGCATTTACCTGATGCATGGAACGCTGCAAATACTCATCGCCGAACCGCTCAAAGAACAGACGGGCAACGTCTGGCTGACAACGCTGGTAACTCTGCCGACCTTGCTCTTCGTATCCTGGATGGTGTACCGCTTCATCGAGGCCCCGATGATACGTATTGGCAAGCAGCTAACCAAACGAATCGCAGGCTGATTCGTGCATCGACGGGTTACACGAACCCGGAATTGCTGGCATAATAGATTTCAATACGCAGGTTCACCGTTGCGCCTGCGGCACCCATAATCCCGTTTGCTGACCGGTCACCCACTATGACATTTACAAAACCGCTTGCAACCGCACTCCTTGGCACAATCGCGCTCGGCATCAGCCTTGCCGCGCCCGCAAGGCAGGCATCCAAAATCATCTTCAACCGCGATATCCGGCCCATCCTCTCGGATAACTGCTTTGCCTGTCATGGCCCTGACAAGAACAAACGTCAAGCAAATCTCCGCCTCGATCAGCCAAACCGTGCCGTAATCCCGGGAGACATCGTCGCAAGCCAGCTGGTCCAACGCATTGCAAAGCCGGCATCCGATGCCCTTGCGATGCCCCCCGCAGAGTATCACAAAACCATTACGCCAGCGCAAAAGGAAACCCTACGGCGCTGGATTGGCGAAGGCGCAACCTACCAAAAGCACTGGGCCTACGAGCTCCCAGTAAAACCCTCGGTTCCGAAAGGAAAACACCCGATTGACTTTCTGGTGCAACGCCGCCTTGCCGAAATCGGTCTTAAACCAAGCCCGCAGGCCGACCGCCGTACGCTCATCCGCCGGCTTTCCTTTGACCTGACAGGTCTCCCGCCGACATATGCGGAAGTTCAGGCCTTCATCAATGACAAGTCGCCAAAGGCCTACGAAAATCTCGTCGACCGCTTGCTGGCAAGCCCACACTACGGCGAGAAAATGGCGCAGCACTGGCTGGATGTCGTCCGCTTTGCAGACACCATCGGTTACCACTCAGACAACCCGCGGAACATCTACCCGTACCGCGACTACGTCATCAAAGCCTTCAACACCAACAAGCCCTTTGACCGCTTTACACGCGAACAGCTCGCCGGTGACCTCCTCCCGGGTGCCAACCAGGAAACCAAAGTCGGCTCCGCCTTCAACCGCCTCCTGCTCACGACCGAAGAAGGTGGCGCTCAGGCCAAGGACTACGAAGCCCGCTATCTCACTGACCGCGTCCGCGCCGTTGGCACCGTCTGGCTTGGACAGACAACGGCCTGCGCACAGTGCCACGACCACAAATTCGACCCGATTGCGACGCGTGACTTCTACACGCTTGGCGCCTTCTTTGCC
>JAGWXJ010000196.1 GCA_018969935.1 Alphaproteobacteria bacterium | reverse complement strand
CGGGCGTATCGCCAACAGCCACATCGGCGCCGTTGTCGATATGCCACTGCAAGGCCTCGGCTAAAGGGTGTCCCATCGTCTTTTCACAAACCTATTTGAATGTCATAGTCGTAGCAGACCAAATCAAGAAGCGCCATATGCCCGAAGCCGTCCGCCCCGATAGATCCGTCATGGAATACGATGTCGTCATCGTAGGCGCTGGCCCCGCTGGCCTTGCCTGCGCTATCAGGCTCAAACAGCTTGATGCCTCCAAAACCGTCTGCATCCTCGAGAAAGGCTCGGAAGTTGGCGCCCATCTGCTCTCCGGCGCTGTATTCGAGCCCCGCGCCCTGAACGAGCTGATCCCCGACTGGAAGGAAAAAGGCGCCCCGCTGCATGTTCAGCCGACGGAAGACCATTTCGTCTTTTTAACCGAAAAAGCCGCCATCCATCTGCCCACCCCGCCGCAAATGCACAACGCGGGCAATTATATAATCTCGCTCAGCGAGCTTGGCCGCTGGCTTGCCAAACAGGCCGAGGAACTGGGCGTTGAAATCTATCCGGGTTTTGCAGCTTCTGAAGTTCTGTATGACGCCGAAGGCAAAGCCATTGGCGTCGCCACGGGCGATATGGGCATCGGCAGGAATGGCGAACAAACGGCCCAATACCAGCCGGGTATGGAACTGCATTCAAAAACGCTGGTGTTGGCCGAAGGCTGCCACGGTTCGCTCACAAAAACGGTCATCAAGAAATTTGATCTGCGTAAAGGCAAGTCCCCGCAAACCTATGGCCTCGGTGTAAAGGAGGTCTGGCAGATAGACCCCGCAAAACACAAGCAGGGTTACTGCATGCATACCATCGGCTGGCCGATGGATAGCCAAACCTACGGCGGCTCATGGATGTACCACATGGCCGATAATCTGGTGTCCATCGGTTTCGTGACGGGCCTCGATTACAAAAACCCGTATCTCTCCCCGTTCGAGGAAATGCAAAGGTTCAAAACCCACCCCGCCATCAAGGCTTTCTTGGATGGCGGCAAGCGCATAGCCTACGGCGCCCGCGCACTGGTGGAAGGTGGCTTGCAGTCGATGCCAAAACTGACATTCGCGGGCGGCTTGCTGGTGGGCGATAGCGCGGGCTTCCTCAACGTGCCCAAAATCAAGGGCAACCATGCTGCCATGAAATCCGGCATGCTCGCTGCCGAAGCCATCGTGAACGGTTCTGATTACGAGGAACTGTTCCGCAAAAGCTGGCTGTATGACGAACTGTACAAGGTCCGCAACATCCGCCCCGGTTTTCACTATGGCCTGCTGTTCGGCCTTATCAACGCAGCCTTCCAGACAATCGGCGGCTGGCGTTTGCCCTTCACGTTGCCCCATAAGGCGGATTACGCGCAAACTGGCAAAGCGCGTGATTTCAAACCAATCGCCTACCCGAAGCCTGATGGCACACTCACATTCGATCGTTTGTCATCCGTCTTCCTTTCGAATACCAACCACGAGGAAGATCAGCCTTGCCATCTGAAGTTGCGTGACCCCTCGATACCTGTCGCCGTCAATCTACCTGAATATGCCGAACCGGCGCAGCGTTACTGCCCCGCCGGCGTCTACGAGGTGGTGGATGGTGCGGACGGCCATAAGAAGTTTCAAATCAACGCGCAAAACTGCGTCCACTGTAAAACATGCGACATCAAGG
>JAGWXJ010000057.1 GCA_018969935.1 Alphaproteobacteria bacterium | reverse complement strand
GGTGGCGGTGGCCCCAATTATGGTGCTATGTAGGTAATCATGGAATTCAGAAGATTTTCTTATATCGTAGTTTTAGGCTCTCTCGCTTTTCTCGCTTACGCCGTGCACGATTCCCGCACCCGCCGCGAGGAGGGCGCCGATGCGGATACGCCTGTAGCCTTTATTTCGCAGGTGGTAAAGGCCAATAAAAACTGGGTTCCCAACGATACGGTCACGGGCAACATACTAGCCGCCAATTTCGCGCAAGGCCAGCGTGACTGGAAAATGGCCAACTACTACATCGACAAACTGAATAACGCCGCAGCATCCGATGCAACCACGCAACTGCGCATGATGCTGCTGGCAGTAAGCGCCGGCCAGTATGACCGCGCGGCAGAATACGCGCACCTTATCCAGTCCCAGCCCAAGGCCGCAAATGATGAAGCCGGCCAGCAAATGGATAGTGTCGTATCCGATGGCCGCGATCTCGCATCGCTCATCATCATGGCGCAGGCAGTCAGGGCCGGTGACCTTGCTTCCGCCGAGGCACGTTTGCAATCCGTTGAATCAACGGCTCTGCGCGCATTCATAGAGCCCGTTATTTCCTGCTGGCTTCGTGCAGGTCAGAATAAGCCGGTTGATGGCAATACCAATGGCCTTTCGCTGCTGCAGGCTCTCCACCGTGGCCTCGCTGCCGAATGGGCGGGCCAGAAGGATACCTCCAACCGCATCTTTGATGCGCTCGCAAAAGCGCCGCTGACATCTGTCGGCTCCATGATGGTCGCTGCCTACGACATCCGTAACACGCGGGCCGAACAGGCACGCGCCGCGCTTACGGCAGCCCTCAAGCTCAACCCGCTTGATCAGGATGCTAAAAAGATGCTCGATGCCCTTTCGCAGGGGCAATCACCCGCGCTGCGCCCCGAGTTTTCGTACCACATGAAGGGCGTTACTGCGGGCGTTGCCATGGCCTTCCGCGATCTTGCGCAGATGATGATTGCCGATCGCTCCAACGAAAGTGCGCTGATATTCGCGCAAATGGGTCGCTATATTCGCCCCGATGTACCAGGCCTTTCCATCCTCGTCGGCAATATTTTCGCCGACCAGAAAAGGTATGACGAGGCTGCGGCAGCCCTGCAGTCCATCCAGCCGCAGGATCTCGACTACGTTGATGCGCAAATCCGCCTCTCCGAATTGAAGGCCGAGCAGGAGGATGTTTCCGACGCGACCAAAATTCTGGAATCGCTGATGCAGTCCAACCCGTCACCGCGTGTGGCTTTTGCATTGGGCGAGATTTACCGCGCTGAAAAAGATAATAAAAAGGCCGTCACCGCCTACGATCAGGCCATCGATGCAGCAGGCGGCACACCCGATGACTCTCTGTGGTCCATCTACTTCGTGCGCGCCATGGCCCTTGATGAACTCGGCGAGTGGGATAAAGCGGAGGCCGATCTTAAAAAGGCGCTTAGCTACCGCCCCGATGATCCGCACGTCCTCAATTATCTGGCCTACAGCTGGGCCGATAGAAACGTAAATCTGGTTCAGGCGCGCGAGATGCTTTTGAAGGCGCTTGTGATGGCCCCGACCGACCCGTTTATTACCGACTCTCTCGGCTGGGTGTATTACCGTCAGGGCGATTATACGCAGGCCATCATCCTGCTTGAGCGTGCCGTATCTTTAAAGCCGTATGATCCCGTTCTTAACGGCCACTTGGGTGATGTCTATCACAAGGCTGGCCGCACGTTGGAAGCGCGTTATCAGTGGCAGCGTGCCCTCGATTACGCCGACCACAACAAGGACGAAAAGCTGGTAGCCGAAATGAAAGCCAAGCTTGAAGGCAAATCTGAAGCTCAGGAAAAATAGCGTAGGCGCATAAGCAATACGCCGCCTAAAAAGCCGCCTACATGCGCGGCCCAAGCAACATCGCCAATACCCATGGCACCGCCCGCAAACGCCATGAATACGGATAGGCCAATCCACAGCGCGCCAATACCCCAGATGCCGAAACGGCCTTTAGGCATGGCCCCCGTTTGCATGAGGCGAAGGCACATGGCGGCAAACAACCCCGATAAAGCGCCCGATGCGCCAACCATGGGGATGGGTGACCCCCACCCGAAAACCAGTTGCGCGAACGCCCCGCATAACCCGCACAGTATAAACATCGCACCGGCCCTTTTGGCGCCCAGCATGCGCTCGGCCCCTGCGCCAAAAGCCAGCATCATCAGCCCGTTCATGGCTATGTGCAGTATCCCCCCGTGCATGAAGATGTGCGTGAAGGGCGATACTACGGCCCAGATGTCAAAACCATCGGGCAGGGCATAGCGGGCTGGCACAAAAGCCAGCCTGTAACCCCAGATTTGCGCCATTTCTTCAGGCATGACGGCGAAAACGGCATAAACGGCCACGAACGCAACAAGCACCCAAAGCGTAAGCGGGGGTATGTTGAACATCGGTGGATATTGGCGCGGGCGGTCGTTGGCTGGTGGCGGGAATTTGATGACGGTCATGCTGCGCTGCAATCCTTAAAGACGAAAAAATATGATATGATTATAGAACAAAATTACCGCAAGGAAACGAGGAGGTTTGCCATGGACACCCAAGACTACATCACCCTCGAAAGGCAATACCTCGCGCGTATGTACAAACCCCTCTCGATTGTCCTCAATCGGGGTGAGGGTATCTGGCTCTGGGATACCGAGGGCAAAAAGTACATGGACTTTCTGGGCGCCTACAGCGCCGTCAGTTTCGGCCACCTCAACAAGCGTATCCGCAAGGCATTGATTGACCAGCTGGATGTGCTGGATGTGCCCTCCCGTGCCTTCCATACCGACAGGCTGGGGGAATTCGGTAAAGCCCTGTGCGAATTTACGGGCCTTGATATGGTCCAGCCCATGAACTCGGGCGCCGAGGCCGTTGAAACAGGCATCAAGGCCGCCCGCCGCTGGGGGCATGATGTCAAAAAAATTCCCGATGGCAAACAGCGCATCATCGCAAGCCATGGCAACTTCCATGGCCGCACCACAACCATCATAGGTTTTTCATCCGATGCCGATTACAGGCGCGGCTTTGGCCCCTTCGATGGCGGGTTTGATCTGGTGCCGTTTGGCGATGCCGATGCTCTGGAAGCGGCGATTACGCCCAACACCTGCGCGTTTATAACCGAACCTCTGCAAGGCGAGGGCGGTATCCTGATGGCCCCCAAAGGCTGGCTTAAGCGGGTGCAGGAAATCTGCAAGAAACACAACATCCTGCTGCTGCTCGATGAAGTGCAAACAGGCATGGGCCGTACAGGCAAAAACTTCTGCTTCCAGCACGAAATCGACAGGCCCGATGGCCTGATGCTTGGCAAGGCCCTTGGCGGCGGTATCTACCCCGTATCGGCTTTTGTGGGCACGAAGGAAGTCATGGGCGTCTTCGACCCCGGCTCCCACGGTTCGACATTTGGCGGTAACCCCATCGCCGCCGCCATCGGCATAGAAGCTATAAACATCCTGAAGGAAGACGGGCTCGCCGCCCGCGCGGCCGAGCTTGGTGATCATTTGCAACGCCGCCTCAAGGGCCTCAATTCGCCACTTATCAAGGAGGTAAGGGGCATGGGCCTTTTGGTCGGCATGGAAATCCACCACGAAAAGGCAACCGCACGGCAAGTATGCGACAAGTTGCTTGAAAAGGGACTGTTATCAAAAGATACGCACGGGACCGTCGTGCGCTTCGCTCCGCCCCTGACAATCGAGAAGGAAAATCTTGATTGGGCCGTCGATACCGTGGCCGAAGCTTTGGGCGAAATGGTTTGAAAATCGGGCCAATGTAAAAGGCGGGCTCCCCCGAACCCGCCTTCCTGCATAAAATCTATTTCTCGTCTTCCGACGTGTGCTTGATTCGTTTGGGCGGTGGTGCTCCGCTGCTGCTGCCGCCACCGGGGCCCATCATGTGCAGGGGCACCGCAAACGGTGCGCTTTGCAGTTTGGGGCCAACCTGTACGGCCTGTTTGCATGCGCTTGCCACAAGGCCAAGGGCCTTGGCAGGAAGTTCTTTTACAAGCGCCTTGATGGCTTCAAAGGCCGCTTCGATATTCTTGACGATGTTGCCGCCAAGCTTGCCGCTGGCAGTACCCTTGCGTTTGGTGCCCGCCGCTTCGGACGAGAAGGCTGATGATGCGGTGATGACAGCGCTCATGGTTTAACCTCAGTGTTTCGTCATATCGAGTTCGAGGAAGTTTTCCGCCTGCAACCACAGCGCAAACTTCGAGAGCTCTTTTTTGTGTGGCATCTCGCCGGAAAGTCCGGGGCGTACCTCGACACGGATTTTGTTGGGGTCTGTTTTCCAGTCAAAAACGACCGTGTAGCTGGTACCGGCTTTTTCACCGATATGTTGCTTGTACTTGATTTGGCCTGGCGCCAGTGACTCGTCATCGAGCCCTGCCTTTTTCAAGAATTCCTCAGCCGTCAATTCCATGACACACCCTTTGTTTTTCGCCCTTTTTCGGGCCTTTAATGCGTTCTACTGTGTATACATTATGCAAAATATGTAAACACGAGGTTAAAATTCGCGGGTGAAAAAAACTAAGGTCCTAAATCCTGTTTTTTGTTAGATTGAATATATGAGAAAACTTATGCTTTCAGCGGCTGCGGCCATCGTGATCATCCTTTCTGGCGCAGCAGCATTCGCGCAAGACACACCTGATTCAATGCCGCTCGGCGGCCCGCTTGATCCGTTAGGCGTGGGCGGTGAAGGCACGGCCGATACAGGTGCGGCTAAACCCGCAAGGGCACCATCAGCCCCCGTATACCTTAGCGGCTCCGGTCCCATCAATTTGCGTCCGGGTGCGTATGTCAGCCATCAGGGTGAAATGCAGCAGCCTGCCGTAACCCCGACCGAGGAACCGTGGCCGCCAGCACCGCCCACCGGCAATTCAGCAGCCGCCTACAACAAGGCGCTCAGTGATAGCAAAAACAACACAAACAATACCGTTGCGCCCAGCTGGGGTGTGTACAACGAATAACGCGCATAGGTTTCTTCGTGAAAAAATGGGGCTTAACCGCGCTGGTGCTCGCATCGGTGCTCTACGGCGCATTCGGCAGCCCCACGCCCGATTCCCCGTCGTTCCTTGAAGCGGGTATTGTATGCCTTTTGGCACTCGCAACACTCTGCGGCGGGCTCGATAAATCAGTCACGCGCGAGCCGTGGTTCAAACCGCTTGCGGCACTTATCGTCTACGGCGCACTCATGGGTTCGCTGCAAGGTATCTTTGCAGGCAATACCCCGTCCGATATCGCGCGCGATCTTGTCGCGTTTTCCGCCCTTGCCATACCCATCGCCTTATGGGGCCACAGGCAAAATGCAAGGGTGTGGCTAGGTGTTTTGGCGGGCATCGGCTTTGCATTTTCCTGTCGTTATCTGGCAGGCCCTGAAGCCGTCATGGATAATACGGGCAATGATCTTCTGTATCTCGCAAATTCCCCGCTGGTCCCGTTTTCAGCGGCGTTTCTGCTGTATCACGGCTCCTTTGTGGAGGAAGGCAAGGCACGTGCCGTTCTTTGTGTTTTGCTTTCACTGATCCCCACGCTTGCCATGGCGGGCATGATGCAGCGGGCAACACTCGGGCTTCTGTGCGCCCTGTGGCTAGTACTGCTTGCCCACACATTTTTGCATGCCCCCAAACGCGCCTTTATGCTTTGTGCCGCCTTTGCTGTTTCGCTACTCGCTTTCTGGCCGCAGGTGGAAGGCATTACCGATGCCCTCATCGATAAAACGCGGGCCGTGGGCTGGAATACGCGCGGGGCCGAACTTGCGGCCCTCATCGATACGCAATCCGCAAATCCGCTATCGGCCCTGTTTGGCGCAGGGTGGGGCAGCCTTTTCAAATCACCCGCGGTGGGTGATGTTTGGGTCCGTTTCTCGCACAGCTTTTTATCCTCCCTCTGGTGGAAAACGGGCTGGATAGGCCTGCTGCTTGGCGTTGTGGCCATAGGCGCTGTGCTTCGCAGTGCCTTCTTGCACACGCGCCACAATCCCGCCCTGCTTTTTGCCCTTCTTCTGCCGCTTGTACCTGCAATATTCCTGTATGGATCCTACAAATCCCTATGCTTTGGCCTGCTGCTCGCGGCCCTTGTTCGCCCCGATTGGACATTAAGGGGCAGGAATGTTAACCAGACACCCCATGACCGAGCGCCAAGCCCGCCCCTCGATCCTTATGGTCAACCGTGTGTACCCGCCGATGCGCGGAGCCACGGGCAGGCTTCTGCATGACTTGGCGCGCCACTTCGTAAAAGCCGGCCACCGCGTCACCATCCTTACAACCACCGCAGGCAAACCCGCTGTCAGCACACGCGGGCCCATCAGCATCGTGCGCATCAAGGGCGTGGACAGGCCCAACAAGCTGGATTGGCTAAGCGGTCTCTGGCGCCTTTATCGCGCCATGCTGGTCAACCCGCGCCACGATATCATCATCACGCTCTCCGACCCGCCGTTGCTTTATGTGATGGGCCAGCGCGCCGCCAAAAAGAAGGGCTGTGCGCATATCCACTGGTGTCAGGATCTATACCCCGATCTGGCCGCCCCCTTGGGCTTCCGCATCTGGCCGCCACTCTATAATTTCTTTATGACACTCGGGCGCGCGGCCTTGCAGGCAGCCGACTGCGTGGTCTGCATCAGCCGCTGCATGCAACGCCATCTGGTGCGCACCGGCCTTGAAATCCGCAAGACAACCGTCATCGAAAACTGGCCGGATATGGAGTTGTTGGCCCCGGCATCCGAAGTGCCGGTGCCAACCGCGAAAATCGAACTGCCGCACAAACAGTCCTTGCGTGACAGGCGCCTCTACAGTGACCCGTCGGGCCAGAAATTCCGCGTATTGTACGCGGGCTCCCTTTCGCGCGCGCATCCGTTGGATGCGATTGTTAAGGCAGCGCAAATCCTCCAGAAAACCCACCCCGATATCGAACTGGTTTTCGTAGGCAAGGGGGATGGGTTTGAAAAACTGGCCCACGCCCGAGCGCAATTCGCACTTGATAACATCCGCCTCATCCCCCCGCAGCCACGCGCATCCCTCAAAGGCCTCATGGAAAGTGGTGACGTGCATCTGGTCACCATGCGCGATGAATCGCTGGGCATGTTGCTGCCCTCCAAATTCTACGGCGGTATTGCCGTTGCAAGGCCCATCGTGTTTGCAGGGCCTGCTGAAAGCGATGTCGCGCACCTTATCGCCCGCCATAGCTGCGGGCGTGTGGTTAAGCCCGATGACGGCAAATCGCTGGCGACAGCCATCGCCCTTTACCGTACCGATGCCGATGCATGGTTTGCCGCGCATGAGGGTGCCCAAAAAGCCCTTGTGGGCCGTACCCCTGATGACGCTTTTGCCCTCTGGTCCGATGTGGTACGAAAAGTAGGGAATGATCGATAAACTCCTCTCCGATCCATGGGCGGCTTTTTGGGCCGCGCGCCGTACCGTCCTGATGGGCGCGGGTGCGGGGCTTTTGCTGGCCGTGCTTGTATGCCTGCTGGCTCCCGCAAAGTGGGAAGCGCGGATGACCATAGGCCCAGCAGGGCGCGGCACAGGGCCTGATTTGTCGGCGTTTTTACCGGCCTCTGAATCCCCCACAATCCAGTATCTTCTCCAGCGCGTGGGTTCTATGGCTGCAGCCGATTTCGCAGTCTACGAAACATTGCTCACAAGTCCCCGCATAGCTTCAAGCCTTCTCAAGGACCAGACATTAAAACCCCGTCTGGGCAATCTTTGCGGCGGGTGCGATGCCGATACATCAAAACTTTCAGGCTGGCTGGAAGGGCATGTGCGCATACGCCCTGTGGCAGCCACGCAAATGCGCCGCATTACGCTTGCATTGCACGATAAAACACTGGCGACCGATTTACTCAGGGCCCTGCACAGGCTGGCCGATGAAACCATCCGTGCCGATGTCCGCCTCAAAACCGACCAGCGCATCGTGTATCTGCGTGAAAAAATGGCCGAGGTGGTTAACCCCGCCCAACGCGACGCGCTTGTGGCCCTTTTAAAGGAGCAGGAACGCCAGAGCATGATGGTCGGCATCGATAACGATTTCGCAGCCGAGATGATAGACCCGCCGTCCATCCCCGTACGCCCTGTATTTCCCAACCCTGTACTTTTGTTGCCGCTATTCATTTTGCTAGGTGCTGCGGGCGGGTTTGGCTACGCACTGCTGCGTAGATCATGATCCCCGTTACCGCCATCGTCGTTACACGAAACGAGGCCGATAACATCGCCCACTGCCTTCTGCCGCTGGTAGGCCTGTTCACACGTGTGATTGTCGTGGATTCCGGTAGTACCGATGACACCGCTGAAACCGCAAAATCCTTGGGCGCCGAGGTAATACAATTCCGTTGGAATGGTGCCTATCCCAAAAAACGCCAATGGTGCCTTGAAAACATTTACGGCCTCGGTGACTGGGTTTTCTTCATCGATGCCGATGAAACCCCCTCCCATGAACTACTGCGCGAGATGCGCGTGCTGTTTGCGCGCGGGCCAAAGGCCGATGGGTATTTCATCCGTGGGCGGTATGTCTGGCAAAACACACGGCTGCGCTTTGGCCTGACAAACAACAAGCTCTGCCTGTTCAAAAAATCCGCGTTTGCCTATCCGCCTGTAAACGACCTCGATATTGATGGCATGGGCGAAATCGAAGGCCACTACCAGCCCGTACCGGCGCGGGAAGGCGTACGCTTAGGCCAACTTGATAATGCGGTCATCCATCATAACCGCAAGGGCCGCGGTGATTGGATGCGCCGCCACGAACGTTACGCCGTGTGGGAAGCGGGGATGATACTGCGCGATGCCTACCCGCCTGACCCGATTGCATGGCGGCAGGAACTGAAAGTCGCAACCCGTGCGGCGTGGTTCCGCCCGTACCTGGTGTTTGCCTACAGCTATATTTTCAAATTGGGCTTCTTGGATGGTGTGGCGGGATTTGACTTCGCGCTCGCCCGCGCGTCATACGCGCGCGCCGTTTTAAACCGGCTTCGCAGCGCCCAGTAAACTGGCGGCGCAACACGTTTCAAAAACGCGGCTGCAATCTGCATGGAGCTAATCATCGGTGCCTTGATACCAAGTTCTTGCCTTATCGCGTTTTGCTCCGCCCGTCCCTCGGCCACGCGCCGCTGCGATACGCCGCCCGTTTCAAAAATGCATACGGGGAAGGGCATATAGGCAATTTTGTCTGCGTCCGCTTCAGCAATCGCCTGCGCCGTATATTTGTAATCGGCCGCTATACGGTAGCGTGTGTCGTACTGGCGGTCGCTGCGGCGGTAAAACATCGCTTGATGGTGCGTGATCATGCCGTGCGCAATGTCATGCCGCGCGGGTTTGTGGTGCCCGCCCTCCAGCGCATCGCCATACACAAAATCGGGGCCTTCCTGTAGATAAGCCGCGGCCTGTGAAAGCGTATTGGGGCTTGTAAACGCATCCCCCGCATTCATGAATATCAGGTAATCGCCACACGCGCGGGCAATCCCCTTGTTCATGGCATCGTATATGCCGTTATCAGGCTCCTTATCGCCGTCCACTACTACCCATTCATGGTCCTTAAAGTCTTGCGCCTTGATACTGGCATGGGTGCGCGCAAAGCCTTGCGGGTTCCCCTTTGTGATGGTGATAACGGAAATAAGCGGCATCAGTTCCGGTCCACGAGGTCCTCGGCATAAATGCCCGTAATCGCAAGGTTGGACAGGATGGATGTAATATCCTTCGCACTCTCGATAAAATCGAAGGGTTTGGGGTCATGCGGCACAACGATGGTGGAGCCGGGCGTAATCATGAGCGGCTTGAAGCGCGTCCACTGCGATGCCGATACAGGCTGCGCAGCACCATTAGGTGACAAAACAAAAATCCGCCCTTTATCTGCATTCATGGTAAGGCCGCCGGCCTCGGCAATATAATCTTCCGTATCCTTGTCGGCCTTGAATTGCAGGGCTGCGGGGCTCAGCACCTCGCCCGTCACACGCACGCTTAATGGCCGTTTGGGGAAGTAGATTTTATCACCCGCTTCAAGCAGCATGTCCTGTGCTGGTTCGCGGCGCAAAATCTCGGGGTCTGCTTCAACCGTAATACGCCCAACAGGGTCGATGGTTTTAAGGTCCTCGACAAGGTCGCGCGCAAGGCCAATCTGCTGTACATCAACTTTATCGTCCTTGCCGTCAGTTGCTACGGCAACAGCGCGTTCGAGGTCGCGCGCGGCAGACGTAAATTTCTCTTTCTCGCGCCTGCGCTCCGATGCGCGTGAGAACACGGCGCCAAGCGGATAAGCTTCGTCTGTCAGCCCGCCTGCGCGGTCAATGAGTGTAAGTAAAGTATCGCCGCGCATCAGGTCATAGGTACCGGGGTTTTTAACCTCGCCGCTTAAAGTGACGGTCTGGCGTGTTACAGCTTCAAAACGGTCGGGGATGCGTATGGCATCGCCAAAGCTGACGCTGGCCGCTTCGCTATCCGCTTCCGTCAGGTTCACAACGGTACGCTTGTCCGTATCATTGCGGTTGATTTCTGCACGCGTAAGGTCGGCATCCCGCAAAGGCCCGCCGGCCACTTCCAGCAGCTTGTCGGCGGCAACGGGGCCGGCCACGGGCCATAGACCAGCAAGGCGCACGGCGCCTTGCACGCTCACGGCATGCTCCTTGATGAAGGTCGCAACCAGCGGGTCCATATT
>JAGWXJ010000195.1 GCA_018969935.1 Alphaproteobacteria bacterium | reverse complement strand
TGCGCAATGCCGCGGGCGTGGAAGTTGATTGCGGCGCCGTGATTATTGCAGGCGGGGCCGGAGCCTTTGGCCCCAACAAGCCGCCGATTGATGGTATTGAAGCCTATGAAGGCAAATCCGTTTTTTATATGGTCCGCCGCCGTGAGGATTTTGCGGGCAAACGTGTCGTGATTGCAGGTGGCGGTGATTCAGCGGTTGATTGGGCGTTATCGCTTGCCGATATTGCCAAGGTATCGGTTGTGCACCGCCGTGACCAATTCAGGGCCGCGCCAGATAACGTTGCGCGCATGAAAGCGCATGCAGGTATCGAGCTTGTAATACCCTACCAGCTTAAAGGCCTGCGCGGGCAAGCCGGTGTTCTAAACGGTGTTGAAGTTGCTACGCTGGATGGTGATACCAAAGTGCTGGACGCCGATGTATTGCTGGCGTTTTACGGCCTTGCAGCCAAGCTCGGGCCCATGGCTGATTGGGGCCTCACGCTTTCTGGCCATTCGATAGTGATTGACCCTGCGACCGCCGAAACATCGGTTAGCGGTGTTTATTCCGCGGGTGATATTGCAACGTATGACGAGAAACTGAAGCTGATATCCGTCGGTTTTGCCGAGGCTGCAAAAGCCGCTCATTCCGCGTACCGATACATCCATCCCGACAAAGCGCTACACATGGAATACTCGACATCCAAAGGGTTGCCGCATGAAAAGGGCGCGGATATCAAGACAATCGGTGCCTGATTAGTCGCCCTGCGGCCCTTTGCGCGGTAGTGTCAGCGTTACAGTCGTGCCTTTGCCCAACTCGCTTTCCAATTCGGCATCACCACCATGCAATTGCGCGATATTGCGTACGAGAGATAGGCCCAAACCGGGGCCAGATGCCTTGCCCAGCGCTGTGGTGGTGGCCGAGCGTTTGAACGGCGTAAACAGTTTGCTCTGATCATCGGGGTGGATGCCGATGCCAGTATCCCTTACGGCAATACGTACAGCTTCGCTGTCACCAGAAACCTGAATCAGGATGGACCCGCCGCCCGGTGTAAAGCTGATGGCGTTACGGATGAGGTTGATAAGGATTTGCTTCAGGCGGCGCGCATCGCCGCGCACCATGCCTATATTGGGCGGGCAATCCAGGCTTGCCTGCAATGTTTCACGGCCAGCCCATTCTCGCGTCAGCTCATAAACCTCGCGAAGCAATTTGCCTATATCGACTGTTTCCAGCTTGAGGCCAAGATACCCTGCCTCGATGGTCGAGAGGTCAAGAATATCGTCAATCAAGGTCATTAGGCGCTGGCCGGCCTCGAGAATACCTTTTGTGTATTCCCCTTGCTTTTCGTTGAGGGTGCCGAAGTAACCATTGGACAGAATTTCGGTGAAGCCTGTCATGGCATTGAGCGGCGTACGCAGCTGGTAGGATACGTTGGCAAGGAAATCGATTTTCAGTTTTTCGGCTTCTTCCAGTGCCAGTGCTTTTTCCTGCAAGGCGGTTTCGGCCCTTATTTTATCCGTTACGTCACGGTAGGTGACCATCACGCCGCCATCGGGCATGGGGATCGAAATGCATTCCAGTACCGTATCGTCATCACGGTTGAGTTGCTGCGTTTGCTCGCGCCTGTCGAGTGCCATTTGTGTCAGCACTTCCTCGACATCCTTCCAGCCGAGCCTGAAGAAGCGGCGCGTTTTTTCGATGACTTCGGTGACGTGCGGTT
>JAGWXJ010000056.1 GCA_018969935.1 Alphaproteobacteria bacterium | reverse complement strand
TGCGCCCGTAGCTCAACTGGATAGAGCATCTGACTACGGATCAGAAGGTTTGAGATTCGAATTCTCACGGGCGCGCCATTTTTTCTTTCAGCCCCCCGTTGTATCCCCTACCCGCTTACGAGATACGCAGCTTTTGGCCAGCGCGTGCACTTACTTTTGCCTGTACGGCGGCTGATGCGCCTTCAGGCTCGGGCCAGCCGTAAACCGCATAGACCTTCTGGACGCAACGGAGCGTACGCGGAATATGGTTTTCAGGGTTTTCGCAAAATGCCAATGCCTCGGCCGCGCGGGTATCATCAGGGTAGGCTTTTGCCAATTGGCCAAGCCTGTGCTTGATGTTTTCGAGGCCTGCCCAAACATCGTTCTGGCCTTCCGTCATAGGTGTCCACTGGCTTGTCAGGGCCGCTTCGAGGTTTGCGAACATCTCGGCCTTGGCTTTGTCGTTGGTGCCGTAGTGTGCAGGAATGCTGCGCGGCTTGTCGCCGTTCAGCAGGGTTTTAGCTTCGGCGATGCTGGAGCGCACGGCTTCCAGTTTTTCTGCAGGGACCGGCCATGCGAAAAGCGTGTAAAGCTGGAGCATGAAGGGTATGCCGCGTTCGGCCTGATTGGGGTAGACGGTTGTGCCCCTGCCCCTATCGGTAATTCTGGTATCGAGGCAATCGAGTGCGCTACGGGCATTTGCGTTGTTGTAACGCGTTTCGTCGCCGAGTTCTTTCAAGATAACGCGGATCCAGTTGAAACCATCTCGCATGAATGGCGAGTGCGCTTCGGCCATGAATTCCCACTGTTTTTCGGCGGCCTGTTTCAGCATGCCCAAAAGCGCGACCTCATCGACTTTGTCACCACGCAATAACGCCGCGCCACCTGAGGATCGGTCAAACTGGTCTTTATTGCGGCCCGCTTCGTTTGCACGAAGGAAGGCGCGGAATTTCATTTCCCAATCGTGGTTATAGCCTGAACCTGCAGCGGGCTTGCTTGCAGGTTGCTGTGGGCCAACGGAATCGGTGAATGCACCGCGAACGATCTCGCGCATTTTATAATCTCCCTGTTTTAAAAAATTTTTTTATAGTTTTTATGAAGCATCAACCTCACAACAGGATTGGCTTCGTTGTCAAAAAGATTCTGCCCTGCACGCTGTTTTTGTATTTTTGTTTCGGGTAATAAACGTCCATAAGAGTGCTTATGCAGATTTTCAAAACCCGTTTGCCATCAAGGGCAAAGACACTTTCGTTGCTCGACGACCATTGCGCGGCGGCCCTTCGTGACAGGTTGCTTGATATGGCACGCCGTGATTTTACCGAGGCCTTGTGGGTCGGCGCGGGCGCGCCGGAAGGTATGGCGCTAAGGGACTGGCCTGTTGAGGGGGATATCGAGCACTTCGCCTACCCGCCTGCCAGCCTTGACCTGATTGTGGTGAACGGCACGCTTAACCGCGTCAACGATTTGCCGGGGGTGCTTGTACAGATGCGCCGCGCCCTCAAACCCGATGGGCTGTTTCTGGCCGCCATGCTGGGTGGCGAGAGTATGTTCGAATTGCGCGACAGCCTTACCCGTACCGAGGCTGCGATGTTTGGCGGGGCTGCCGCCCGCGTGCACCCCATGGTGGATTTGCCGACGATGGCAGGGCTGATGCAGCGCGCAGGTTATGCACTGCCGGTTGTGGATAGCGAGTTGAAAACTATATTTTACAGGCAGCTCAAGACGTTACTGCACGATATTCGGGCGAGTGGCGAGGGTTTGGCGCTGGCCGCGCGCAGTAAAAAGTATTTAGGCAAAGGGTTTTGGGAAGCGGTGGAAGCCGATTACAAGGCTGCGCACAGTGCGCCGGATGGCCTTTTGGAAGCCAGTATCGAGGTGCTTTTTGCCACAGGCTGGGCCCCTGCCGAGAGCCAGCAGAAGCCACTTAAACCCGGCAGCGCCGAAAAGCGCCTTGCGGATGCGCTGGGCACCGTTGAAACGCCCCTGCCTGACCGCTCCCGCCCTTAACCTTAAATATTATCGGCCCGAGGCGGGTTCGATGGCATCAAACACCAGTACCTTGTGGGCGTTATCATCCAGTTCCAGACTGGCCAGAAGCTCCAGCCTGCGGGCCTCAAAAAACACGCTTTTTACTGTTGAAACAGCTAGATAACTACCGCTTATCAGGCTCACTACATAAAATACTGCCATCAAACGTTCTATCGACATTCCATCCCCCTTTACATTGTTTGATTATGTAAATGCAAAGGGTGTGCCAGTTGCTTTGCGGCACCTAATAATCCTTTTGGCATCAATCCAGATTTTATGTATGTTCCGCCGCGGGGGCCTGTAGCTCAGTTGGTTAGAGCGGACCGCTCATAACGGTTTGGTCGTGGGTTCAAATCCCTCCGGGCCCACCATCCTCCCCCTCAAGAGCCGCAAGTCCCTTCCGTTTTTATTGACATATAAACCTGTATTCACTAATCAGGCGTCGTAACCTCATTATTATGAAATCAGGTGCCCCCTATGCTTCATCTTGTTCAAACCAGTATTGGCGAAAAAATTACGGCCTCCCCCTTCATTGCACGCGAAACGATGCGTGCCATCGCACTGGCTGCGAAAATGCGTATGGAAGGTTCCCTGAAGGTTGCAGTTGATGATGCAAACGGCAATCCGCGCCTCATCCTCAACAAGGGTGCTGCCGACGATATCAGCCCGATGATCCGTATCCATGACCCGCTGATGATTTGGGATGTTCTCAACAAAGGCGGCAGCGTCACGTTTGGCGAAGCGTATATGGACGGCAAATGGGATGCCGTAGGCAACCTTGCATATGGCGCCCTTATCGACCCGCTTACGGTTATCCTGCGTAACTATACCGCTTTCAAACGCGTCATTGACGGCAACTTCGACCACCGCCGCGAGGAATATACCAAGAACCTTGCCGATTACGGCCATGATCAGGAATCGGACGCGAAATCCATCAGCGAACACTACGATTACGACGGTATCGAATTCTATCGCCCGTGGCTTGGCCAGACGATGATGTATTCATCGGGCCTGCATACCGACCAGTGCCCCCAAGGCATCAACTTTGGTGTAACCGGCAACACGCTTGATGACCTGCAACAGCGCAAAATCAACCGCATCATCACGCGCCTTAACCCCAAGGAAGGCGAAACGGTGTTGGAGATCGGCTGTGGTTGGGGCAATTTCGGCATCGAGGTTGCCAAGCAGCGCAAAGCCAATGTCATCGGCATTACACTTTCCGATGGGCAGCTTGAAGTTGCACAGCGCCGCGTATTCGAGGAAGGGCTTGGCGAACGCGTTTCGTTCATCAAGCAGGATTTCCGCGACACGGCCGCATCGGGCCAGCAATTCGACCACATCGCATCCATCGGCATGGCGGAACACGTTGGCGATTTCCCCGGCTATGTCGATGCCGTCAAACAGATGATGAAGGAAGGGCGCGAGGCGCTTTTGCATTACATCACGGTTGAAGGGACACCCGAAGAATACAAACGCTACCTTGAAGAAATCGACTTCATGCAGAAGTACATCTTCACCAACGGCAGGCTTGCCAGCGTGCATACATCCAAGGACGCGTTCAACAAAGCGGGGCTTACGCTTATAAACCACTTCTCGTTCGGGCCCAGCTATGGCCACACGCTGCGCGAGTGGAACCGCAAGTTCCAGCAGGCATGGCCTACCATTCAGGCCAAAAACCCGAAGATGTTCACGCCGCGCTTCAAGCGCATGTGGGAGTTTTACCTGTGCGCCTGCGCAGCCAGCTTTTATGCGGGCACCATCAGCGTCAACCACTTCCACCTGTACAAAGGTGGGCAAGCGCCCGCGTTTACCCTTGCCTAATACACTGGCAAGCGGCACCCCATGCGCCTTATGATGGCGCATGGCCATTACAATAGGCACCATCACGATTGAATCGCCCGTCATGCTTGCGCCCATGTCGGGTGTGACTGACCTGCCCTTCAGGCGGCTTGTGCGCCGCTTTGGTGCGGGGCTTGTCGTATCGGAGATGATTGCATCCCGCACGATGCTGGAGGAAGTGCGCAAGCGCCCCCAAAGCCGTGACAACTATGCCGAGGAATTCCCTATGGCCGCGCAAATAGCGGGGTGCGAGCCTGACATCATGGCCGAGGCCGCCAAGGTTTGTGTGGACCGCGGGGCACCTATCATCGACATCAATTTCGGGTGCCCTGTCAAAAAGGTGGTCAATAATTTTGCAGGTTCGGCCCTCATGCGCGATGAACCTCTGGCCACGGCCATCATGGATGCCGTTGTGCGCGCGGTTGATGTACCCGTTACGGTCAAGATGCGGCTGGGGTGGGATGAAACAAACCTCAATGCCCCTGCCCTTGCCAAACGTGCCGAAGACGTAGGTATCAGGATGATTACGGTGCACGGGCGTACGCGCAACCAGCTATATAACGGGCAAGCCAATTGGGATGAAGTGCGCCGCGTAAAAGAAGCCGTAAGCCTGCCCGTGATTGTGAACGGCGATATTGCCCACCCGCGTGATGCCGCGCGCGCCCTTGAAGCATCGGGCACCAACGGCGTGATGGTTGGGCGCGGCACTTACGGCAAGCCGTGGCTTGTACGGCAAGTGATGGATTATTTGCGCGACGGCACACTGACCCCCGACCCAAGCCTGCCAGAACAGCGTGATATTATATTGGAACACTATGAAGCCCTGCTGGCTTACCACGGCAGCCATGCAGGCAATGCCATCGCACGCAAACATATAGGGTGGTATTTGCAGGATCTGCCGAATTCAGAACCCGTGCGCGCGGCCATCAACAGCTGCCAGAACCCTGAAGACGTACGCGCAAAAATCCTTACCTATTTCGAGGATTTGGGCAGCGATCTGGTACGGTAGGCGGCGCAGACTGCGACATTCCATCGCAGGGCGATTCAATGTACTATTGCACCATGCGCCGCTTGCTTCCTTCCCTCGGGTATTCCCAAAAACTGCTTTTTGTCCTGATGTTCGTATCCACGGTCGGTATCGCCACCATGGTTGGTATCGTGACCGTGCTGGTTGACCGCCACGCACGGCAGGAAGCCATGGATACGCTTTACGAGATGTCACACGTCGGAGCTGCGGGTATCCGTAACGAAGTCAACGCCGCCCTCCATGAAACGGAAACGCTGGCTTACACCATACAGGGCATGCAGCAGCACGGCATGACCGACCGTCTGACCTACCGTGCGCTGTTAAACGAATTTATCGCCAAACGGCCTGATTATCTGGGCGTATATGCCGCATGGGAGCCGAACGCCCTTGATGCCCGCGATGCCGAACTTGCGGGCACGCCCGATACCAACGCGCAAGGCCGCGCGATGTTTTATTACTACTACGATGAAGCAGGCAAAATAACGTACGAGGCTTTTCAGGATTTTGACGAAGCCGATGCCGACTACTACACCCTGCCCCGCACCAGCGGCAATACAGAGCTTATCGAGCCCTACGCCGAGCCCACAGACGGTGTTACGCGCTACATGGCCAGCACCGTTGCACCCATCAAAAACAGGGACCAGAAGTTTGTAGGCATTGCTGGCATCGATATCACGCTTGCCCGCATGCAGAAAAACGTGGGTGAACTGCGCCCCATGGGTGCCGGTATTGCGGGCCTTATATCGGAGGGCGGGGTATGGGTTGCGCACCCAGATACCAAACTGCTGATGCAACCTGTTGCGGGCGAGGCTGCAACGCTGCGCACGGCCGCGCTTAATGGCGTGCGTGCCGTGCATGAAGCCGTAATAGGCGGCAGCCGCGTTTTTGCCGTGGCCGTGCCCATTACATTTGACGGTGTTTCATCCAAATGGACGTTTTATGCCCAAGTGCCTTTTGACGTTGTGATGGCGCCCGTTGTGCGCATCCGCAACATGATCATCCTTGTGGCGCTTGCATCGTTGCTGATTATCGGCGGCGTGACTTTGCGCCGTGGGCGTGACCTTTCGGCCAATCTTGGCAGGCTTACGGGCACCATGACACAACTGGCCGAAGGCAGGCTTGAAACCGAAATTGCATCGCAAGACCGCAGCGATGAAATTGGCGCGATGTCACGCGCGCTTGCTGTTTTCAAAACGAACGCGCTTGCGCGCCGCAAGCTGGAAGCAGAGCAACAAGCCGCTGCCGAGCAACGCAACCAGCGCGCCGAAACCCTTGCCCGTTTGCTTGACCAGTTCCGCGAAATGATAACGGATGTGGTTGGCGATGTTACGCAATCGGCCATGAGCCTCGAGCGGAATGCCGCCGGCATGAGCAAGCTTGCCGCCAGCACCAGCACGCAGGCCGATGCCGCGGGCAGTGCCGCGCAGACGGCCAGCGCCAATGTTGAGGCGGTTGCTGAATCTACATCCAGCATGGGGGCCTCTATCGGGCAAATCAACATGCAGGTTGCGCGTTCGCGCGAGATTGCAGGCAACGCCACACAGCGCGCCGGCGAGATTACGCAAACGGTTACCGGCCTTGCCGAGGCTGTCCAGAACATCAACGGTATCGTTGACCTGATTGCCAGCATCGCCTCGCAAACAAACCTGCTGGCGCTGAATGCCACCATCGAGGCCGCGCGGGCCGGCGAGGCCGGCAAGGGTTTTGCCGTTGTGGCAGGCGAAGTTAAAAAGCTGGCCAGTGAAACGCAGGCGGCTACCGAGGAAATTACGGCGCAGATTGCCGCCGTCAGGGCATCAACCGACCAAGCCGTGCAATCGATTACCGAGATATCGGGCGTTATTGCCCAGATGAACACGATAACCGATACCATCAACGGGGCCATGGAAAGCCAGCGCGATGCCACAAACCACATTGCAAGTTCCGCTGAAACGGCATCGGCGGATACGCACACGGTGACGGATGCCGTTGTGCAAATGAAAGCTGCCGCCGAACAGACCGGCCAATCGGCCCGCAGTGTTCTTGATTCAGCCAAGGCCCTGACACGCCAGGGGCAAATGCTGGCCGAGAAGGTTGAAAACTTCCTGCAAGAGGTACAGGCGGCATGAGCCGTATTCCCCGCCAATGGAAGCTGATAGCCGTTTATATGGTTATTGCCTATCTGGCTTTTGCCGTTTGCATTGAAGTCGCCAAGCGGCAAGTGGTGGATGAGGATTTACAAAATACCACCCGCAGTGAAAATGCCGCACCCTGACCTGACTTTGGTCAAACGATCGGAGAGCGCGATACGATACAATCTATGAGTGTCGCTAACCCGTAAGCTCATTCTTTCTACTGTTGTCGTGCTTCTGCTTGTTTCGCTTGGCGGGGCTGCGGTGCTTTATATTTCGTGGCAGCGGGAGCAGGTTACAGGCGGGCTTATGGCCCTTCTGGGTGGCGCCCATGCCAATACCCTCAACCAACTGCATGTGATGGGCCTTACCATTGCGGGCCTTGCCTTTGGCTCGGGCGCGGTTGTCTTTTTATTCATGGTCTGGAACAGCTGGATCGCGATTGTCGGCGTGGCCATGCCTTTGGGTAAATTCTCGGAAACGCTTGCGCGTCTTTCCGAGGGGGAAACGAAAACCGAGCTTACAAAAGAGGCGCGCCGCAAGGACGAGATTGGCACCATCGCGCGCGCCATTGTCGATTTGTGCAAGAGCCGCGAGCAACTGGCCGCCGATGAACACGAACGCCGACTGGAGGCCGAGGCCAAGGCCAAACGCGCCGAGGCGCTGGAGCGCATGGTGCGCGACTTTGGCGGCGCCATGAATGATGTGGCCAAGACCCTTGCGACATCGGCCTCACAGCTTGAATCATCGGCCACTGTCATGGACCACACGGCCCTTCGCACGGGCGAGCTTGCGGGCTCGCTTATGGAGGATTCACAAAAGGTGGATTCAGGCATGGGGGTTGTTTCATCGGCTGAAACGGCGCTTTCGGGCACTATTGCCGAAATACGCGACAAGGTACACATAGCCCGTGATGTGACAGGCAAGGCCGTTACAGAAGCGCAGGAAAGCCGCGCCAACGTGGCCACACTGGTTGACGAGGTTACAAAGATTGGCGGTATCCTGACCCTTATCAGCAGCATTGCCGCACAGACCAACCTGCTTGCCCTTAACGCAACCATCGAGGCCGCGCGCGCTGGCGAAGTAGGCAAAGGTTTTGCCGTGGTGGCCCTTGAAGTCAAAGAGCTTGCCGACCAGACCGCGAATGCCACAGCCGATATTACGGCCCGCATAAAACGGATACAGGAGGCTACAATTACATCCTCCAAAACAATCGAGGCGTTTGCGGAAACCGTTGCGCGCATCGGTGAAATATCGGGTGAAATCACCCAATCGGTCGACCAGCAAAAACAGGCAACCGATGCGATTGCCCATAGCGTGCACGAAGCCGCCGATGCCACACGGGCATTCACCGGCAATGTCGGCGAGGTCAATCAGGCCGCTGCGGAAACCGGCCAAGCCGTACGCGATGTGATGGGTGCCGCCAGTTATGTTGCCAAGCAGGCGGATTCCCTTGGCGTTTTGGTCAATGATTTCCTGAGTGATGTCAAAGCACTGGGTTAGTGCTTTTTCTTTTCCCTGACACTGATGAGTGCGGAGATAATGCCGTGGAAGGTTGCGACTTCCTGCACGGTCATGCGCGTGCGGACAAACAGGGCCGCAAGGTTGCGTACCAGCGTGGGGCGCAGCTCGGGCGCGCGGAAAAAGCCGCCGTTATCCATTTCGTCTTCGAGCCTTTTGACCATGCCATCGATATCGGCGGCGGTGGCCAGTGCGGCCTCGCCCGTTAGCAATTGCGCGGGCGCCGTTTTGTCAGCGGCTGTAAACCACTCGTAGGACATCAGCAACACTGCCTGCGCGATGTTGAGGGATGTGAATTCGGGGTTTAGCGGGATAGTGACTACGGCTGTTGCAAGCGCGATATCCTCGTTGACCAGCCCTGCGCGCTCAGCCCCGAAGAGGATGGCGGTTTGGCCGCCCTCCTCCCGCAGTTTTGTTGCGGCCGTGCGGGGGGTGAACACATCCTTCACCATGTCGCGGGTGCGGGCAGTTGTAGCCAGAATGAACGTGCAATCAGCCACGGCATCGGCTGTTGTTGCGTATATGCGCGGGACCACGCCTTTTTCAAAGGCGCCTGAGGAAGCGGCTGTAGCGCTCTCCGATGGCCAGCCGTCACGCGGGGCCACAATACGCAAATCCGTGAGGCCGCAATTCAGCATGGCGCGGGCGCACATGCCTATGTTTTCGCCCAGCTGCGGCTTGACCAGAATGATGGCGGGTGTTTTCATCATGCCTGCTTTCTAAATCCACACGGGGCAAAGGGCAAGAATTTGCGTATCTGGACGGTAGTTACGGGCGAACCAAGCCCTGTTGACGGCAAGGCCACACGGCTTTTGCGCACCGGCCTGTTGGCGCAAACGCTGGCCGCGCGGGGGCACGAGGTTGTGTGGTTTAACGGGACCTTCAACCACAACACCAAAACCGTAAGGTTTACCGAAAACACACTATTGCCTGCCGAAGGCGGTCTGACGCAGGCCTTTTTGCACGGGCGGCCTTATGGGGGCAATGTATCCATATCCCGTATTTGCAACCACATTGATGTCGCGCTGTCATTTTTGAAAATGGCGCAAGGCATGCCCAAGCCTGATGTCATCCAGTGCAGTTACCCCCCTATCGAGCTTGCGGCGGCGGTTGCTTACTACGCGCGTAAGCACAACATACCGTACATACTGGACTACCGCGATTTATGGCCCGACATTATTGCCGATGTGGCCCCTGCCCCCTTAAGGCCGCTTGCCCGCCTTAGCCTTTTGCCTTGGACACGGCTTGCGCGCTGGAGCGCCAGGGGTGCTGCGGGCATAGTAGGTATCACGCGGCCCTTCCTTGACTGGGCGTGCGGGTTTGCGGGCCGCAAGGCGGGAATGCATGACCGCGTGTTCCATCTGGCCAATGGCGCGGATGCCGCGACCGAAGACGCTGGCGCTTTTTGGGATGCGCAAGGCGTTACAGCCGATAAACCGTTGTTTGTTTTTTCAGGCACACTCAGCCGCCGCATGGACCTGGCAACGTTGATTGACGGCGCCAAACTGTTACCGCCTGATGCAGCCACGTTTGTGATATGCGGGAAAGGCGAAGCGGAGGAAGACCTAAAAGCGCGGGCGGGCACTGCGCCCAACATCGTTTTTGCAGGATGGCGGAACCAAGCCGAATTGCAGGCCCTGATGCGCCGCGCGCGCGTGGGGCTTTTGCCCTACAAATCATCCAAGGACTTCGCGTGGTCCTTCCCCAACAAGGTGGGGGAATATTTTTCTTACGGGTTGCCGATTTTGACGTGCCTTGAGGGCGAAGTATCCAAGCTGATTGCCGAGCGCGGATGCGGCATGACCTACCGCGAGGGCGATGCCACCGGTTTTGCACAAGCCGTTAAAGCCACGCTTTCAGCCGATCTGGCACCCATGAAGGCGGCAGCGCACACCCTTTATGCCGCCGCCTTCAACCCCAAGACCATCTATAACGACTACGCCGATTACCTTGAGAGTTTCAGGCAATCCTGAAGGCGCGGCCCGTTTGTTCACACACATGCGGCAGGTTTTTCAAATCGCGCGGGGCATGGTGCGTGAGTTTTGTGTACGTGCCGTGCGTACCATTATCCAGCATGTGCAGGTTGCCGTTGGGCATATCAAACAGGTAGGTTTTCACCGCAATTTGCCGTGATGGGTACACATCGGCCACAAAGGCCTGCAAGTTGCCTTCCATGTGGACCGGTATCGTGCGTTCAACGTGGTTTTGCAGCCATGCCGTGCTTGCGGGTTTGCCAAACAGGTTTTCGGCCTTGG
>JAGWXJ010000194.1 GCA_018969935.1 Alphaproteobacteria bacterium | reverse complement strand
GCTTATCCACCGCGAGCCTATTTTCGGCTTCTACCTGCAAAACAACGGCGAGCGCGACATGTTCGTGGTGACGCAGGCGCTTGACCGGCCGGAGGACCCATCCGAAAAGCCGTCGGCCAAGTTGCAAAACGTGCCTGCTGCCAAACCGGCCATGGCCTAACCCTTATCTTTTGCCCAAAGAAAAACAGCGCCCTTAGGGGGCGCTGTTTGTTTTTGATAGGTGTAGCTATCAGGCTTTTTTGCAGCAGCAGCTGGCCACCTTGGAGAGGACGAAGCCGATCAGCAGGCCCCAGACAACGCCGCCGACAAGCCATTTGACGGCCATAGCCAGAGGCATAGGCAACCAGATGTAGCTCGAAAACATGCCGATGCCGACAATAAGGCCGATGAACAAGCCGAATTTCATGCCTGTTTTGGGACATTTGCCGCCGCAGGCGCAGCCTTTGGCGTACATGCAATAAAGGCCGGACACGGCAAACGCGAGAACGCCGTGGTAGATGAGGCAGAACGGGAACAGCGCCTTCATATCGGCTTCCGAACGCCAGAGGTTAGCCGTGGCTTCGTAATCGGCGCGCATCAGCACACCGTGGAACAGGAAGTCATAAGCGTAGGTCGCAATCATCACGATGATGGTCGTGATCAGGATTTTTTTGATGGGGCAGCCCGTGATGGGGCAAACAAGGCCCGTGGATGGTTGGTCGGTCATGGTATCCTCCTTTTTTGTAAGGGGTATGGTAACCGAACCGTTGAGGAACCCAAGGGGTTCATTAACTTCAGGCGGCTTTGGCCTTGGGGTGTAGTTTGGCCCACAAATCGCGCGCCGCTTTTTCTACTGCATCTACAGTCAACCCGCCCATAAGGCAGGGCGCGGTTTTGGAGTCGTAATTCGGGTAGTCGATGAGTTCGGCGAAGTTTTGGGGTGTGGCTACAAAAGCCGCCTTGTCACCCCATGGCCTGTAAATATGCGGCCAGCTGGGCCCGAACAGCCCCAATACGGGCACGCCTGCCGCCGCTGCCGAGTGGCTGAGCCCGCTATCGTTGCCAACAAAGAAATCGCAGCGGGCAATGCAGGCGGCAGCCAGCGCGGGCGAGCCTTTGGCGATAAGGTCGATGCGGCGGTTTTCGGGGATGCTTTCAAGCACCGGCCTTGCCTGTGCCTCCTCCCCCGGCGCTGCGATGATGGCAACGCGCGCATCGGGCAAAATACCGTCGGCGGCTGTCAGGCGTTTTATGAGCTCTATAAAGCGGTCATTGGGCCATGTTTTGGCAACCCAGTTGGCGGCGGGGCCAATACCAAGGACGGGCGTGCCTGCGGGCACAAGTTCTGCCGCCTTGGTCAACGTATCCGCGGAGAACCAGAGGCGCGGGGTCGGGATGTAATCCAGCCCCATGACATCGGCGGACTGGGCCACCTTGTGCTTTTGCTGGTCGATGTGCGGGCCGAAGGTATAGCGCGTTTTGGCCCATATGAGGCGTGATATGGCCGAATTGCGGAGGTCCACCACGATATCCCATTTGGTGCCTGCCACCTGCTTCCAGAGGTCGCGCCAGTGGCCTGCCCATTTGCGCTTTTTGAGGGTGATGACCTTTTCCACCTGCGGGATGGGCGTAAAAAATTCTGTCACCAGCGGGCCACAGGCCACGGTAATTTTCGCATCCGGCATGGTGCGCGTGATATGGTCTAGAAGCCCTATGGAAAAAAGAGCATCGCCAATCCGTGTCGCGGT
>JAGWXJ010000193.1 GCA_018969935.1 Alphaproteobacteria bacterium | reverse complement strand
CTGGCCGACTGGCTGGCCGACATCGACAACGGCTTGCTGCTCAACCAGTTTTTCCGCGACATGCTGGCCGAAGCCCTGCAGATGCGTACATCGGATATCCACCTTGTACAGGACAACGCGCCTGATACGCCGAACTGGATCAAGTACCGCATCGACGGTGACCTCATACCGATGCACCTGTTGCCCGCCGAGGCCATGGCCCGTTTGACCACGCTTATGAAACGCGATGCTGGCCTCAACTTCGGTGACCGTACGACACCCAAGGACGGACGCTTCGGGTTTACATGGCAGGCCCGCCAGATCGACGTGCGTGTGGCCGCAGGCCCGCAAGGACAGGACGGCGAGAAGCTGACGCTTCGTATTCTTGACCGCGCAGCGCTTAAGGGATTTGAAGAACTTTTCCGCAGGCACGAGGAAGTATCGAGCCATCTTGAAAAACTGCTGTCGCCCGAAATCAAGGGTGGCGGCGGCCTTATCCTGCTATCCGGCCCTACGGGTTCCGGTAAGACGACAACGCTTTATGCCTGCGTGCAGCAAATCGACCGCCGCCGCAAACACGTGCTGACTATCGAGGACCCCATCGAATACGAACTGCGCTATGCCACGCAATGGCAGGTGCGATCGGGAATGAAGGGCGGCGAGTTTGCCGACCTTATCAGGGCCTCCATGCGTCATGACCCTGATTACATCATCATCGGGGAGATGCGTGACGGTGAAACGGTTGAAACAGCCCTGCGCGCCACTGAATCGGGCCACACGGTTATGTCGACCATTCACGCCGATACGGCCTTGCAGACCTTCGAGCGCCTACGTTCGCTGATGCCGCCCGAGCGCGAGCGCGCATCCACATATACATTGGCGCAACAGGTGAAGGCGGTGCTTAACCAGCGCCTTGTCAAAACGCTGTGCCAAGGCTGCTCGCACAAGACGCGCCTTGATGAACTCCTTTCGGAGCACGAGATTACGAAGCTTGGCCTTAAAGAGAATACGGGTGTTGCCAAGCACAACACGGCCGGCTGCGACCTTTGCAACCGTACGGGTATTCTGGGCCGTGTGCTGCTGCTGGACGCCCTTTTGATTACGGCCCCGATTTCCGAACGTAACGGCATTTACCAAGCGTTAAGACAAAACGTTAATGATGTATTGAAGGAGCCTGGCGTGATCTTCAGGTCGCGGCGTGACGGCGTTATTGACCTTATCATCAACGGCCTTGTCGATCCGCGCTCGGGTATCCTTTATATCGACGAATAGCCAAGGCCCTACACCATGCAACAATGGCTGGCAGAGATTGCTTACGATACAACCGCTGGCCCGAAGCGGGTGACGGAGTCGTATTATCTGCCGACCATCAATGATGTCCGTCGTGAAATTTCCAAGAAGGGCGCTTACGTCCTTTCCATCCGCCCTTATGAACGTTCGCCCATGGAGCGCATGCTTGCCCGTTCTTCGTGGTGGCAGGTGCAGCTTTTGCGCGGTATCCAGTTCAGGTCCATGTCCAATTCGCCGGGTGTGGCCTTCTGGAAGATGATCAACTCGGAAACGAACCCGCGCCGACAGAACATTCTGGCTCCGGCGCGAGAGGCGCTCAGCCAAGGTCTGGGCGTTATGGACGCGCTTAAGTCCCTCAATATTTTCGAACACAACACGCTGGCCATTCTGGCCGCATCGGAGAAGGCCAACAGGCTATCCGAAGGTATTCCGTACGCTATCGAATCCATTACGCAGAAGCGCAAAAACTCGGCAAAAATCAAAGGTACGCT
>JAGWXJ010000192.1 GCA_018969935.1 Alphaproteobacteria bacterium | reverse complement strand
CCGGTGCCTTGGGCATTACTTTGCCTATGAAGGCGCCGAAATCCCTCGGGCCCAATGCGCGGGCAATGCTGTTGAATGCGTGACTTGCCGGACCGTAGACAAGGTCGTAATAGGCGAAGGGCTTGAAGCCCACGGTGTTCCCGATATTGCGGGCGCATTTTTCACGCGTAAAAAACGGGGCTGCGGCCTCATAATATTCCATCGCGGTGGTTGAACCCTGCTGCTTGCGCATGACAGCCGCATTGAACATGATCATCGCGCGATATTCCCTGAAAACGCGCCAAGCCGTTTCCATCCCGTTTACCGCGGGCAATAGCGCGCTTACGGATTCTGCTATCCCCTCCGCTTGCACGAGTGAAGGGTCTAGCGCTGTTTGGTAGCCCAGGCTGAGCGGCAGGCGTTTCGCCTCCACTTCCTCTTTTATCAGGGCACCCTGAATAGCGTGGCCGCAAAATTCGTGGCGGATATTACCTATGCTAGCCGTGAACTTGCTGTTGATGTCCGCGCCCGCATTCAAAACAATTCGGAAAGCCCCGCCGTGGTAGCCACACTGGGCCATGCAATCCCTATTCATCGGCTTGATGCTGACTTCGTAGGGTACATCTACTTTACGGCCGATGGCTTTTTGTATGGTTGCGTTATCTTCGCCGATAATTTTACCCATGCGCATCAAATAGGTTTCGGGCGTCAGGCGGGGTTCGAGCCTTTGCAGTTGTTCATCTGCCTTATCGAAATCGATGTTTATGCGCGAGAATTCCCGCAACACCAGTTTTTTGACATCCTGTACGCGGTTTTCTGGGATGACCTCGAACGCTAGGCCCGTCATGCGGTTGAAATATTGGTCAAGCGGCAGGGGCTCGCGGAAATAGGCGTATTCGATGAAGGCCAGATATGCATCGATGCGGCGGGCGGTAGGTATATCCCCCTCGCCTTCAAAACGTTCCTTCAGGTTTGAAAGCGAGGCATAGACCTCGTGGATATTTTTGAACTCCTCATGCGTGCTGTGGCCAACCAGACTTTCGAGATTTGATTGCGCCTTATCGGCAATAGCCCACCCTTGCAGCGCATTGCAGAGCTGGTGGTGCAAAAAAGAAGCGGTTCCTGTGTTGCCAAGGCCATCCATGATGGCCAAAAAGCTAACAGAAACCGCCGCTTATGTCAATTATTATGTAAATCAATCCTTGGCTTTGCGGCCGCGTTTGCGGGTTTTACCAAGGCCGATGCTTTTAGCCAGTTTGCTACGCTTGTCGGCGTAGTTGGGCGCGACCATCGGGTAATCGGACGGGAGGCCCCAACGCTCGCGGTATTCATCAGGCGTGAGGTTGTAGGCGCTTTTCAGGTGGCGCTTGAGCATTTTCAGCTTTTTACCGTCTTCGAGGCAGATGATGTATTCGGGCGTCACCGATTTTTTGATGGAAACGGCAGGCTGGGGCCTATCGGCCATGATGCCTTGCGGTGCATTTACATTGGCCAGTGTTTTATAAATACGCTCGATGATGGCGGGGATGTCGGCCGCGGGGACGCTGTTGGCCGAAAGATAGGAGGACACGATATCCGATGTCAGGGTCAGGAGATCGGCGTGATTGGTAGGGGTATTTTGATTCATGGTTTGCCTTTGCAATAATAACGGGGACGAATACTTTATAAGCCCGACGACTTAATTACACAATTCTGGCAATTTTGCGGTGAGAATGACTTACATCTGCCGCGCGCAAATACAAGGGTTCCGGCGCTGCTTGGGCCCCGCTTGCCAGCTTTTGCGCGGCCAGCGCCACGAT
>JAGWXJ010000191.1 GCA_018969935.1 Alphaproteobacteria bacterium | reverse complement strand
AACTTGTGCACGGGTGTTCCCGCCCACTGGATGATGGTCCCGATGCCGCGGTCCTTGAGGTAGGCGCGCAATTCGTCGCGCCGCTCGGCGGCAACCTCGTAGTTCTGGAAGATGTCATAGTGGTCCGGCTGTTCATCCGGTCCTGCGGGTATCCAAAAACCGTTGATGCCTTTGAGGCCCTTGGTGTAGGCAGCAGCAATTGCGCGGCGGCGCGCCATGATTTCGGGGTAGCTCTTGAAGTTGAAATTCAGGAAGGCGGCTTGCAGGTTATCAAGGCGCGCATTCGTCCCCCACATCACAACGCGGCCCGTTTCGTCGCGGCCATGGTCGCGCAGGGCGCGCAGCGTTTTTGCCAGTTCGTCATCATTGGTAATAACGGCACCACCGTCACCAAAACAGCCAAGCACTTTGGCGGGGTAAAAGCTGAACGTGCCAAAAAGGCCGAACGTGCCTGCGCACTTGCCCTTGTAGGTCGAGCCAAGTGCCTGCGCGGCGTCTTCCGCCACCATCAGGTTGTGTTTCTTGGCGAGATCCATGATGGGGTCCATCGCGCAGGTGCGGCCGTTCACATGGGTCGGCAAAATCACACGCGTCTTGGGCGTAATCAGCTTTTCAACCGATGCAGGGTCCATCAGGTTGTCTGGGCCGATATCGCAAGGCACGGCTTTGGCGCCCAGCATTTGCGCGGCTGATGCGGTCGCAATATAGGTGTGCGTGGAAACAATCACCTCGTCGCCCGGCTTCACGCCAATCGCCATAAGGCCGATCATGATGGCATTCGTGCCGTCCGATGTACCGATGACGTGCTTGACCTTAAGGAATTTCGCAATCGCGTCTTCAAACTCTGTAAGGTCCTTTTGCAAAATATAGGCACCACGCCCGCACACATTGCGGAATATGCGTACGAAGTCTTCCTCGTTCGCCTTGAAAAGCGCAGGATAATTGAAGAAAGGGATGGAGCGGTTGTAAGCGTCCATGCTTTCATGGACTTTGGCTGCCTGTTGCATCTTATTGGCCTCCTAGAAGTGACTTTGCTTTGGCGGCAAGCGCCTTGGTTTCGAGGCCGTAAAGCCCCATCAGGTATTTTTGGTCGCCGACGATGGAAGTATAGGTGTCGGGTATGCCCATGCGCAAAAACTTTTGTGGGGCCGCGCCGTTTTCCAGCAATATTTCGGCAACGGCACCGCCAAGGCCGCCCAAAATGGTATTTTCCTCAAGCGTAATCAGCACGCGCGTGTTTTTGGCGGCAGCAATCAGTGCATCGGCATCCAGCGGTTTGACGGTATGCGCGCTCATGATACGGCAGGATATGCCTTCAGCGGCCAGCACTTCGGCGGCACCAAATGCGGCGGCCAGTACCGCGCCCGCACCCACAAACGTCACATCGCTTCCTTCGCGCAAGGTGCGGATTTTGCCGATGGTCACGGGTTTGTCGTCCGTCCCCTCGGGCATCGGTGTCGATGCGCGTTCAAGCCGCAAATAGAATACGCCGTCGGTCGCCATCATGTGCCGCGTGGCTTCCGCCGTTTCGCGGTCGGTGGCGGGCGCAAGCACACTCACGTTGGGCAGCGCGCGCAAAATGCTCAGGTCCTCGGTCGCGTGGTGCGACATGCCAAGCGCCCCGTACGAAAACCCCCCGCCCACGCAAACGATTTTTACGTTGGCATTGTGGTACGCGGCATCATTCCTGATTTGCTCGAGCGGCCGCAGCGTGGGGAAGTTGCCGATGGAATACGCAACAACCTTATGGCCTTCCTGTGCAAGCCCCGTTGCGATGCCAA
>JAGWXJ010000055.1 GCA_018969935.1 Alphaproteobacteria bacterium | reverse complement strand
TCATCGGCGGTACGGTAATCGTAGGTATTGCCCTGCGTGACGGCCTGCCCGGGGATGAACTTTATGGCGTCAGGGTTGGGTGTTGTTTCGGTCTGGATGAACATGGCAATGACCTAGGCCGCCAAAGGGGCTTTGGCAAGGACGCTTACGCCCGGCAATTCCTTGCCTTCCAGCCATTCGAGGAAGGCACCGCCAGCCGTAGAAACATAGGTAAAACCATCGATAGCACCCGCCTGCGATAGGGCCGCGACCGTATCACCCCCACCAGCCACGCTCGTCACCCTGCCGGCTTTGGTTTGGGCGGATACCCAGTTGGCCACCGCGTTGGTGCCTTTTGCAAAAGCTGGCATCTCGAATACGCCGAGAGGGCCATTCCAGAGGATGGTTTTGCAGCCCGCCAAAGCTTCCTCGACCAGCTTTACGGTATCGGGGCCGACATCCAGCACCTGCCAGCCTGCCGGAATATCGGGGCGCAGGGTTACCTTGTGCTGCGCATCGGCTGCGTAGGTTTCAGCCATGACGCCATCGGTGGGCAGGACGATGCGGCAGCCATGTTCATCGGCTTTGGCGCTAATGGCGCGGGCGGTATCCAGCATATCGGCTTCATAGAGCGAAGCCTCGGGTTTCCAGCCGCGTGAGGCCAAGAACGTGTTGGCCATGCCGCCACCAAGTACCAGCACGTCCATTTTGGTGACGAGGTTGCCGAGCAAATCAAGCTTCGTGGAAACCTTGGAGCCGCCAACAATAGCGCCTACGGGCCGCTTCGGGTTTGCAATAGCGGCATCGAGGGCTGCGAGTTCGGCCTTCATGGTCAGGCCTGCCTGCGCGGGCAGCAGTTTGGCTAGGCCATGGACCGATGCGTGCGCGCGGTGCGATACCGAAAACGCATCGTTGATATAAAACTGGCCCAAGCGTGCGAGGGAGGCCGCAAAGGCGGGTTCGTCTTTTTCCTCGCCTGCGTGAAAACGGACGTTTTCGAGGAGGACCACGCCGCCATCAGGCAGGGCCGCAATAGCATCGCGCGCAACATCGCCAATGCAATCAGACGCAAAGGAAACGGGGAAGCCCCAACGTTCGGCCAATACGGGGGGCAGGAATTTCATGGAATAGGCGTCTTCCGGCTTTGCCTTGGGGCGACCGAAATGCGCGAGGATGGCCACGCGGGCGCCGCGGGCGCGCAAAGCATCCAGTGTCGGCTTTACGCGGTCGATGCGTGTGAAGTCCGTCACGCGCGTGCCTTCCGTCGGCACGTTCAGATCGAGGCGGAGGAGAATGACTTTGCCTTTGATGTCGGTGGTATCAAACATGGTACTATCCCTTTGTTTCCTTAGCCGAATATGTACTCCCAAGATGCGGGAAAGCGAAGGAAATTTTTAGCGGATAGAACGCGCGTTGTCGGTGGCGGCTACCAGCCTGTCGCGGATGGCGGGATCAAGGGCGGAATGGCCGCCATCGGGCACTATCACGTAATCGGCTTCGGGCCATGCCTTGTGGAGTTCATGCGCGGTTTTGAGAGGCGTCACCATATCGTAGCGGCCATGGATAATGACGGCGGGGACGTGCCTGAACGCCTCGATGCGCGTGAGCAGGTTGTCGTTCGCGCCGTACAGATGGTTTTTATAATAGTGCGTTTCGATGCGCGCCATGGCGACTGCCTGACGGCGCTGGTCATCCGTTATCATGGTCTGGAACTGGGGGTATAGCGTTGCGCATGCGCTTTCATAGGCTACCCACTGCATCGAGGCCGCGATGGCCATTTGGTCATCGGTGCCGTGAATGCGCTTCCAGTACGCTTCAAGAATATTATCGCGCTCGGCTTCGGGGATGAATTTCACGAACCTTTCCCACACTTCGGGGAAGACCGTGCGCGTGCCTTCCATCAACCAGTCGATTTCCGGTTTGGTCATGAGGCAGATGCTACGGAGGATGAGGCTTGCGCAGACATCGGCGTGTTCAGCCGCATAGAGCATGGCCAGCGTAGCCCCCCAAGAGCCGCCAAAAACGTGCCATTTGCCAATGCGCAAATGCTGGCGCAGTTTTTCGATATCCGACACCAGCAAATCGGGTGCGTTGTTGCGGACCTCGCCCAACGGTTCGGAGCGGCCACAGCCGCGCTGGTCAAACATGATGATGCGGTAGAAATGCGGGTCGAAGAAACGGCGGTGTTCGGGCGTGGCCCCTGCCCCCGGCCCGCCATGGAGCATGAGGATGGGCACGCCATCCGGGTTGCCTGATTGTTCCCAGTATATCGTATGGATGTCATCGACTTTCAGAAAGCCTGATGAATACGGGCGTAGCGAGGGGTAGAGCTTGCGAAAGGCCATTATTTCACCACCTCGATTTGTTCGGGGTGGGTAATTTCTATCATCGGGCCGTTGAAGTTGCGCACCCAGCCGCGTACACGGATTGTTTTGCCGTTAAGACCCATGAGGTTGATGCCTTCCCGCGCGAAGGTAAGGCGTTTGTCGGATGAAATCGTAACCGTGAAATCCGTGCGCCAGTCACGGCTGAAATTGATGTAGAAGACGTTGTTTTTCATGGCCGTTGAAAACACACGGCCCTCGACTATGCGGTATTCGTTGACGAAGTCGGTTGCCTTTTCAGGGGTCAGGACGGCCCAGCGCGCATCATCCCACAGGCCTGCCTTGCGTTTGCGGGCATCTGCTTCCACCTGATACATGCGGGATGCGCTTTCGGGGTTGCTAGGTGATGTCATGACCGTGGCGAGGCCAGAATATATGAGCGCGCCCTGGAGCCACAGGCCGTCATCGCGTTCCACTTGCGCCAATATCTGGCCGAGGCGGTTTTGCGTGCCTACCCCCTCCTTGCGCGGCTGGTACAGACGGACCATACGGCCCATCGCGAATTTTTTAAGCAGGGTTTGCGCTTTTTTGACGTTGTCGCCCGGATCCTCAGGGGAATCCCATGGAACCCAAACGCCCACCAAACGTACTTTATGCTTGCCGTCTACCTCGATTGTCACGCCATCGATGACATCGGTTACCTTGGCTTTGGCCACAGCGAGGCGCATGTCGCGGAAATCGCCGCGTATCATGGGCAGCATGGGGCCTTGCGCTTCTTTTGGCGCGGATTGCGCGGTGTCTTCGGCTGCCTCTTGCGCGGTGGCCGAAAATGCCCCAAAAAATGCCATCAGGGCGACACAAAACGCCAGCAATGATTGTTTGAATGCCATACGCACCATCTAGGGATAACACATGACGTTCCGCAAGTCTTTCGCGCTTTTGACCTTGGCGCTTTTACTCCCCGCCTGTTCCACCAACGAGGCTACGGGCCGCAGCCAGTTCACGGGGCTTATGAATTCGGCCTCCGAAAGCCGCCTTGGCGTCGAGGAGCAACAAAAGGCGCAATCGCAATTCGGCGTGGTAGAGGACCAAGCCTTGCAAGCCTATGTGGACCGCATTTGCGCAAAGCTGCTTCCTGGCGTCGAGCGCACTGACGTGAATTATACCTGCACAGTGCTGGATTCACCCGTTATCAACGCCTTTGCCCTGCCCGGCGGGTATATCAACATCAACCGCGGCATTCTGGCGTTTGCCAATAGCGAGGCCGAGGTTGCCGCCGTGCTGGCGCACGAAATGGGCCACGTGACCGCGCGCCATATATCGGAGCGTTATACGCAGTCTGCGCTTACGCAGCTTGGGGCCACTGCCCTTTCCATCGGGCTTGGAAGCCAATCGGCCAACCAGCTGATCGGGATGGGTGCCAACATGTATCTGGCATCCTATACGCGCGGGCAGGAATCCGAGGCGGATGACCTTGGTATCAGGTACCTCAACCGCGCAGGATATGACCCTGCCGCCATGACGACCTTCCTTGCCGCCCTTCAACGCTCGGCCCAGCTGGAAGCGCTGGAACAGGGCGAGGACTACAAGGAAATGAAAAACTTTATGGCTACCCACCCGCTGACATCGGAGCGTATTGCGCAGTCAGCCAATGCGGTGGCCATGATCCCCACCAAAGGCACCACCGAAGGGGTTGATGCGCATTTGCGTGCTGTAAACGGCCTTGTCTACGGCGACAGCCCCAAAGACGGTTTTGTGCGCGGAGGGGAATTCGTGCACCCCGGCCTAGGCTTTGCTTTTATGGTGCCGCAGGGTTTCAAGTACCAGAACCAGCCTGACAAGGTGGTGGTACAAAGCAAATCGGGCAGCGGGGCCGCCTATATTTTCGATATGGCCGAGAAACCCTACGGCATGGACCTCGCCACGTACATCCAGCAAGGGTGGACACAGGGCAAGGCCAAGCTTGACGGCCAACAGACTATGGATGTGAACGGCATGAAGGCCGCGACAGCCCAGACGCAGGGCACCTTGAATGGCCGTGCGGTGCTGATGCGCCTTGTTGCCATCGAGTGGTCACCGAACCAAGTGGCGCGCTTCCAGTTTGCCATGCCGCAGAATACGACACCCAAGGAAATCGACGCCTTCAAAAGTGTTTCATACAGCCTGCGCCGCATATCGGATGCAGAGCGCAACATGATCCAGCCGAAGCGGATTGCGGTTGTAACCGCGGGTTCAGGCGATACGGTTGCAAGCCTCACGCGCCGCATGGCCTTTGATGACGGGCTGAACGACCAGCGTTTCCGTGCGCTTAACGCCATGGGCCCGAACGACACTGTAGTCGCGGGCCGCAAATACAAGATTGTGGTTGATTAACTACTGCTTCGTGCCGGCAACGATGGTGTTGGCCAGAATGGTCGATGCCATATCTTCCGTCATGGCATCGAAGTATTTGATGGCCTTACGCAGCTCGAGTGCATCAACAGCGCGGTCACCGCGCGTAAGCGAACGCGAGAGCAGGAAGATGGAAACAAAGTTTTCCTTGAGGACTCCGGTTGCACGGCATGCAACGGCCATACCCTGCCCGCCTACCTGACGCATAAGCTGGTGCACCGTTGTATAGGGCAGGCCCGTGCGTTCGGACATCAGGGCCACAAAGAAACGGACCTGACCGCGACGCAGCGTTTTAATGAGAATACCATCCGTGATGCGGTCGATGCGGCCATATTGTTCGGCCAGATCCTGCATGAGTTTTGAGGGTTTCGGATCCTGAAGGCCTGCGGCCGTATCCGTGAAGTCTTCTAGGGCATCCTGCAGGGCTGCATCCAGCTTGTCCTTGGGGATGTCGAAGTTTTTGAGGATGTGCTCGCGCAGATGGCCTGAAACATGCCAGAACAGATCCATCACGATTTTTTGCGGCAGTTCCTTACGGCGCAGAAGCGGTTCGGCCAGCTTTTCGGAGTATTTCGAGAGTTCGGCAAAGGCCTCGAGTGCTGATGTTTTCAGCTCGATCGAGTCGTTGAGCATGAGGCACAGGGCCGTGCCTTCGTCGCTGCAATCCACCAGCGCGTCAACCACGCTGACATCCAGAAGCTTGCGGCGGGCAATGGCCTGCCAGTATTCAGCCGATTTGGACTGGATGATGTACAGCAAATCCATCTCGCTTAGTACCGGCGAGTACTGGAGAACCGGTTTTGCGACACTAATAGCATCGTGCGCGAGGTTGAGAACAATCTCGGGCGGTACTTCAGGCATGACACACAAGCGTTCGGAAATACTTTCGCGCAGGTCAATCTCGGCCTGACGGATAAGCGTAAGCACGATGTCGGCCACCATACTTTTTTCTTTGAAGCTGAGATCGTGATTGAGAATTTGGCCTACGGCGCTGACCACACGCTCGCGCATGAGCGCATCGGACTTGCCGCCAAGCGCGTAGCGGCGCGAAGCATCGTGCAGATCTACCAGTTTTTCGTCCAGACTCTGGGCGGAAAAGCCGATATCGATGTCGTTGTTCTTGTTGGTAATAGAAGCCATTTCGGCAGCCCCAATTCCCCTGTACACCGCCAGCTTCTTTTCTATCAATTCGTGCGGCGGCAACTTTTCCCTTGCCATAACACTACGCCTTTTCTGTTTAATTTTAGTTAATTTTGTGAATAAGCCGAATCCCGCTTCAATAAGCATGTCAATTTATAGGGGCGTATCTTAAAGAAATTGTTAATCAGTCCCCCGTATACTGGAACCTGAGGCTAAAATAATAACTAGGGGTTTTACATGGTAGGAAGCGTTCAAGCCGCATCAGGCTCAACAGCCTATATCAAGGGGGCGCAGCTCGGATCGGGTTCCAGCGCCAATCTAAAGCGAGTTAAATCAGAGGAATCCAGCGCCAAGCTTGAATCGGCGGCAGCGGAACTCAAGGAAAAGATCAGGAGTACGGACTCCAAGGATAGCGTTACCAAGACAGCTGCTTCCACCGAGCTTACGTCGCGGAACGAAACAGAAGTTATCAAGACGGAACAGACGCGGGGCTCGCTCCTCGACCTTGCCGTATAACAGTTTATTTGGGGCGCGAACGACGCCACCGGACAAGGGCCAGACAACTTTCTGGCCCTTTTTTCATACGATTTTCCGCGGAATCTTGTCTTTTCAGGGGGGTGGTGCTAATACACCGCCCATGAAAGACAAAATCATCGATGACATTGCAGGCATGATGGGTGGGGCTTTAGGGCTTCTGGCCGATGTGCGCGACCAAGTACGCGGCGACATGCATGACCGCCTCAAAGGCGTTGCCGACCGCATTGACCTTGTTACCCGTGATGAAATGCAGGCCCTTGAGGCCCGTATTGCCGCCCTTGAGGCCAAACTGGCCGCCAAGCAGCCTGCTGCCGCCCCTGCCCCCAAGGCTACCAAGACGGCAGCCAACAAACCTGCCCCCAAAGCGAAAGCCAAGAAAAAGGCCAAGCGATGAAAGAAATGGAAATACCAGACGGCGGGCACAACCCCCTAGACGGTTACGAGCGGTTTTTGAAAAGCCGCAAGGCCCGTTTCCAGCGTCTGGATTCCGATTCACTTAGCGTTGATGTCGATGGCCACACACTCGACCTTTTCTGGAGCGAGGATGACGAGGCCCTGCTGTGCAATTGCGTGATGCCCATGCAGTTCTCTGAAACCGTGCGCGACCTTGCCGCGCCCATTTTCATGCATATCAACCGCCGCCAGTGGCTTGGCCATTTTGACCTGACGGATGACGGTTTCCCCTGCTTCCGTTACACCATGCTGTTCCACGGCAACTCGGCTACATCGGATTTCGAGATGATCGAGGAGATGACCGAGATTGCCATGCGTTCATGCGAACAGTATTCGCCTGCCTTCGAACTGATGGCCGCCGCACAGACATCCGCAGAATTCCCCCGTATTATCGAGAAAAACGGCATGTGCGCCCCGCTGGGCCTTGCCCTGCTTGATACGGCCGGCGGAAGCAAAAATTGACAAGCCCCCGCCAAATCTGTTCTTATCCACCCGCAATGCAAAACGTAACCGCCATCATTATTCGCATCATTACCCGCGGCAGGGCTTAAACCCTGCCATCACAGCGGGTGCGGCGTTACGTGCACTCCAAACAGACAATCAAAAACAATAACGGCCAAGATTTTGGAGTGTGCCCATGACTACGACTACCCAACAAAAACGACGTATCCACCTTTTCGACACCACGCTGCGCGATGGTGCGCAGACACCCGCTGTCAACTTCAGGTCCGATGACAAGATGCGCATTTTGCGCGCGCTTGTTGATTTGGGCGTCGATTACGTTGAAGTGGGATGGCCCGGCGCCAACCCCACGGATACCAAGGTATTTGCCGATTGGGCAGACGAACGCACTGCCATGCCCGAAAAACCAAAGACGCAAACCGTATCTTTTGGCATGGTGCGGGACCCGCGTAAATCGGTCGGCAACGACGCATCCCTACAAACCGTTTTGGGCGTAAGCGCCGATACCTACTGCCTGTTTGGCAAGTCGTGGGATTTTCAGGCGCATCTACTGGGTGCGACAGACGAGGAATATCTGCGCGCGATTTCGGAAAGCGTGAAAGCAGCCGCCAAAAAAGGTGAAGCCATTTTTGATGCCGAGCATTTTTTCCAAGGTTACCGCGCCAACCCGACATACGCCCTGAACGCCGTCAAAGCGGCCTATGAAGCCGGTGCGCGCTGGGTTGTCCTGTGTGACACCAACGGAATCATGGAGCCTGATGATATCTCGGAGATTGTGAGGGAAGTAACCAAGCATGTGCCGGGCAGCCACCTTGGCATCCATACCCACAACGATCACGGTTTTGCCGATGCCAACACCTTGGCGGCTGTAAAGGCGGGATGCTGCCATGTACAGGGCACCATCAACGGCCTTGGCGAGCGTTGCGGGAATGCGAACCTTATCAACTTCATCGGGTCGCTGTTTACGAAAGATCATCTGCGCGCGGCTTTTGATTGCGGGCTTGAACAGGAAGATCTTCTGAAACTGAAACCGCTGGCCGAACTTGTGGCCGAAATTTCGGGCATCCCCCTGCCCGCCAATGCGCCGTTTGTGGGCGAGTGCTGTGCCGACCAGAAAGCCGGCAAGCATGTTGACCTTGTGCTGAAAGACGAACGAAGCTACACGGCCCACGACTCCCGTATGTTCGGCATCGAGCCGCGCATCGAGGTATCCAATCAATCCGGCATCTCCAACTTCCTGCCGTTCCTGAACGGTATGGGGCTTGATACGGGCAAGGAAAACCCCAGTGTGCGCGCGCTTGTATCGGCCCTCAAGCACCGCACCGAGGAAGGGTATGTTTACAAAAACGGCATGGGCAGTTTCGAGGTACTGGCATTACGCACCTATGGCCTTATGCCCAAATACTTTGACCTTTCATCGTACCGCGCGGTTGTTGAACGCCTGCCAGGGAACGGCACCCCTAGCGCGTCCGAACACTTTAAACTGGCAGCGCAGGCGACCGTGGAATTTCTGGATTGCGAGGGCAAAATGGCCGAGCCCGATGTCAGTAACGGTAACGGCCCTGTTAACGCCCTCGACGGGGCAATGCGCCGCAGCCTGTTGCGTGCCTACCCCGAGCTTGCGCAGTTGAAGCTGCTGGACTTCAGGCAGACCGTTTTGAACCCCAAAGACGGCACGGACGCCATCATGCAGGTGCAGATTGTCAGTTATTCGCCGCAGTATGGTGAAATCAAGACGATTGGCGTGTCGGGTAACTCGGCGGATGCTTCCGTTGTGGCGCTGCTGGATTCCTATGCGCTGCACCTCAAGCGCCTTGGTGTCGCGCCGCGGGCCTTTGGCCGCGCATGCAAGCCTACTGGAACGCAACCTCATTGAAGCTGCGCAGCTTGCGCGAGTGTAGTTTGGCAGGGCCTACGCCGCGTAGAATAGCCATTGCCAATAAACCAATCTGAAGATGCTGATTTACGCGGTTGCGGTAAAACGCATCGGCCATGCCCGGTAGTTTGAGCTGCCCGTGCAAAGGTTTATCGGATACGCACAGCAGCGTGCCGTAAGGCACACGGAAGCGGAAGCCGTTGGCGGCTATCGTACCGCTCTCCATATCCAGTGCGATACAACGTGCCTGCGAGAGCGGGAGGTTCTGTTCGATACTCGGTTGCAATTCCCAGTTGCGGTCGTCGATGGTGGCAACGGTGCCGGTACGCATGATCTTTTTCAGCTCATAGCCTTTTAGACCTGTAACATCGCCTACAGCTTGCTCTAGCGCCTGCTGGACTTCAGCCAGCGCGGGTACGGGGATGTAGGGCGGGATGTCTTTATCAAGCACATGGTCGAGGCGCAGATAGGCATGCGCGAGGGCGTAGTCGCCCAATGATTGCGAGGAGCGCAGACCAGCGCAGTGGCCCAGCATGAGCCACGCGTGCGGCCTAAGCACTGCAACGTGGTCAGTAATCGTTTTGGCGTTGGACGGGCCTACGCCAATGTTGATCATGGTGATGCCCGAGCCATCGGCGCGTTTGAGGTGGTAGGCAGGCATTTGCGGCTGGCGCGGCGGGGCCTTGCCCTGCGCGAGGCCGCTATCGGGGTTGTCCTTCACGTTTTTGTTCAGGGTAATGACATCCCCCGGTTCGATGAAGGCGGTGTACTGCCCCTGCTCGCGTGCGAGGCGCGGGTCCTGCACTTCGTTCATTAGGTCACGGCAGATGCGCGTGAATTCATCGATGTAGAACTGGTAGTTGGTAAAAATAACGTAGTTCTGGAAGTGGATGCCTGCCGTACCCGTGTAGTGCTTGAGGCGCATGATGGACAAATCGGTGCGCGGAGCGGGAAAGAGGGATAGCGGCCATGCCTCGCCTACCTTGGGCTGGTAAGTACCGTTGGCGATTGTGTCATCCAGCGTGTGTAAATCAGGCTGATCGAAGATGTGGGGCACGATGGCCAGCAGGTCGGATGTCAGATCCTTTTCGGGGTGAAAATGCTCGCCCAACGCGAAGTGGATGGGGATGGGCGTATCGCTCACGGAAATTTCGATCGGGCCGCCATGGTTTTTGAGGAGCTGTTTTATCTGCTCGCGGTAGTAGTGGCCGAAGATGTCGGGGCGGGTAACCGTAGTGGCATAAACACCGGGGCGGTTGACGAAGCCGAAGGCCACGCGGCTGTCTTTATCGCGCGAGGGGCCGATGTGGGTTTTGATTTGGGGGTAGCAGGCCGAGATATGGCCCGACTTGATTTCGCCCTTTACGAAGCTCTGGAAGCTTTGTTGCAGGTAGGCCACGTTGGCGTCGTAAATCTCGTGGATGGCGGCAAGCGCGGCATCCTCGTTATCAAAGTGGCGGGGCGGGAAGGATTTTAAGGTGGCTACCATAGTTTATTATACGGGATTACAGGCATTTACGCCAATCTTGCCCCGAAAACATTAAAGAAAAATTGACGTTAACATTATGAAAATGCTTAATTTTGGCGGTTTTCCAACTGCGAGGAACGATGGACATCAAAAACCCCCTTCATTTTGCCGATATTCTGGACCTCGTAACCTATACGCCGCAAGCCAGCGATTTTTGGGCACAGAGCAGCCGGCTTGCCAACCAGCCTGCCGACAGTAGCTCCCCGCACCTTGCGGATGCGCTTATCAAGGGGGCCATCGGGAGCGAGATGGTGTGCTTTGCCGAGGCTATCCAGCGCAACCCTTCCCCCCGCATTTCAAGCTATGAGGTTAGCGTGTCATTCAACAAATGCTCGCTTATCGAAAGCGCTTACGATTATGCGGTTGCATTTGTAGACGGCAGCGATGCCCATGCCACCCGCGAAGGCCTTTGCCGCGCCCTTATTGCCGCCGTGCGCGAAACGAGCATCAGCGGCATCATTGCCGAAACGGATATCAAGGGCGAAGACGGCAAAACAAAAACCATTCCCGACCCGCGCCACCGGACATGCCTTACCAGCGTGGACGCACTTGAGAAGCTGGCAACCCAATTCGGGCCGGATTCCAAAGTTGGCGAGGAAGCTATTTGCGCCATCATGGCCATT
>JAGWXJ010000054.1 GCA_018969935.1 Alphaproteobacteria bacterium | reverse complement strand
TGGTGTAAAGCCAAGATGCGCCACACCCGTCAAAATCTGCGGAATGCTGGAAATCGTATTGTTCTTCTCTCTGACTTTTTCAAACTTCTTGATGCCGAATACCTGAACAATGCCCCATTGATCGTGCAGCAACAGGGCATGCGCACCCGCCTTGATATGATGGAGATAATGCTCAACTTTATCCTCGGCGGCAGAACGGTCTTTAACCCCGCAAGCGTCCCGTTGTTTAAGTCGGTACCCAAATACCCGATGTTTCGTATGCCGCGCATCATATTGCGCGAAAACAACCCCGAATATCTGGGGAACCTGTTCCGCCCCGCCGATAAAGGCATGAGCCCTGACGCCTATCTGGACGCAGCCATGGCAGCGCAGCTTAGCTTTACGGAGGCGGCACAGGAGCAACGTATAGGAAACCGCATAAAAGTCCTCTACGGCCGCGACCCCAAATACACACCATGCTTTTATCTGGATGACTTGCTGGATGCCTTTCAGCGCAACATGGGAGACCGTGGCTTGCGCGGCGCGCAATTCATCAGCAAGTGGACGGGCAGGGGCGGCGAGTTCATAGACCTCCTCGACCGCATGTCACGCTTGCGTGACTATTCCCCTTACTTCCCCGAACACCCGCGGAAAGGCAAAAAGACACCGCTAAAGGGCTGGGATTTAGGCGCAATATTCGGCGATTGGGGCAACGGGCCCATGGTGCCAAACCCCGTGCGGATTTAGCCTAAAGCGAAAAGGACGTGCCGCACCCGCAAGATGACGTGGCTTTGGGGTTTTCGATTTTGAAGTGGGCACCCGATAGGGCGTCGACATAATCGATAACCGACCCCTCGATAAGGGGCAGGGATACCCCATCGATCACCAGCTTGGCGCCTTGGTGCTCGAACACCGTATCCTCAAGGTTCGCGGCCTTGGCAAACCCCCAGATATACTGGAAACCCGAGCAACCGCCGCCATCAACAGATAGGCGCACCATGGCCGATTTATTCTCGGTACATAGGGTTTTGATACGTGTGGCAGCTGAATCGGTAAGTTTGATGTCCATATCAACAAGATGCGCATGGATTTAAAGGTTTTCAAGCCCTTGTCGTAACGCTATCCTACACGCCATGCAAAATCTCGAGCAATCGAACGATTATAATTACTGCGCCCTGCCGCTGGCGGCCTATGCCTGTAGGCCCGATATGTCGCGCGGCCGCCTGAAACCGGAAGCCGAAAGCGCAATCCGCACAGCCTTCCAGCGGGACCGTGACCGCATCATCCACTCGGGCGCCTTCCGCCGCCTCAAGCACAAAACTCAAGTATTCGTCAGCCACGAGGGTGACCATTTCCGCACCCGCCTGACCCACACGCTGGAAGTCGCGCAAATTGCCCGCACACTCGCCCGCGCCCTGCTGGTGAACGAGGATTTGTCGGAGGCCGTAGCATTGGCCCACGATTTGGGCCACCCGCCCTTCGCCCACATGGGGGAAGATAAACTGATCGAATGCATGAAGGATTACGGCGGCTTCGAACATAACGATCAATCCTTGCGTATCGTCACCACTCTGGAAGAACGTTACCCCGAATGGAATGGCCTGAACCTGAGCTGGGAAACACTGGAAGGCATCGTCAAGCACAATGGCCCGCTAGCAAAAGGCCAGCCGCTTTCGCACACCCTTTCGATTGTTCAGAAGGACTGGGATTTGCGCCTCGATACATGGCCGAGCGTGGAGGCACAGGTCGCCGCCATCTCCGATGATATCGCCTATTACAGCCACGATATCGAGGACGGCCTGTTTGAAGGCCTGTTTACACTCGATGACGTCGCAGCCGCATCCCCGCTATTCAAAAACATCCTGAATGACCGCAAAACCCGTTGGCCTGAACTGACAGGCGCACGCCGCATCCACGACGTCGTCCGCGAAATCTACGGTCGCCTTGTCATGGACGTACTGGAAGAAAGCCGCGCACGTATCAAGGCAGTGAAACCCCAAAGCGTCGAGGACGTCCGCAAATGCGGCAAATGCCTCGTAGGCTTTTCAGCGCCCATGACCGAGCATGTGAAAGCCCTTCGCGCATTCCTCATGCCCCGCATGTACCACCATTACACAGTGCGCCGCATGCGCGCGAAGGCCGAACGCATACTGGGCGACCTCTTCAACCACTTCATGGAAGACCCGCTTTCACTGCCCGATGACTGGCAGGCAAGGCTGCCAAGGGTAGGGGATAAAGTCACCCGCGCCCGTACCGTTGCCGACTACATTTCCGGCATGACGGACCGCATGGCGATGGTCGAACACGAAAAGATTTTTGGATTATACGAAAGCCTGTAAATTATGAATATATTCAACGAAGTACGTGAATCTATCCACAAGGTTGTCCACAGCCTTTACCCCGATGCGCCTCTGGCAAAAATCACGGTAGAACCACCACGCGACGCCACCCACGGCGACATGGCAACCAACGCTGCCATGATCCTCTCCAAAGTGGCTGGCAAGCCACCGCGTGCCGTTGCCGAGGAACTGGTCGAAAAACTAAAAGCCTCCAACCCCAACATCACAAAAGCCGATATCGCAGGCCCCGGCTTCATCAACCTTGCCCTCAAGCCAGAAGCGTTCAGGGCCGTCCTTGGGCACGCCTTGCTAGCGGGTGCAAAAAACTTTGGTGACGGCACCATCGGCAAATCGGAAAAAGTAAACGTCGAATACGTATCCGCCAACCCCACGGGCCCGCTAACAGTGGGCCATGCCCGCGGCGCCATTTTTGGCGATGCGGTTGCCAACCTGATGCTCAAGGCCGGTTATGCCGTCCAAAAGGAATATTACATCAACGATGCCGGCAAACAGGTCGAAGTCCTGACCGATAGCGTCATCCTCCGCATCCGTGAGGCGGCAGGCGAGAACATCGGCGAAATACCCGCAGGCTGCTACCCCGGCGAATACCTCAAGGATGTTGCAAAGGCCTACCTTGAAAGCCACAAAACTTGGGATGACCGCAAAACAGTCCGCGATTTCGCAATCAGGTTCCTGATGAACGAAATCAAAATCGACTTGGGCGAACTGGGCGTGAAACACGACCTCTTCGTATCGGAAGCCGAAATTCTGAACAGCGGTGCCGTTGCCAAGGCGATGGACCAGCTGACGGGCCTCGGCCTCATCTATCAGGGCGTACTCGAACCCCCCAAGGGCAAAACACCCGATGACTGGGAACCGCGCGAGCAAACGCTCTTCAAATCGACCGACTTCGGTGACGATGTCGACCGCCCGATGAAAAAGTCGGATGGCTCTACAACCTACTTTGCAAACGACATCGCGCACTACTTCCACATGCACAAAATGGGCTACGACAGGCTCATCAACGTTGTGGGGGCCGACCACGGCGGCTATGTCAAACGCGCCAAGGCGGCTGTGAAGGCCATCACCCAAGGCAAGGCCGAGCTGGATTTGCCGCTGGTATCCATCGTGCATGTGACCGACAACGGCCAACCCGTCCGCATGTCCAAACGCGCAGGCACGTTCATCACCCTGCGCGATATGATGGACCGTGTGGGCTCGGGCGTCATGCGCTTCATCATGCTTACGCGTGAGGCAGGGCAAACACTGGAATTCGATTACACACGTGTAACCGAACAATCCAAAGACAACCCGTATTTCTATGTGCAGTATGCACATGCGCGTTGCTGCTCCGTCATGAAACACGCAAAGGAAATGTTTGGCGCGGTAACGGATACCGACCTCGCGAAGGCTGATCTTTCGCGCCTCGAAAGGCCAGAGGAAATGGCTATCATCAAACTAATAGCCACATGGCCCCGCGTGGTGGAACAAGCCGCAACAGCCAGCGAGCCGCATCGGATTGCCTACTTCGCGCAGGATATGGCTGCAGCCTTCCACGGCCTCTGGAACAAGGGGAGGGATGACGGCACGCTCCGCTTCCTCATTGAAAACGATAAACAGCTCTCCCTTGCGCGCCTTGCCCTTGTGCGCGGCGTGGCTGTTACGATTGCCGCAGCCCTAAACGTCATAGGCGTTGAGCCGCTTGATGAGCTTCGCTCCGACACGGAGCTGGAGGCCGCGTAATGCGTCTGCGCAATATTGCCCTCATCGCGCTCATTCTCGCGGTCATAGGCGGGCTTGTGTGGGCCTATGGCAGCAACGGTGGCCGCACGGCTACAGCTGTTGGCGCCGGCGGCCTGCCGCTCATCAAGGCTGATGCGACTCCGGCAAAAATCCCGCCCGAGGAACCTGAAGGCGAGATTATCCCGAATGCGGATAGCACTGTTTTCGAGGCCATGGGCACAGAAACCGCCGAAGACCCCTCCATGAAAAACGTGGCCCCCGTGCCGGAGGAGGACGAGGAAAAAGCGAACACGGAATTTGCGGGCTTCCGCACCGGCTTTGCCATCCCCCGCCAGCCAGAACGCAAGGTAGAAAGCCTTTTTGGTGACGAGCCGACAAAAGCCGAAGAACCTGCATCCACCGATACGGAGGCTGAAGGCGCAAGCAAATACCTCTCGGGCATAGCCCCTGATGCCGTCGAAGAAAAAGAAAGCGCGGAAGCAAACGAAGTAAAACAGGAAGTCGTCCCGCAAGAACCAATCCAGCCCGCCCCTGAAGAAGCCAAACGCAAAGTTGAGGAACAAGCAAAACCGGCGCCCGAGCCCGAACAGGAAGAAGCGGTAAAAGAAGAACCCGCAACACCCGTTGAAGCAACAGAAGCTGCGAAGGAAGAACCAACGGCACCAGTTGATGCCGCTAACACTGATATCTCGGCCCAAGCCCTCGAAGCGCAGGAGAAAATCCTGATCATGCCTGCTTCCAAGCCGCCTGTACCAAACCTCGAACCAAAGCTGGATAAAAAACAGCAAGCCGTAAAAGAGGAAGTAAAACAGGATACGCCAGGCAAGCCATCCAAAACGCTTGAAAACGTCGTATCGGAAATTGCTTCGGCACCAACACCGGCAACGACACCAGCCCCGAAAGCGGAAGAACCAATCGCGCAAATCATCAAACCTGCGCAAAGCCCCGCAGCAGGTGGCAATAACTACTACATCCAATTGGCCAGCGGCCCCGCAAGCGCCGATAACGCCGCCACATGGAACAAGCTGAAAGTGAAATACCCGCAAGCCTTGCAAGGCCTGGTACCCAGCTACAACAAAGTCGAGATTCCAAGCAAAGGCAGTTTTGTAAGGGTGCAGGCTGGCCCCATGTCACAGGCTGATGCCAATAAACGTTGCGCCATGCTCCGTAGCGTAAACCCGAGTGGGGGCTGCCTTGTCCTTCGCCGCTAGTATACCCGCCAACGTGGCCCCCATCATTTACGGTTGTACAGGCACAACACTGGACGCCGATGAAAAATCGTTTTTCAAAAGCGCATCACCCGCTGGCTTCATCCTGTTTAAAAAGAATTGCGATAGCCCTGCACAAGTAACCGCACTGGTAACCGAACTGCGCAACACGGTGGGCTGGAAAGCGCCTGTGCTGATTGATCAGGAAGGCGGGCGCGTCCAGCGCCTAAGACCGCCACATTGGCCTGATTTCCCCGCGTTCCGCACATTCGGGGAAGTATACAAACAAGACCCCGATAAAGCCCTCAAGCAACTGAAAGCCAACATCGATGCGTTGGCTTGCGTACAGTGCGGCATGGGCGTGGATGTCAATTGCGTGCCTGTGCTGGATATCGTACCTGATGACAACAACGCCATGGCCATCAACGACCGCGCTTTCGGCTCTAGCCCGACGTTGGTCGCAGCCCTTGGTTTGGCCGCCTGCGAATACGCGGTAGCCACAGGCATGACACCCGTCATGAAACACATGCCGGGCCATGGCCGCGCCGTAGTGGACTCCCACTATGAACTCCCGCACGTGGATGCCGATAAGGCAACACTGGAGGGAACCGATTTCCTGCCATTCAAAACCGTCGCCAGCGGCATGGATAACGATACCGTCTGGGGCATGACCGCCCATGTGGTATACCCGACACTGGATACCGAGTTACCGGCAACCCTCTCGCCCACCATCATCGGCACGGTCATACGGGGCACGATTGGCTTTAACGGCCTGCTGTTGACGGATGACCTGTTCATGGAAGCTTTGGGCAAATGGGGCGATGTACCCACAAGGGCCGCCCTTGCCATCAAGGCGGGCTGCGATATCGCCCTCCATTGCCACGGTACCGTGCCTGAAAGGGCAAAAGCCGCGGAAACGGTGGGGGTAATGCCCACCCAAACCCGCCAGCGCCTGCAAAACTGGGCCGCAAAGTCTGTGGACACCTTGCGCGCAAGCGTGGCTTAAACCCGCCGCCGATGCTAAGAATTCCATAATGGAAAACGCAATCGCCATCCCCTTCGAGGAAGACCCCGCGCGCACCGCTGAAGAAAAAGCGGCTGACGCCCTGATTGTTTCCCTCGATGGTTACGAAGGCCCGATTGACCTGCTTCTCACCATGGCCCGTGACCAGAAGGTGGACCTGCGCCAGATTTCCATTCTGGCACTGGCCGAGCAATATCTCGCCTTCGTTGAAAAAGTACGCAAACTGCGTATCGAACTTGCGGCCGATTACTTGGTTATGGCCGCATGGCTGGCCTACCTCAAATCCAAACTTCTCCTGCCCGCTATCCCGAATGCGGAAGGCGAGGAAGAACTCTCGGGCGAAGCCTTGGCCGAAGCGCTTGCCTTCCAGCTCCAGCGCCTTGAAGCCATGCAAAAGGTGGCAAAACAACTGTTCGAGCGCCCGCAGCTTGGCCTCAACCGCTTGCCCGTTGGCCTAGCAGGGCTGGCTGACCAAGCGCCTGTAGCCGTCAAATGGCAGGCCAACCTCTTTGATATTCTTGATGCCTATGGCGCCATCACACGCCGCGCCAACCCCAAAACCTACGACATCAAGACATGGCCGCTCATGAGCATGGACGAGGCCACGATGCGCCTCGCCAACATGATTGGCCACATGCCCTCCAGCCAATGGAAAGAACTCTGGAAGGCGCTTGATGCTTTCATGCCGAATGAGGACGACGCAACGCTGAATACAAGGTCCGCCATGGCCTCGACCCTCACCGCCGCCCTCGAAATGGTGAAGCAGGAAAAAATCAATCTTAAACAGGAAGGCCTTTTCGGCCCCATCTACATCTCACTGCGTGAACAAACACAGGATGCCGCCAATGATGCTTGATCCGAACGACGATACGCGCGACCTGCGCGTCCTAGAAGCCGCGCTTTTCGCAAGCCGCGAGCCGGTGAACACCGACAAACTCAAAACCTTCCTGCCGCACCTTGAAGGCGCGGGCATTCACGCGCTTCTGGCCAAACTGAAGCAGGATTACGCCGACCGCGGCGTATCCCTCGAGGAAAGCGAGCAGGGCTGGGCCTTCCGCACCTCCGCCGATTTGGCCGAGAGCCTGCAAACCCTGCGCGTAGAAGAACGCAAGCTCTCCCGTGCCGCCATGGAAACACTGGCCGTCATCGCCTACCACCAGCCGCTTACCCGCGTTGAAATCGAAGGTGTGCGCGGTGTCGCCACATCCAAAGGCACCATCGACATGCTCCTTGAAACTGGCTGGATCAAACCCGGCCGCCGCCGCGAAACACCGGGCCGCCCTCTCACATGGGTAACCACGCCAGCTTTTCTTGACCATTTCGGCCTTGAGTCTATAGTCGACCTGCCCGGATTGGACGACCTGAAGGCCGCAGGCCTTCTCGACCGCCGTCCGGCCGTAGCCGTCACCGCCGACCTGTTCGACGAGGAGGGCGGGGCGGTACTGGCATCCGAAGATTCCGAGGACGATTACGCCGAGGAATCCGAAGAAGCCGCCGCCTGAACTGTTGGTTTAACGGATAAGGGTTAACATGGGTTTGTCGCTCGGCCATATCGTACTTGTCGTACTTGTTGTTCTCATTGTGTTTGGTGCAGGCAAACTGCCCAACGTGATGGGCGACCTTGCCAAAGGCGTAAAGAACTTCAAAAAAGGCCTTCAGGAAGACGACGAACCCCAAAAGCCTGCTGATAAACAGAAAAGCGAATAAACCCCGCCATGTTCGACATTGGCTGGTCCGAAATGCTTTTGGTGGGCGTTATCGCCCTCTTGGTGTTCGGCCCTGAAGACATCCCCAACATCATGTATCAGGCGGGCAAGCTCATGCGCCGCTTCCGCTACATGCGTTATGCGCTGTCCTCCCAGTTCGAGGACTTCATGGAAAAAGCCGAAACCAGCGGCAAGGTTGATACGCGCCCAAACCCCAAAACACCTGTGCGCGATACCCACGAATTCGATGAAACCGATGCGGACGAGCACCTGATGGATTTGCTGCCGCCCCCCGATAAAGACATCCCTGAAATTGCAGTAAACATCCCCGACGAACCAGCCAATGACGGACCAGCCCCAAAGCCAGACACAGCCGCTAACCGAGGATAAAACCGAGGTCCTTGGCCATATCATCGAGCTGCGCCAGCGGCTCATCGGCTGCGTGGCCGCCCTCGCGGCTGTTACGGGCGTTTGCTACCACTACAACGACCTCATCCTGTCATGGCTCATTGCGCCGCTTGCCCAAAGCATGGGGCAGGAGGGAACGCAGCGCCTGATCTACACAAGCCTGACGGAAGCCTTCGTAACCTCCCTCAAGCTCTCGTTCCTCTCGGCGCTTTTCATCACCCTGCCTGTCATCATCAGCCAGATCTGGATGTTCATCGCCCCCGGCCTTTATAAAACAGAGCGCAAGGCTTTCCTGCCGTTCCTGATAGCGACGCCGCTGCTGTTTGCCGCAGGCGCCTTGCTTGTCTACTTCTACATCATGCCCATGGCATGGCACTTCTTCCTCAGCTTCCAGACAACGGCTGGGCAAACGATACTACCCATCCAGCTGGAAGCCCGCATCGGTGATTATCTCAACCTCATCATCATGCTCATCTTCGCCTTCGGCCTGTGCTTCCAGTTGCCCGTACTGTTGATGCTGCTGGCCCGCGCGGGCATCATCGATGCGGACTCTCTCGCCAGAAAACGCAAATACATGCTCATACTGGCCTTCGTTATCGGCGCTGTCCTGACCCCGCCCGATATCCTCTCGCAAACGCTGCTGGCCGTACCGCTTTACGTGCTCTACGAAATTTCGATCTTCCTCATTCGCCGCTTCGAAAAGGCGAAAGAGCGTGAATCATGAGCGTAGCACTTGCCTATCAGGCCAAACTGGCCGCAGGCGAAGTCACGCGCGACCCCGCACAGGAAGACGCCGCAAAAGCCATGGATGCCTTTCTGGCCCGCTGGCAAAACCGCAACGCTGATGAACCTCAGAACATCCTCAGCCTTCTCAAGCGCAAACAAAAACGCAAAGCCACAACCCGCGGCCTTTACATGTACGGCGGCGTAGGCCGCGGCAAAACAATGCTGATGGACATGCTGGTCAGGGAAGTGAAGGGGCCTAAAACCCGCCGTGTCCACTTCCATGCCTTCATGCTGGAAATTCATGCCCGCCTCAAAAAACTCCGCGACACGGGCGGCGATGTTGACGATTATTTGGGCGATGTTGCCAAAGAGATAGCCGCAGAAACCGACCTGCTGTGCTTTGATGAACTGCACGTGAACGATATCGCGGACGCCATGATACTTGGCCCGCTGTTTGAAAAACTGATGCAAGGCGGCGTGGCCGTCGTCGCCACATCCAACTACGCCCCGCAGGATTTATACAAGGACGGGCTGCAACGCAGCCGCTTCCTCCCGTTCATCGACTTCCTGAAGGCCCATATGGATGTCGTGTATCTGGACAGCCCTAACGATTACCGCCTGAGGGCCCTATCCGAGCGCGGTACATGGTTCTACCCCTTGGGTGACCAAAGCTGGGGCCAGATGGATACACTGTTTGAAGCCCTGACAGGCAGTGCAGGCACAACCTCGGCCGCACTGGATGTGGGCGGTGGCCGCAGTCTGCCCGTTGTCCGCACCGATGGCCACAGGGCATGGCTTGAATTTGACGTGCTCTGCCGTGAAGCCCGCGGCGCTGTCGATTATCTGGCCTTGTGCGAAGCCTATCTCGCTGTTTTCGTTGATAATGTCCCCAGAATGGGGGAGGAGAACAGGAACGAGCTGCGCCGGTTCATGACCCTTGTTGATACCCTCTACGATGCAGGCAAGGTGCTGGTAGTCAGGGCCGCAACCACGCCCGACAAACTCTATGACGGTAATACCCACGGCTTTGAATTCCAGCGTACCCTAAGCCGCCTCCTTGAAATGCAGTCACCCGATTGGCTGGCCAAAAAGCTGAAATAGTTGCAAATCCGCCCCTCCCTCTATATATTTACATAACAATTTTTAGGGGGTTATGTGGCACGTTATCTGAGTGAAGCGGAAAAAGCACGGCAGGCACGCGCAAAAAACGCGGAAAAACCTGCTGCCGCAGCACCTGCACAACAAAAGGCAACACCAGCCCCACAACGCAAACCTGAAACCCCAAGGCCGACACTCAGGCTTGATAAGGCTGCCCGTATTGTATCCCCCTTAGATAGGGAAGAATTACTAGCACACCACCGCCGCCAAGACCGCAAATTGGCAGTAAGCGGTGCTGCTGGGGCGATTATTATTGCAGGATATTTAACAACAATCTGGTACATGGAAAGCAAAATCAAATGGCCGGAACCAAAACCAAAAGGCGGCGTTGATATCACGCTTGCGGCCAACAACCATTGGGCACAGGCCAACAGACAGACAATCGTGGGCCTTTATGATTCCGTCATGGAAAGGGTGCAGTTCATCCCTGATATGGCTGCAAAACTTGATAGGTTGGGCGCCTATCTGGATGGCTACCCGAGCTACGGCAGCTATGACGCCCGCGAAGCCTATAAAAAGCTGATGGAATTGCAAACCGCCGCGCGCAACGAACCCATGAAAACCTACAACGCGACCATCCAGTACATGGATGCGATGCAAAGGCTGGTTAAGGGTATGGATAGGTACGTGGCCTTTTACAACCACCCCGACCGCCGCTTCTTCAACTGGATAGAAAAATCACCAGACAACGATGAATTCAGAAGCCTCAAGCAAATCCTGACGGCGCACGCAACGTCGCTTGAGGCAATAAGGACAAGACAAACAACACCCGCCCTGAAGGTAATCGCCCCATGACCCGCGAACCCAGAGGCCTCCACAACCTTTTTGATGACGAGCCGGAAAAACGCCCGCGCATAAGCAGAAAATGGGCTATTTGCGCCTGTCTGATTGGCGGTATTGCCGTGGCCGAAGTAGCGGCCATAAGCTACTTTTTACCGCATAGCAAAGGCGACGTGATTGAAGCGCTATCGCCCTACGCACAAGAAAACGCGCTGTTCTCGGCCAATCTCGCCAACACAATCAAATACGCCCGCACAATCATGCTGGAACAAACGGCATTCTTTGA
>JAGWXJ010000053.1 GCA_018969935.1 Alphaproteobacteria bacterium | reverse complement strand
CGTCGTGACCGATGAATCGGTGGTCGTGTAATGCCACAGCGTGAAGTTGTTGGCATAGGCAAGGACACTCAGGTTGTTGGAATTATAAGCCATTGTCTTTCTCCTTCAGTGTCGGTTAGGCGGGGGTTTCGTCACAGGTCATGACAACAACGCCATTACCCTCGATAAGGGCGGCGCCCTGGCTCATCATGCTGTTCACGAAATACGCCGCGCGGTCGCCGTGCCATGTGATATCGGTTTCGACATCCTGGCCGGAAGCATGGCCGATGGCCGTTTTGTGGTACCAGAAGCAACGGCGCACACCCGTGGTGCTGTTGAAGGGAAGCCCGCCATGCGGAATCCAGAGTGTGCCAAGCCATTTGACAGCCTGCGTGCCTGTAAACGGCAAATCCTCGGAACCGACGTAATCGGCATTCGAGAATTCCTTGAGCGCCAAAAGTTGTGACCACTGCTTCCAGCCGACAATCGCTGTACGCTGGCCGTCATCCGGCACTTCCTGCGCGCCAAGCTTTTCAAACGCTTCGAGCACCTTGTCGATGGTAAGGCCCTGCGCCGTATCCGTAACCGTGTTGGTGGATGCGTTAAGCGCGTTGATGATCAGCTCATCGGTCTTGCGGCCGAGGGCATACGCACCCGCGTTGGCAATCACCTGACGTTCGTCATGGTTGACCTTGAGTTCATCAAGCTTATCAACCCAGTCACCGGCATAATAATCCTGAAGCGTGGCTTCAACCGATGTGTGGTTGAGGTTCATCACAGGCACCATGCCGTGGGCTGATTTTGTGGATGCAAGACCGGTACCGACTTTCTGGAACACGGCCGAAGAGCCCTTGACGTTGTTCTTGCTGCGGACCGTCGGGCGCAGTTTCGAGCCCGTACGTTGATAGGCCTCGAAGACTTCGCGTTCAAACTGCTTAACAAACGCGTTATCGATGGAAATGGACATGCGTGTCCTTCCTTTCTTGTTTGATGGTTGGGGTTTGAGGCCCGCATCTGGCTGTTCTCGCGCGCAGACTTGGTGCGGCAGCAACAGCGGGTGGAATAAACAAAAGGCGGGGCAGCAAATATGCCGCCCCGTTATCTTTTGTTCAGGAACATGGGATAGGAATTGCGAAGGGGTAACACCGCCCCCTTCTGCCCACGCACAAGGCGCAGGTGTGGTGTTTACAAAAACAATACTAGGTATTAATTCCTAGTATGTCAACACCTATTTTTGCCTGATACCCATTGCATGGATTTTGCGTGTCAGCGCAGGGCGCGTCATATCGATAGTAAGCGCCGCCTTGCTGATATTGCCGCCATTCGCCAACAAATGGGCCTCGATAAATGCTATCTCAAATGCATTGCGCGCGGTTACCAGATCAAGGTCGATGTTCTGGGCTGCTTCCAGTGGTCGGCGCTTCTCTGCAATCTCGGGCATTCTTACGATGCTCGCGCCATTTGCCTTCGCAACAATGCAAAGCCTTTCAATGGCATTAAAAAGCTGCATGTCGTTTGCCGGCCAATCAAGGGATGAAAGCGCGACAGGCATCGTGCTTTGCATCGTTGCGTTATGCCACAAGCGGGTCTTGCGGCGTGCATCCACAAACATGTGTTCCACCATTGCAGGTATATCCGCGCGGCGCTCGTTCAGCGGCGCAAGTGCAATCGTTTCAAGATCAAGGCGCGCGCGCAAATCGGGCGTCATGTCTTCTTCTCTGTGTGCCGATGAAATAAGCCTTACGCGGCACTGCCCGTGCTTTGCCGGCATGCCCAGAAACTTTGCAAACGCATTCTGGATTTCAGGCGCCAGCATATCAACGTGGTGCAAATAAAGGGTGCCATCTGCGGCAGCAATACACGCATTCCTGACATCCGTAAAAGCCATATCGCTGCGGCATACAAGTGTTTGGAATCTATTTACAACCGAAATGGATTTGCGCGTCTTTGCCTGTTCGGCGATATACGCATCGTATACGGCCTTGGCGACATCAGCCTTAGGGGTGCCGTAAGGGCCTATAATAAGTACACGCCGCCTGCTATCGCTCAGGGCCGCAATCTGCTTACGCAATGCCACACTGGCCTCGGACGGTCCAATCGCAACGGGATAGCTTACGTCCCCCAAAGCTACCTTGAGGCGCGTAGCTTCCCCCTTAAGGGAAGCCTCCCTGAGATCCCGCTCGGCCCTAAGGGCATCAACGTCTTGGAAAGTAAGACTAACTGCCTGAAATTGGCGAAAAGCTTGGGCACACATGAAACCTCGTATTTTTTATAATTATTGATACTTTCTTGCAAAAACAGGCCAAAAGGACAAGTAATTTTCTATATTTTGACCAAAATGGGCAAAATCATTAGAATACCCCCCTATGAACGAGAAAATTCTCAAAACCCTCGAAAACGCGATAAACGACAACCGCGTACCTACGCGCCGTCGTTTCCCCCGCCGCATGACCGATATTTGCGTGGCCGCTGTCGATGGCGTGAATTACCCCGTTCACGATTGGTCGCAGTGCGGTGTTCTTTTTGAAGCCGATGGCCGTACTTTCGAAGACGGCTCCGAGCACGACGTCACCATGAAATTCAAATTATCGGATGTCGTGACCGAAATTCCTGTTCGCGCTAAAGTCATCCGCGCGGGCAAAACAAAAATTGCACTCGAATTTGTGAATGTTTCAAAAAAGATCCAGCAGGCGTTTTCTAAGGTCATCGAAGATGCCGCAAACATGAAAAAGGATGCCGAAACCGGCAACGCCTGAAAAAACCCGCCCGAAGGCGGGTTTTTTGTTTCCTAGTTACTTCCGTATAGCTGCTTGAAGCCGTCAGTCACCTTCGCAATAGTGGCAGGGTCACGCTCGCGCCAGTATTTGGGGTCACGCATCAGGCTTTGCAATTCGGCCTCGGTTACACCGCCGCCATTCTTGGCGGTATCCAGCATGGCAGGCGCATCACCCTTCATCATGCGGTGGAGCGCCATCACACCGTCATAGGAACCGGACAGCCCTTCCAGCACGGCGGGCGGCAAATTCTTGCGGCCAAAGGCAAGCAACTGCCTTGATACTTCACGCCACTGCTCGGGCCCGCCAAACGCCTGCACAAGCCGCTCGATCTCGCGATCTGCCTGAAATTCCGCCGCAATATCCAGTATCATCGGCACAAGGCGGTCAGCCGCAAGGTCATACACCTCCTGCACCTGCTCGGGCGTAAAACCCTTGGCATGCAGGCGTTTGTTGACTTCACCATCAGGCTGCAAAAGATTGCCTTTCATCTGCACCTGATAATCGTCTGGCGTTTCTGGCACGCCCAATGCACGCAACACTTTCATGCGGCCCTCGGGGTCTTCCGGCACCGCAAAACCCGCCGACATCTTTTTCTCAAGCGCACAATACGACTTGATAAGGTCATCCATACGCACGTTTTGGGCGTTATCATCCCAAAACTTGTCAGGCAGGCCGGCAGGCTTTGCACTGACAACCGGCTGTGCTTCCAGCAAATTCGTTTCTGTCATTGTTTTCTCCTTCACGTTTGAATTCAGTTACGGCCCTGTTCCACAAGGCCATGGATTGTCTGCAAAAGCGCACGTTGCCCGTCGCAATAACGCAGCACCGCCTCGCTGGCTTCCGGCCCTGCCACGCGCGCATTGACGCTAGCCCGCAGGTAGGAAAGCACCTTCTGCCCGTCATCGCTGGAAAACAGGCGCGCGAAGATGGCAGGCGCATCCTCCCGCGCGGGCACTATCGCCTTTGCTTCCTGCAATAACGGTTTTGTGAATAGCGATTTGAAAAATCCCATCATGCTTTTTTCTCCTGTATCGGGTTGGAAAGATCTTTGCGGATAAGGTCACTCGGCACGCCAAGCGCCTCACCGATAAATCGTGCGGCACCTACCAGATCAATAGCGCTAGCGGCTTCAGGCCCCATGGCCAGCGTTGTGGTGATCCAGTTGATGGTATTGGCAACGCCGCGCTGCCCTTGGGCACGTGCAAGCGGGCTACGGTAATCAAGCTGTACGGTACGGCCATCTATGGTCAGGTCTGGCACCTCGCCGCGGCGGCGCAAGATGGCCCACCCGCGCTGCACGAGCGGCGTCAGCAACTCCGACTGCAAGCGCCCATAGGTAGCCCCCAGCAACAATGCGGTTTCGGCGCTGCGCTCCATCACCTCTGTCGCGGTCATGCGGCGGTCACCGATTTGGCCGAGCCTGTCTGTCAGCAAGGCATGGCGTATACGCGCACGCAAATCATCGAGTACCAGCTGGCTTACATCAAAGCGCCCGGGCATCTCCAGCGGCCGCAAACCGGCCGAACCAACAGCCTTGGGTATGATGGTACCGGGCGCAAGCTCTACCGTTGCAGGGTTCAACACCCCGTCATCATCGGCCTGCCAGATACCCGTCACGGCAATCGATGCGTTTTTAAGGATCAGCTCGACAACCTTGTTGGCCGTCTTGATATCAGGCAAAGCCTTCATGACGGGGGAACGCCCGTAAACATCGGCAGGCGCCTTGGCCCAACGGAAGGCGATAAATGGCGATGCCGCCAGCTGTGCCTCCGAAAGCAGGGTTTCATAAGGCTCGGTCAATATCACGGCATATCGGATAACGGGTTTTTCGGCATCCGGCTGCGCGCATTCAATCACGCCCCATGTTTTATTGGGGTCACGCTCGCGCAGCATGCTTGCAGGCAAAACCGCCCTAGGAAAGCGCGCTTGTATTTGCGCAACCGTCAGCTTAGCCTCGCGGTACACACGCTCAAGCCTGCCGCTGGTTACACCTTCCTCAAGCGTGACAGATGAAAGCGGCAACGCCGAAAACTTGAAGGCCGACATCTGCCCCACACCAGCTTCTTCAAACAAAATGGTGCCTGTACCCGCTGTCACAAGGTCAAGGAATGCCTGATGCATCTCGACCGCAAAATTGGACCTGTCAAAATGCGCCTGCATCACGCGTGCTGCACCTTCCAGCACGGGGGCCAGCGCCTCGGCCTCCGCAGCACTCAACTCCGGGCCAGGCTTGAGCCCGAACCACGATGACCAAGGCGGCGTAAGGTTCGCCAGCAGCGATGACGCCAGTTGGTCCACCGCATCCATGGCTGTGCCATCAAAAATCTGTGCGTTGTTCATGCGTGTCTGGAAGGCATCCGACTGCGGCAACGCATACTGGTAACAATCGCGCCAGATGCTCTCCCATAGCGCACGTGATTTGCGCGCCTGCATATAGGCCTCGTTAATGGCGGCTGCGCTTGCTTGTGATACGGCTTGTCCTTGCGTCATATTCATTCTCCCAAAAGGTTTTTACGCGCGGGCACAAAATCGGCCTGCGCCAGAACACCGCGATACGATGTCTGGATGGTTTGCGGCACGCTCCGCCGCTTCTGGATTGTTGCGACCACCTTCTCGGCATCATTGCTAACTGCACCTGTTGAAGGCACAGCAGGTACGGCAGGTTGCGAAGGCGTTTGCTGCACAGGGGCCGTGTACGTAACGGTTGGTGGGGGCGTAGGCCTTGTGAAAAAGCTTCCCATTGGTTTCTCCTTAAATGGTGTTGAGTGATAAAAGGCGGCGATACAGCTGCCACGGCGTAAACACAGCCCACGCCTGCAGGCCAATCAGCCGTTTAACGGCCTCGACGCACGTAAACGGCGCGGGATAAAGCGCGCGCATGGGCGGTGCCGATACAGTGGCTTTGACAACGCGGTATCCGCGCGCGCGCAACCATTGCGGCATATCGAAAGCAGGGTCTTGCGATGCCGTCAGCACATCCATTTTGTGCAACAGCGGGTCTATCACCAGCCAGCCGTGCTCCTCGCGCACGATGGCAAAACAGTGCCTGAAACCCGCTTTCAAAAAACGCAGCCACCACACATCCGCCTTGCCCGAAAACGCAACATAGACCTCTCTCATGGCCGCGCCTCCGTTTGCCCCTGCGCACCGAATACCCACAGCGGCACAACATCGCGGTGCGCTTCAACTGCCCGCATGAAAGGATCACGCATGATTTTCTTGTCGATGAATATGGGCTCGAGGGCGCGCAAAGCTTCCGCCCACAACGTGGCCGCACGCGCCTCCGATTTGCGCCAGCCTTCAGGCGGCATTTGCCTGAGGCCGTAAAAACGCAACACGCGCAGGTGGTCCATCATCAACCGGCGCGAACGGTACAAGCGGTCAAGGATGCGCAACACATCAACGGGCTCGCACGGACGGCGCACATTGCCGCGCACTGCCGTGTAGCGCGCGCCATCTAGCCGCGCCTGATTGGCCTGTATGAACCAGAACCACGCCTCCTCCGCCGTATCAAACGGCACGGTTGTGTGCAGCGATGTCTGGGCGGGGGCGCGGGGTGGTTTCGGCATGGCGGGGCTTTCTTCGGTCTTTTGTTTGTTCCTGTTTTGTTCTAAACTGAACGAACAATAACCCGCCGTCAACGATTATTTTAGGAATTTTTTCTTATTTACCGTATCCGATTCCTATATGACAGTTTTCCTAGACAACAGTTTCACGCCCCTATACATCCTCCCATCATGATTTCCCACGACGCCATCTGGATCGCCATCGACAAGCTTGCCGAAAGCTCGGGCTTTTCAACATCGGGCCTCGCCCGCAAGGCAGGTCTGGACCCCACGGCTTTCAACCGCTCCAAACGCATCAGCCCTGAAGGCAAACCCCGCTGGCCCTCCACCGAAAGCATCGCAAAAATTCTCTCCGTCACCGAAACGACGATGACCGATTTCATCGGCCTCGTTGAACTGCGCGAAGTCACCATCAAAACGCGCTCGGCCATCCGCCCCATCCCCCTCCTCGGCCTCGCGCAAGCTGGCCGCGACGGGTACTTCGATGATTCAGGTTTCCCCGTTGGCAGCGGTTGGGATGAAGTCCGCTTCCCCGATACGCAGGCCATTGATGACCACGCCTACGCCCTCGAAATTCAGGGCGATTCCATGCAGCCCCTTTACCGTGACGGCGATGTGATTGTAGTCAGCCCCACAGCCCAATTGCGTAAGGGTGATCGCGTAGTCGTCCGCACCCGCACGGGCGAAGTGATGGCAAAGGAACTGGCCCGCAAAACCGCCCAGAAAATTGAACTGAAATCGCTAAACCCCGCGCACGACGCGCGCACCTTTGCGGCCAGCGACATTGTCTGGATTGCGCGCATCCTCTGGGTCAGCCAGTAATTCTTTGACACCAGCCCCAGCCATGAATATAGAAAATCCATGGCATTCTACTCTGAACAATCGGTTATTGCGCACGGCTACCTGCTGACAGCTGTTGGCCAGAAATATGGCGGCGGCGGCGCTTACCTTGTGCTCGCAGACAAGCATGACGATGCGTTCAAGGACCGCACCGAATTCAACGCCCATGAATTTGATTGCGGCTCCATCCGCAACTGTTTTGTAACCGCCGATGCTGCAGCCGAACGCCTCGAAAAATTCAAATCGGGCGAATTTGTTATCAACCCGCACCGCAAAATCGACCCTGCCAACATCAGTATCGAACACATGGTGCTGGATGTGCATGCCGTAACTTTCTCCGACGAGGAACATGAAATCCTCCCCGTCATCGGCGCGCTGGATGCCCTGAAGTACCATGAAAAATCACTGGTAACGAGCGCGTTTCCCGAATTGCAGGGCCTCAAAATTATAACCCCGCCCGAACCCGCTTGGCATACGCACGATGGCCGGTGCCCACGCATACAATCTACCGTGTATCGGCATATTCCGGCATCAGTACACGATGCCTTCAATAAACTTGCAGGCACAAACAGCCACACGCCAACGGACGTGCTGGAACAGCTGAAACACTCGGCTGTCTTTTACAGCGGCCTCCATGCAATTGCCGAGGAAGTGGGCAAGGCCCATCTCGGCATAGACTATAAGGTGCAAACATCCATCCACCTCTCGCGCGTCTATAGCTACAACCACACATTTACCCCTGCCCCGCCGCCGCCCCCGCGTGACATCCGCAAGGAAGCGCTGGCAATGCTATCCCAGCATCCGCCCATAATTGGCGAAACGCTGATACAGGCCGCCATGATAAGAAGGCGTATGCAAGGCCCTTCCTGAGGCCTAAACTGTAGCCAAACCGCTTTTTCCGCGTTAAAACCGTCCTGTCCAACAATGGGAGATACGTCATGGCAACCAAAGCTGAAATGGCCCGCGAAACCGCGCGCATCCTTCTTGATACCAAATCCGTATTCATTAGCGCCGAGCCGATTACCTACACATCAGGCCGCAAAGGGCCCGTATACGTTGACTGCCGCCGCCTTATCTCCTTCGTCAAGGAACGTTCGACCCTGATGGATTTCGCAGCCGCCTGCATCAAATCCAACTGCCCCGATGTGGACATCATCGCAGGCGGCGAAACGGCAGGCATCCCCTACGCCGCCTTTGTATCGGACCGCATGCAAAAGCCGATGATTTACATCCGCAAAAAGCCAAAAGGCATTGGCCGCAACGCGCAAATCGAAGGCAGCATCGAAGCCGGCAACAAAGTTGTCATCACCGAGGACGTCCAGAATTACGGCGTCAGCGTAAAAGTATTCGTGGATGCCCTGCGCACCGCAGAAGCGAAGGTTGATACCGTATTTGTTATCTTCACCTACGGCCATGAAAGCACGAAAAAGGAAATGGCCGCACTGGGCATGAACACCATCGCGCTATGCAACTGGCAGGATGTGATTGCCTTGGCACGCGAGGAAAAACGCTTCGATGCAGCCTTGCTGGATTCCGTCGATAGCTTCCTCAAGGATCCTGTCGCATGGTCCGTGGCACACGGCGGCAAGGGCGAGGATATCAGCACCAACGCGGCATAATCGGCACCCATGAAAATCGCCCTCTTCGCATCACGAAAGCGTGACAACACGCCCGAAATGGAAACCCTGCGCCGTAAAGTCGGCGCAGTGGATGCGAAGGATGCCGATGTCATCGTGACCTTGGGTGGGGACGGATTTTTGCTGCGCACCCTGCATGAATACGTTCACTTGCAAAAGCCTTTCTACGGCCTGCATCGCGGCACGCACGGTTTTTTGCTCAATGAATTCGGCGAAGGCGATGACCTGATAAAAGCCATCAAGGCCGCAACGCCCGTGCACGTCCATCCGCTGCGGATGCATGCCAAAAGGCTGGATGGCAGCATCGTCGAACACATCGCATTCAATGAAGTATCGCTCACCCGCACGGGCGTGCAGGCCGCCAAACTTAAAATTGCGGTTGATGGCCAAACCCGCGTGGAACAGCTGGTGGGCGATGGCGCGCTGGTTGCAACACCCATGGGCTCGACAGCCTATAATCTATCGGCCTATGGCCCCATCCTGCCGCTCAATGCCAATTTGCTGGCACTGACACCCATTTGCCCGTTCCGCCCCCGCCGCTGGTCAGGCGCATTGCTGGATGATAACGCAAAAATCACATTTGATGTCTTGGATGCAGACCGCCGCAACGTCCACGCGATTGCCGATTTCCATGAAGTGGATGAGGTTGTTTCAACAACCATAACGCTCGATAAAACACAAACGGCGACACTACTGTTTGCCGAAGGCAACAGCCTGGAAGACCGGATTTTGGCTGAACAATTCGGGTTTTAGAACGGCTGGTTGCAGCTAAGGCGCCCAATACCGACTGCAAACGGTACCGAGAAATCCAGATCTTCCATCGTAATTCCGTTTTCACGCAGCAAATGGTCAACATCACCATTGCTGGTAAGTCGGTTCAGGATGGCGGATATCCCGCCTTCTTGGGTCAGGAAATCCGTACAAGGCACAGTGCCCGCAATAATGCGCTGCCCTTCCCTCACCCTGTCATTCCCACGCGATATAATGGCAACCTGTGCGGTACTACTTTCGGCATCAACACGGGTAATGACAACGCGGGGTGTCCGTGCATTGGTAGCGGCCTCGGCTGCAGTGTTGGCAAGCGAGCTAAATACAAGGGCAGCGCAAGCAAGCTTTTTCATGATGCCTCACATGATTTTAGGTGTGCATGCATCAATAGCCGTACGCAAAGCATGCGGCACCGATGCAAAAATGGATTGATAGGTCGCGTCATTGACCAGAATTTTATCGGGGTTGTTTCCATCCCTCTTGGGATCACCCAGTAGGTCATCCATCGCTTCTTCAATATGGGACCTCATGTGCTTGTCGCTTAAGCTGGGGCAGGCAAAGGACAGCACGTCTGGGACAGCGTATTTTTCACCAAGGCTAAGGCTGAACACAGCCATAAGCCCGCCCTTCTCCAGTGGCTCGATACGGTCGAAAACAAGTGCGCCTGACTGGGGTTGGGTGGCATTGGCACCCGCACCAAAACCAAAAGTCAGGGCGGCAATCACGGCACAGGCAGGGCGGCTAAGTTTCATGGCCCATACCCTAGCAATATTTTACATATTATGTCAAGATTTGCACGCGTGCCATAGAAGTAACGAGGCCGCAGTCCTATGGCCCTTCCAGCGCTCGGCCAGTTTTACCGACTCCTTGTCGGTCGGGCGTTCCTTCAGTTTCATCACGCGCTTGATACCCTCGCGCAGGCCCAAATCCCCACCCGAAAACACATCGGGCCGCACCAGCGCGAACATCAAAACCATCTCGGCACTCCAGCGCCCGAAACCTTTGAGCGCCGTTATAGCCTCGATGACATCCTCGTCACTCATGGTTTTAAGTTTCTCGGGCCTGAAGGCCTTGGATTGTACAGCCTCCGATAACCCGCGTAAGTAAACAACCTTCTGCCCGCTAAGGCCTGCCCCGCGCAAAACTTCATCCTTCAGCTTTAAAACGGCCTTTGGCTCAAACGGGTCGGCCAGCAATTGCATGCGCCCCCAAATGGTTGCTGCTGCCTTGGTGGAAAGCTGCTGCCCTACAATCGTACGCGCAAATGCCTCGTAGGAACACGGGCGGTGCTTATGCTCGATGGCTTCAATCGCATCGGCACTAAAATGTTTTTTAAAATACCTGTCCTCGGCGACCAGATGCTCGAGCGAAGGGCGGATAGACGGATGGTTACGCAACCAGCTCAATCTTGTAGTCCTCGATCACGGGGTTGGCGAGCAACCTGTCGCACATGTCGCGAAGGCGCGCTTCGTCACCCTTGCCGTTCAGCATGATTTCAATGACCTTGCCTTGGCGCGCGTCTTCCACTTCGTCAAACCCCATGGTTTTGAGAGCGCTGGCAATCGCCTTGCCCTGAGGGTCGAGAATAGCTTTCTTGAGTGAAACGTGGATGATGGCTTTCATGGCACTTACTTGATGGGTTTGGATTTGTTGATGGCGCGGATGTTGCGGTTATCGCCCATCTCGTTCTCGATTTCTTCAAGGCTGGCGGCCAGCTTTTCATTGAAGCTGTCACCTTGCACGATCCCCTCGCGCGGGATGATGCCAAGGCGCACGGCCACTTCCTGATAGGCTTCCGTAAGCCCGCCAAGGTCCTGCCTGAAACGGTCTTTATCCATTTTCTCTTTGGTCTTCATGTCCCAAAGGCGGCAATTGTCGGGGCTGATTTCATCGGCAAGCACAAGGTA
>JAGWXJ010000190.1 GCA_018969935.1 Alphaproteobacteria bacterium | reverse complement strand
CCAAACCGTTTGACCCGCGTCTTATCGTCAACATCTCGATTGCAGTTGCGAAGGCCGCGATGGATACGGGCGTTGCCGCCCGCCCCATCAAGGATTTTGATGCCTACCGCGAGAAACTGACGCAACACACGTATCGTTCCAACATGCTCATGCGCTCGCTGTTCAGCGCATCGAAGAAGGAAACGAAGAAGATCGTGTTTGCCGAAGGCGAGGAAGACCGCGTGCTGATGGCCGCGCAAACGCTTGCCGATGACAAGCTGGCCCGCCCCATCCTGATTGGCCGTGAAAAGGTTGTGGAATCACGCATCAAGAAAATGCGCCTGCGCCTTGCTGCGGGCCGCGACTTCGACCTTGTGGACCCTGAAAACGATACGCGTTACCGCGATTACTGGACATCGTACCACCAAGTGATGGAGCGCAAAGGCGTATCGCCTGCCGTTGCCAAGCTTGTCGTGCGCACGAACCCGACCGTTATCGCCGCCCTTATGGTGCAGAAAAACGAGGCGGATGCCATGATCTGCGGCGTTGTCGGCCAGTACCACGAACATATGAAGCATGTGCACGACATCATCGGCCTTAAAAAGGGCGTTGAAACGGCTGCGGCCTGCGTGGGCCTGATTACCCAGAAGCAGACGGTGTTCTTTTGCGATACGCACGTGAACCCGAACCCGAGCATCGCCCAAATCGTGGAGATGACGCGCCTTGCATCGGAAGAAATGCAGCGCTTCGGCATCGAACCTAAAATTGCGATGGTCAGCCATTCCAACTTTGGCACGCACAACCATCCATCCGCCATCAAGATGCGCCAAGCGGCTGCCGAGCTGCATGCCCGCGAGCCGGATCTGGAAGTCGAGGGCGAGATGCATGCCGATGCCGCGCTGTCGGAGGAAATCCGCAAAATCGTGATGCCAAACTCACGCCTCAAAGGGGCTGCGAACCTTCTGGTGTTCCCGACTGTCGAGGCCGCGAACATCACCTACAACGCCGTGAAAATCATGTCGGAAGGTACGGCAGTAGGCCCCTTCCTGCTTGGCGTTGCAAAACCTGTCCACATCGTGACATCCGCTGCAACACCGCGCGGCCTTGTCAACATTGCGGCGCTGGCCGCCGTGGGCGCACAGGCAATGGCAGGGCAAGAAGTATCGGCCTAAGCCTGTTTAAAAAATCTGGCGTTCCCTATTCGTGAGCGTATAAGTAAGGGCAATGGAAACGGAATCGCTGCCCAAGGATCCGTCAACGCTCACAGAAGCCAAACAGGAAAGTCTTTTTACAGACCCGCAGGCCCCTGACACCGATGTGGTTGTCGAAGCCACGCTTTCGGACGAGCTGATTGACGATATTCTGACCGCCCTCGATGATGGGCGGGACGATGACGTGCGCGTATTTCTGGCGGACCTCAACGCCGCCGACCTTGCCGAACTGCTATCCAAAATCGGGGCAGGTGACCGCGCCTTCCTGATTGACCGCTTCCCCACCATTTTCAATGCTGCCGTGTTTTCATGGCTTGCGCCCGACCTTGCGCGCCAGACCCTTGAGGAAATGCCCGCATCACGCGTTGCTAGCCTGATATCGGTGCTGGAAAGCGATGACGCCGTCAGCCTGATTGAAGACCTTTCCCCCAGCTTCCAGAAACAGATATTGCTGAAACTTTCGGCGGCTGACCGTGCGGCGGTGGAAGAAGGCCTCACCTACCCTGATGATTCCGCAGGCCGATTGATGAGCCGCGAGTTCGTATCCATCCCGCGGTTCTGGACGGTTGGGAAAACCATTGATTACATGCGCGAGGCCGGCACCGAATTGCCGGACGCCTTTACCGTCGTGTTCGTTATCGACCCGCTTTACCAT
>JAGWXJ010000052.1 GCA_018969935.1 Alphaproteobacteria bacterium | reverse complement strand
TTTACATATATGTCATATTGAATCTTTACGCATAATCGCATGCGTTTTTATTGACTATGGCACTTGATGCTTTAGCTGGCTTTTTTGTGATCCAGCAAAAATGACCTTAAAAAGTGCATATTTGCAGATAAGACTGAATACAGTCGTACGAATAAAGTTCATACCGTATAAGAGCAGAACTATAAAAAATGATAAAAGCAGCACGTAAGACAAAAGATAGCGCCGGTAATCGGGATAAGGTGTTTGGATCCCGCCTCCGCCAGCGCCGTATGTTCCTTGGCCTCTCCCAGCAGCAGTTGGGCGATTCCGTTGGTATGACCTTCCAGCAAATCCAGAAATACGAACACGGCACCAACAAAATGAGCGCCGCCCGCCTTGTCGATTTCAGCCGCGTGCTTGGCGTGCCTGTCAGCTACTTTTATGCCGGCGTATCCGATATCGGCGAAAAGACGCCCAAGGCCCTTATGGTTTCCGATGTGTCGCAGGCTTCCCTTGATGAAGACCCGATGCTGAAAAAAGAGAGCACGCAGCTGCTCAAGTACTATTACGAAATCGATGACGAGGAGCTGCGCAAAAGCGTCCAAAAACTCGTACGCCAGATGGCCGAGCAAAGCGGCAAGGGCAAGAAGTAACGCCCTGCCCTTGCATCCCCCCTTTCAAAATGGGTTGACTGGCCGCCAGAAAACTGGTCAGTTTAGGCGTTTTTAATCACACAATTCACTCGAGAAAGTTACCATGATGGCTCAGCCTAAAATCATGAACGCCGCAGGTGCGCAAAATGCGGAACTCAAAGACTACATCTTCGCCAGCGAGTCCGTTGCCGAAGGCCACCCCGACAAAGTATGCGACCGCGTGTCGGATTCCATTGTCGACCTTTTCCTTGCTGCCGACCCCGAAGCCCGCGTGGCCTGCGAAACGCTTGCCACCACCGATACGCTGATCATTGCCGGCGAATGCCGTGGCCCCGCCAGCGTGACCAAAGAAAAAATCATCGAAACCGCGCGCAATGCCGTTAAAGAAATCGGCTACGAGCAAGAAGGCTTCCACTGGAAGACGATGAACGTGCAGTACCTGCTGCACCAGCAATCCGCCGATATCGCGCAGGGCGTTGATGCCGGCGCCGCCAAGGACGAAGGCGCAGGCGACCAAGGCATCATGTTCGGTTATGCCTGCCGCGAAACGGACGAGCTGATGCCCGCGCCGATTTTCTATTCCCACAAAATATTGCGCCTGCTGGCCGAAGACCGCCACAACGGCAAGCTGAACGACATGCTTGGCCCCGATGCCAAATCGCAGATCAGCCTCGAATACCGCGACGGCAAACCCGTGCGCGCGACATCGGTGGTTGTATCTACGCAGCACAAGGACGGGCTTTCGCAAAAAGACGTCAAAGAAATCGTCCGCCCATACATCATGCAGGTATTGCCACAGGGTTTCATGTGCCCCGAGGAAGAATTCTACGTGAACCCGACGGGCCGCTTTGTGATTGGCGGGCCTGACGGCGATTGCGGGCTTACGGGCCGTAAAATCATCGTCGATACGTACGGCGGCGCAGCCCCGCATGGCGGCGGCGCATTCTCCGGCAAGGACCCGACGAAAGTCGACCGTTCGGCTGCTTATGCCGCACGCTACCTTGCCAAGAACATCGTATCTGCAGGTTTTGCCGACAAGTGCACCATCCAGCTTTCCTATGCCATCGGCGTATCCAAACCGCTGTCCGTCTACGTGAACACGCACGGCACCGGCGAGGTTGACGAACAGGCCCTTGTGAAAGCCATCGGCAAGGTGATGGACCTCAGCCCGCGCGGCATCCGCACACACCTGAAGCTTAACCGCCCGATTTACAAAAAGACGTCTTCCTACGGCCATTTCGGCCGCGTAGCAGAGGCTGACGGCAGCTTTTCGTGGGAAGCATGCGACCTTGTGGAAGCGCTGAAGAAGGCGCTGTAAAGCACCAGTTTTACGGTAGGCGCAAGTCACGGCCCCTGCGGGCCGTGCGGCAGGATGCGCTTGAAACCGTGCTACCCCAAACCGAAATCAGAGACCTTACGAAGGCCCTCAACTTCCCCTTCAAGCCTGAGGCGCTCTGGCTTGAAATCGGTTTCGGGAACGGGGATAGCCTTGCCGCGTGGCACCGCGAACACCCGCGCATCGGTTTTATTGGCTGCGAACCCTTCATCAACGGCGTTGCGCATTTGTGCAAGCTTGTGGCGGATGACGACCTTAGCAACCTGCGCATCTGGCGAGATATAGCGCAACCGCTATTGGCGGCGATACCTGATGGGGTGTTCGAGCGCATATACATCCTGAATTCGGACCCTTGGCCGAAGAAGAAGCACCACCGCCGCCGCGTTATCCAGCAGGATACGCTAGATGCCCTTTGGCGCGTGATGCGCGCAGGCGGGAGCCTGATCGTTACGACAGATCACCAATCACTTGCGGAATGGACCATTGAACAGACGCTCCGCCACGGCAAATTCGAGTGGACGGCCAAAAGCCAAGCCGACTGGCAAACCCCGCCCGAGGGCTGGCTGCCCACGCGCTACGAGGGCAAAGGCGCGACCGCAGGCAGGCAGCAAAGCTATCTGATTTTCAGAAAGCCTGTCTGAAGCCGTTAGGCATTGCCGAAGCTTGCGAATTTCCATACCCTTAGGAGATATGTGTTTTTCTTCTGAAGGTGCCTCATGATCGATATGGAAACCGCCACATCCTCCCACCTGTTTTTGAACTTCCTCGTTTCAATGATGGTGGGCCTCACGATGGGTATGGAGCGCACCGTCAACGTGCGCGAAGACTGGAAAATGGCCGGCATGCGCGACTTTATTCTGGTGGCCGCGCTTTCGTACGTATCGAGCCTGTTTTACAAGGAAGTGCCGCTGGCGTGGATTGGTGCGTTTGGCACCGTCATCATGTTTACGCTTGCCATCTTCATCATCCGTAACATCCGCGTGACGGAAAAAACGGTGGGGATGACCACGCTGCTTTCCATCCCCTTCACTTTCCTTGTTGCCGCATTACCCAATTTCGGCGCGCCTTTCTGGGCTGTTGCGACCATACTTTTCGTGGTGCTGCTTGTGCTGGGCCTCAAGGTGCGGATTTACCAGTTTGTCCATACCATCGACAGGCAGGAGATCATCGACTTTGCGGTGCTTATCGGCATTGCCATCAGCATTACGCCGCTTATTCCGCCCGATGCGCGCCTGCCCATTCCGCTGTTTGAATATGCCGATGGCTACATAACCGTCATCTACCGCCCCGTCATGGTGGCGGCACTTTGGAAGGTTGTGGTGATGGTAAGCCTGATGAGCTTTATCGCCCACTTCGTGACCAAGTACCTGAAGGGCAAGAACGCGCTGATTATCGCGACTTTCCTTGGCGGGCTTGTTTCATCGCTTGCGACCATCATCATGCTTCTTAAAAACAACGAGAAGCCCGATGAAACTGGCAAACCCGCCCCTGCCCTGAGCATCGACCAGATTTTCCTCGGGTATGTTGCGGCTGTGACAGGCGCCATCTTCCGTATCATCATCATCCTGAGGCTGGCGCTGGGGTATGAGGTGTTCGAGCCCTTCCAGTTCACGCTCATATCGCTATTCGTGCTTTTCGCGTCGCTTACGGCCTACAGCTTCATCAAGCTTGTGGACGACAAGGAGATGCGCAACTTCCGCATCACGCAGCGGCCTTTGCCCATTACGTTTATCTTCAAGTTCTCGGGCATATTGGCGGGGCTTATCATCTTCATGACCATGGTGACGTACTACCTTGGCAAGGATGCGTTTGTGCTGGCTTCCTTCCTTTCGGGCATCATCAGCTCGGCGGGTGCGGTTGTTTCGGTGGCATCGGCCATGACGCAGGATGCCAGCATCGGCCCATGGGTTGCGGGTGTTGCGATAGTAGGTGCCCTGCTTGGCAGCGTGTTTGCCAAGTTCGTGGTGATCGCCAGAAAGGTGCAGCTTAAGAACGCCATGCGCTTCCTGTTCCCGCTGGCCATGATGGCATTGGTCGGGTTCATCACGCTCTGGATTACGTTTAGCGCCATCATCTAGTTTTGTACAAAAAGACTTGCAAAACGCGATAAACGGGATTATTTAACCATCATCCTGAAAGTAAGTACTTGATCGGGTGGGCCCTAAGAAGCCCGCCTTTTTTGTTGCCCGAAGGACAATGGAAGCACGTAGACCAACACTGCAAGACCCCGAAGGACGCTTTGCGCCCATCATCGAACCCGTTGCACTGGCGCACGGGTGCAGGCTTGTGCATGTGCGCGTTGGCGGCAGCCAAGCGGGCAAAGGCAATGCGCTTGAAGTATTTCTGGAGCGCAATGACGGCACGCCGCTTACCATGGATACCTGCAGCCAGATCAGCCGCGAAGTATCGGCCCTGCTGGATGTTGAAGACGCCATGAAGGGCGGTGCCTACCGCCTTGAAGTGGGTTCAGCCGGGCTTGACCGCCCGATGACGCATATAGCCGATTTCATACGCTTCAAAGGGTATGACGTGAAAATCGAATTCCGCCGCCCGCTGGCCGATGGCCAGAAAAAGATACGCGGCACCATTACGGATGCCAACGCCGAGAGTTTTACCATTGTCGATGACAACAAGCGCAGCTTTACGCTGGGCATGGGGGATGTGGCCGCGGCCCGCCTTGTCGCCGACGATGCACTTTTGAATGCTGTCCAGAAAGGACAGTTCCCCAAACCGATTAACATTGACGAATACCAACCAACGAAAGGGTAACCCATGGAAATCTTACACGTTGCCGACACTGTCGCCCGTGAAAAGCACATCGACCGCGAGGTTGTGCTTGTTGCGATGGAGGAAGCCATCCAGAAAGCGGGCCGTACGAAATACGGCTACGATCAGGACATCCGCGCATCCATCGACCGCAAAAACGGCGCTATCAGCCTCAAGCGTTACCGCATGGTTGTCGAAACCATCGAGAACGAGGGTTCCGAACTGACGGTTGCCCAAGCCAAACGCATCAAGACCGATGCGAAAGTCGGCGACGTGCTGATTGACGACCTGCCGCCGATCGACTTCGGCCGTATTGCCGCGCAGACCGCAAAACAGGTCATCATCCAGAAAGTGCGCGATGCCGAGCGCGAGCAGCAGTACGAAGAATTCAAGGACCGTATGGGCGAAATCGTATCCGGCGCCGTCAAGCGCGTGGAATACGGCAACGTGACCATCGACCTCGGCAAAGGCGAGGCCGTGCTTCGCCGTGACGAGTGCATCCCCCGCGAACACTTCAAGCCGAACGACCGCGTTCGTTGCTACATTTATGATGTACGCAAGGAAGCACGCGGCCCGCAGGTTTTCCTGTCGCGTACGCACCCCGGTTTCATGGCTGCCCTGTTCAAGCAGGAAGTGCCTGAAATTTACGATGGCCTTATCGAGATCAAGGCCGTGGCGCGTGACCCCGGTTCCCGCGCGAAGATTGCCGTTTACACGCGCGATCATTCCATCGACCCCGTTGGCGCTTGCGTTGGTATGCGCGGTTCCCGCGTGCAGGCCGTTGTGCAGGAACTTCAGGGCGAGAAAATCGACATCGTGCCATGGAGCCCCGATATCGCGACCTTCATCGTCAACGCCCTTGCGCCTGCTGAAGTCGCCAAAGTGGTGCTTGATGAAGAAGAAGGCCGTATTGACGTGGTTGTACCCGACGAGCAGCTCAGCCTTGCCATCGGCCGCCGCGGGCAGAACGTGCGCCTTGCATCCATCCTTACGGGCCTTGATATCGACATCCTGACGGAAGCAGAAGAATCCGCACGCCGCGCCGAAGAAACGCGCATCCGTACGGCCCTCTTCACGGAAGCACTGGACGTTGATGACGTTATCGCCCACCTGCTTGTTGCCGAAGGCTTCAAGAAGGTCGAGGAGATTGCTGAATCGCAAATCGACGAACTCATCTCCATCGAAGGCTTTGACCAAGATGTTGCCGCCGAGCTGCAACAGCGTGCCAAAAACTGGCTGGAAGCCAAAGCCCGCGAGTTTGACGAGAAGAAGAAAGCCCTTGGCATCAAAGACGACCTCATCGGCTTTGAAAACCTCGATTTCGACACCATCATCAAACTGGCTGAAAAAGGCGTCAAATCGCGCGACGACCTCGGCGACCTTGCAGCCGACGAACTGGTTGAAATCCTTGGTGCCGAGAAGATGAACGAACAGCAGGCCAACCGCCTTATCATGGCGGCCCGTGCCCACTGGTTCGGCCAAGAACAGACTGGCGACGCGGAAGCGGCAGCCTAGTTTATTTTATGCAATCCGCCCCCAACCCCTTACGGGGGGTTGGGGAGGCCTTGAAAGCGGCTGAAAAGCTTTCACTTTGAGTAAATTGGGTGTATACCCCTAGTCATTATTGGAAAGACTGACATGAGCGACAACGAAAACAAAGGCGGCAAGCTTACACTCTCGGGTAAAACCCTGAGCCTCAAGAGCAACGTACCCGGGGCCTCGATCGGCACCAGCGGGTCCGCCGCAGGCCAAGTCCGCCAGAGCTTCTCGGGCGGCCGTACGAAGGCTGTTGCCGTTGAAGTGCGTCGCCAGCGCAGCACGGGCCCTGACAAGCCGGCTGAAGACGCCGCGCAAAAGGGCCTTAGCGACAGCGAGCGCGAAGCCCGCGCACGCGCCCTCAAAGAGGCGCTGGCCAACAAGGACAAAGAACCCGCACAGCCCAAGCCGAATGCCGCCGAAATCGGCCCCGCCGCGATGGAGCCCATTAAAACCGCCCGCCAGAAAGAACTGGAGGAGCTGGAGAAAATCCGCGCGGCTGAACTCGAGCAGGCAAAAACAATCGAACGCGGCCGCCAAGACGCCGTATCCAAGCGCCAAGAGGCCGCCAGCAAAATCGTCCGTACCCAGACGGTGCGCGACTTCGGTGCTGGCCCTGCCCCCGCCGGTGACGACGAGAGCAGCGAGAGCTACCGCGACCGCATGAAAAAGGCGATGGAGCGCAAAGGCACCGACGCCACCGCCAAGAAAACACGCGATGATGAATGGCGCGCCCATAACCGCCTGACAGTTACGCAAGCCCTGACAGAAGACTTTGAAGGCGACCATGGCCGTTCGCTTGCGTCTGTCCGCCGCGCGCGCCAGAAGAGCAAGAACAAGACCATCGAAGTCGACCCGTCCAAGAAAGTGGTGCGCGAGGTTATCCTGCCTGAAACCATCACGGTGCAGGAACTTGCGAACCGTATGGCCGAGCGTTCGGGCAACGTTATCAAGTCCCTCATGAAAATGGGCGTGATGGCGACCATTACGCAATCCATCGATGCCGATACAGCCGAGCTGATCGCCACCGAGTTCGGCCACAAGGTCAAACGCGTGACCGAGGGTGACGTTGAAACGGGCATTGAAGGTGAAGTCGATACCGATGAAAGCCTCATCAACCGCCCGCCTGTTGTTACCATCATGGGCCACGTTGACCACGGCAAAACATCGTTGCTTGATGCGCTGCGTTCCACCAACGTTGTGGCTGGTGAAGCCGGCGGCATTACCCAGCACATCGGCGCGTACCAGATTACCGCGCCTTCGGGTAAAAAAATCACGTTCCTCGATACACCGGGCCACGCGGCATTCAGCGAAATGCGCGCACGCGGCGCCAACATCACGGATATCGTGGTGCTGGTTGTTGCCGCCAATGACGGCATCATGCCCCAGACCATCGAGGCGCTGAACCACGCCAAGGCCGCTAAAGTGCCTTTGATTGTGGCTATCAACAAAATCGACCTGCCCGATGCCAACCCGATGCGCGTGAAGCAGGACCTGCTGCAACACGAAATCATCGTTGAAGACATGGGCGGCGAAACGCTTGTGGTTGAAGTATCGGCCAAGAAGAAAATGGGCCTCGACAAACTTGAGGAAGCCATCCTGCTGCAAGCGGAAGTGCTGGACCTGAAAGCCAACCCAGACCGCCATGCCGTTGGTACGGTTGTTGAAGCCCGCATGGAAACGGGCCGCGGTTCCGTTGCCACTGTGCTGGTATCCAAAGGTACACTTAAAGGCGGCGATATCTTCGTGACCGGCGCCGAGTGGGGCCGCGTACGCGTTATCCTTAACGACCAAGGCAAGCAGATTAAAGAAGCCGTGCCCGGCCAGCCTGTAGAGATTATTGGCCTTACGGGTACGCCCGATGCCGGTGACGACTTCGTGGTTGTAGAAAACGAAGCCAAGGCCCGCGACATTGCCGAGTACCGCGCCCGCAAAAAACGCGAAGCGCAAATCACGGCAAGCCGTGGCCAGACCATCGAGCAGATGTTCGCTACCGCCAAGGAAGGCGGCAAGACCACCCTTTCCGTCATCGTCAAAGGCGACGTGCATGGTTCGGTGGAAGCTATTGCAGGTTCCTTGCGCAAGATTGACGAGGACAACGCGGACCTTGCCATCAACGTCCTGCATTCGGGCGTTGGCGGGATTACCGAGAGCGATGTATCGCTCGCATCCGGTTCCAAGGCGCTTATCATCGGCTTCAACGTGCGCGCAAACAGCCAAGCGCGCGACCTTGCCGCCAAGAACGGCGTGGATATCCGTTACTATTCCATCATCTATAACGTCATCGACGACGTTAAGGCACTGATGGGCGGTATGCTCTCGCCCACCTTGCGCGAGGAGTTCATCGGCAACGCGGAAATCCGCGAGGTGTTCAACATCACCAAGGTTGGCAAGATTGCCGGCTGTATGGTTACCACTGGCTTTGTCAAACGCGGGGCCAAGGTACGCCTGTTGCGCGACAACGTGGTTATCCATGAAGGCAAGCTCAAGACCCTCAAGCGCTTCAAGGATGAAGTCAAGGAAGTCAAGGAAGGTACCGAGTGCGGTATGGCCTTTGAAAACTACGAAGATATCCGCGCAGGCGATGTCATCGAGTGCTTCGACGTCATCTCCGAACAGCGCAGCGTGGCATAAGCAAAGCCGAACGGTAGCAAGCCATGAAGCAAAGAAAACAGCCAGCAGGCCAAAGGCAATTGCGCGTAGGCGAGGAACTTCGCCACGTCATTTCCGCGACCTTGCAGCATGGCGGCTTTGACCACCCTGCCCTCATCAATTCGGGCCTGATTACGGTGACGGAAGCGCGCATTGCGCCAGACCTTAAAAACGCAACCGTGTTCGTGATGCCGCTGGGCGGCTACAACGTGGGCGAGATTGTGGATGCGCTGAACGAGGAAGCCTTCTACTTCCAGAAGGAAATTGCCCGCCAGATGAAAATGAAGTTTACGCCGCGCCTTGTTTTCAAGGCCGATGAAAGCTTCGGGCAAGCCGATAAAATCGAGCGCATCATCAAGCAGATCCATGACGAAGACAGCGAAGCGTGAGCGCTTCCCGCTGCACGGGTGGCTGAACCTCCATAAACCTGCCGGTATCGGCTCAACGCCCGCCTTGGGTGCCGTCAAACGGGCGTGGCACCCTGAAAAGGCAGGCCATGGCGGCACACTTGACCCACTGGCCAGCGGCGTTTTGCCCATCGCGCTTGGCGAGGCCACCAAGACAGTTGCCTATGCCATGGACGCCGACAAGGAATACGATTTTACGATTACGTGGGGTGAAAGCCGCGATACGCAGGACGCCGAGGGGCAAGTTATTGCCACGAGCGATGCCCGACCGACGCCCGAGGCCATCAAGGCCGCCCTGCCCCGTTTTATCGGGCATGTATTGCAGGTGCCGCCGCAGTATTCAGCCATCAAGATAGACGGCCAGCGCGCCTATGACCTTGCGAGAGCCGGCGAGGCCGTGGAGATAGCCCCCCGCCCCGTTGAAATATTTGACCTGAAGCTGCTTGAAGCCACGCAGGATACCGCCCGCCTGCACATGGTATGCGGCAAAGGCACCTATGTGCGGGCGCTGGCGCGGGACCTAGCGCATGCGCTTGGCGTGTGCGGGTACATCACCACCCTTATCAGGACCCGTGTAGGCCCTTTTGCCATAGAAGACGCGATTTCACTGGACTTGTTCAGGGATGAAGGTGTAAAACCCGACCCGAAAGCTGTTTTGCAGCCTGTCCAAACCGTGCTGGACGACATCCCGGCACTGGCGGTTGACGAAGCGGAAGCAGCAAGGCTCAGGCGCGGCATGGGGTTGAATTTTCTATCCCGAATGAATGCCGACCGGTTGCCCGATGGCGCCGACCTTGGCCCCTTCCTTGCCGTTAGCAGTAACGGCGTGGCTGTGGCGATGGTCAGACTTGAAGGCGGCGAGGTTAAACCTGAGCGTGTGTTCAACCTCTTTTAAAGGAGAGAGCGATGTCGAAAGCAGTTGCCCGCAAGGCAAACGTAATCAAAACGCACCAACGCGGTGCAAAAGACACGGGTTCACCGGAAGTGCAAGTTGCCCTTCTGACAGACCGTATCAACGAACTCACGGAACATATGAAAGTCCACAAGAAGGACGTTTCTTCCCGCCGTGGCCTTCTCAAAATGGTTTCCAACCGCCGTACGCTTCTGGACTACCTGAAGCGCAAGGACGAAAAAACCTACGCCGAACTCATCAAGAAACTCGGCATCCGCGGTTAATCTTAAAAACCCCGCCCCAAAGGCGGGGTTTTTACTAGCCCGTCATACACCCATGAAAACAAGCAACACCATCATCGCTATCGGCCTTGGCATCGGCATGGCTTTTGCCCTGCGCGCAGCCTTCAACATGCAGGCAGCACCCGCACCACACCAGAGCGGCGAACTTGCAAGGGGCATGCGCCTGAGCGGCCCCGCCCACGTGCATGACGGGGATACGATACGGATTACATTCAACGGCAAATCGCAATCCATACGCATCTTCGGGATTGATGCGCCCGAACTGGACCAGACCTGCACGAAGGACGGTTATAAAGTGCGCTGCGGGCTTGCCGCGCGGGATTTGATGGTCAGCATTACGCAAGGGCGTACCGTGACCTGCACAATACAGGATATCGACCGCTACAAGCGGCTTGTGGCTCAATGCGAGGCCGGCGGTTACGACCTTGGCCGCACCATGGTGCGTGCCGGTGCCGTGTATGAATACAAGCGCTATAGCGGCGGGCTTTATGCCGCCGATGAGGCTTATGCCCAAAGCCAGCGGCTTGGCCTCTGGGATATGGCCGTTGAAAGCCCCGCCCATTACCGTGCGTGCCGAAGCAACGACCCCACGCGCCCGCGCCCGAGCGACTGCCTGTAATGGCATAAAAATTGCAGCTATTGCCTGGGTTTTTGCAGACAGGCAGGCAGACATGAACGACCTTGCAATTTATGGCAATACTACCGGCGCGGCGGTACCGGGCTTGAGCAAACAAAGCGCTGGCAGCCGCGTTACGAATTTTAGCGACATGCTTGCGGATGCGCGCACCGATGTGGGGACAAAAGCCGAGGCCCCTGCACCCAAAAATGCCGCTGCCGAGAAGTTCATGAAATTCCAGAGCATGACGATTGCCGAGAAAATCCGCGCATCGTACCTTGCCGCACATAAACTGACCGAAGAACAGCTGGCGGCCCTGCCACCCGAGGAGCGCCAGAAGATAGAAGACGCTATCAAGGAAGAAATAAGAAAGGCTATCATGGGCGGACATGACCAACAGGCCGTACAGCCTGCCACAACGCCAGACGCATGAAACCCTTTTGCCTGACCGCCTTTTTTACCTTGAGCCTGCTGTGCGCAGGCTGCGCGCAAACGCCAACAACAGCGCAAAAAGGCGCTGATTGCCCCGTTTTCAAGGATACGATGGCGGACGTGGAAGCGGCACTGCCGCCCCCGCGTTAGCCGAAGTACGGGTGTAGCAGTTCAGGCTTCGGGTTTGCGGCGATAGCCTTTGCCAAATCATCAGCCGTGAGATTGC